>JACOMY010000003.1 GCA_014324045.1 Rhodospirillales bacterium | reverse complement strand
GGGCTGGGTCGACCGCCACGGCATCGATAAGCTCGACACGCCCGAGGAAGACAGCGCCGCCCGCCAGGGCTGGCCGGACGAAACCGGCAGAGGCTGGACACCACCCTGGGACATCCTCGGCATCGACCCGCCCGACTACTGGGGCAAGCCCACCAAGACCGGCTGACCAGCCGCCTTGCAATGGCATTGCAAGAGCTTTGCAAGACCGCTGCAACGGCAGCCGATTTACCCCGGAATCCGGCCCCCGGAATCTTGGTGAAAATTTCCCGCTTATCCGCCCCGATCCACCGGACCGCGATCAAGCACGGGCCATTTCCCTGTCGCACCGCCCAATCCGGCCGCACCCAGGACCCCGCACCCAGACCGCCCGCAAACTCTCTATTTCCCTAGAGAAACCCCCGCCCGGTCCACATAGGTCCACTTAGGCCATCGATTCCGTCGTCCTACAAGATTCGAGAAACAGGCTGCATATAAATTTTATTTTCGGCCCAAGATCATATCAATGTCTGACTATGAAAAGAAACACAGATCGTTCGAATCGTTTCGACCTTCGGATCCTCAACGAACTCCGAAAGTCCGCCCGCCTTTCCATGGCGGAGTTGGCCCAGCGGGTCGGCCTCTCCAAATCGCCGGTGCTGGCCCGGGTGCGCCGGCTCGAACGCGACGGCTACATCCTTGCCTATAGAGCGGAACTAAATGCGGAAAAGCTGGGGTTGGCGCAGGTCGCCTTCGTCCAGGTGACGCTCAGCGACACGACAACCGAGGCCTTGGAAGCTTTCGACCAAGCCGCACGTGCCGCCAGCGAGATCGAGCAGTGCCACATGATCGCCGGGGGCTTCGACTATCTGTTGAAGGTGCAGACCGCCGACGTCGCCTCCTACCGCAAGGCCTTCGGCGAGACCCTTGCCCACCTGCCGCACGTAACCCAAACCTCGACCTACATAGCGATGGAAATCGTCAAGGAGTGAGGGAAAAGCCGCCCAGAAGTCCGCTGCAACGCACCTGTCGGATACCTCGACCAACCATCTGGGACCAACCGTCTGGACGGCTACCCGCAAACCAGGTTCGAATATCGACAAGGGAGGCGGCGGCAGTGCGAACTTGAGGCGGTGGCGTCCCCAACGGGATTCGAACCCGTGTTACCAACGTGAAAGGCTGGCGTCCTAGGCCTCTAGACGATGGGGACTGCGTGCAAAAGGCAGGGAGATACGGCGCCGGTTGCGGAAATGCAAGCACCTTATCCGCCGGTGCGGCCGTGCGGTGACGGAGAATCGCCCCCCTCGGGCCGCTTCCCGGCTCCCTTCCCGGGCGTGTGATCGACGAACTGTGGCGGTCCCAGTTCCTGCAGCAGCTTCTGCTCGATCGCGGCCCCATAGGAGCGGTAATCGACCGCGGTCATGAGAAAGGCGCCCGGACCGCCGATCACCTCGGTGCGGTAGAAATACGGCAGGTTCGGGTCCTCGTTCAGAATGACGAGGGCGTTGACGGTGACGCCAGCCTGTATCAGGCGGTCGCGCCAGCCCCTCGGGTCCGCGCCCTCGTTGTTGACGCCGTCGCCGGAGATGTCGATCACCAGCCGCTCACCCCGATAGGGGCTGTTCAGCAGGCTGGCGAAAGAGGCGCGCAACGCTTCGCCGATGGCTGTGCTGCCGCCGTCCACATAGCGCGGCGTCGCATCTAGATAGTCGGCAAAGGTCTTGGCATCTTTGGCGCTGTGCAGAACGCGCCAGGGCGCCGATTCGTGCTGTTGACTGCGACCGGCCCACTGAATGAGCGTGACCGCCACCCCTCCCTCTCCCAACGCCGCGACAGCGGCACCGACCAAAGGACTGCGGAAGGCCTCAGCCAGGCCCTTCATCTGCTGGTCGAACTCGTTGCGGTCGATCGAGGAGGAGCTGTCGACGGCAAGCACCAGTTCGACCTCCACGATCTGCGCCCCGGCGCGTGAAAGCCAGCCGAAAACCGCCAGGACCGCCAGCGACCCGACCAAGAGCCTATTTGGCCGGCGCCGATTTGTTCCGTCTGCGTGCACCCTGAATAGTCCTGCCGCTCCTTGCCCCAACGATCCAAGAACCAGACGCGAAAGCCCGTCGAGGAGAGGCGCCCAAAGCCAGTCACAGCCCGGTGAGTGCTCTAGGCGCCTGCCACCTCGGCAGCATCCTCCAAGACCAGCTGCACCGCCTCGCCGCCGCGCCAGGCGTCGCGCTCCAACTTGCCGGCCAGATGCAGGCGGCGGCCGCGGGCAGCTATCAGGGCTTCGCCAAGGGGGCCGTCCAAGGCGCGGAAGCAAACGGCCCGCAGGCTGCCACCCTGATCATTCTCGACGCGCAGGCGCAGGTGCCGTTCGGCCATGATATCGACCTGGGCCAGACGAAGCGCCCGCAGGGCGAAACGGGGCTGCGGGTTCCCCACCCCGAAGGGGGAGAGATGTTGACAGCTGTCGACCAAGGCGGCGGTAGCAGCGGCGCCGCTGAGGGGCAGGTCGATGTCCAAAGTCGGACGATAGCCGATCTCCGCCAGCCGCCGGGCTGTCTCGCACCTGAGGAAGTCCGTCAGGTCTGCCAAGGCACCACGTGCCACCGTCAGGCCAGCCGCCATCCGGTGCCCGCCGCCGTTGATCAGCAGTCTTTCGGCGCGTGCCCGCAGCACCAAGGCGCCCAGATCGAGACCGGGGATCGAACGGGCCGAGCCCTTGCCCTCCGCGCCTGCCAAAGCAATCACCAAAGCGGGTAGACCGAAGCGCTCACGCAGCCGCGCGGCAACGATACCGATGACGCCGGGATGCCAAGCTTCGCCAGCCACCACGATCATGCCCTTCGACGGCGGTTCGGCCTCCAAGATGGCCAGTGCATCGGCCAGGACAGCGGCCTCAATGTCCTGCCGCTCGCGGTTCAGCCGATCCAGGTCTTGCGCCAAGCCCTGCGCCTCGAAGGGATCCTCTGCCGTCAGCAAGCGCGTACCCAAGCCTGCACAGCCGACCCGGCCGCCGGCATTCACCCGCGGCCCCAGATGAAAGCCCAGTTGCCCGGCAGTCACCGCGCCCGACTGGCCGGAGATCTGCAGCAAGGCCGCCAGGCCAAGGTTCTCGCGCGCCGAGAGCACCTTCAGGCCTTGCGCCACCAGCACCCGGTTAAGGCCGCTCAGCGGGGCCACGTCGGCCACCGTGCCCAAGGCCACCAGATCCAGCCACTTGAGCAAGGGCGGCTCGACCCTGCCGCTCTCATAGTAGCCAGACTGCCTCAGGGTTCGATTGAGGGCGATCAGCAGCAGATAGAGGACGCCCACCGCAGCTAGACTGCCGACGCCGCTGTCATCGTCCAAACGATTGGGATTGACCACGGCCAGGGCGTCGGGCAGGGCCGCCTCGGCGACGTGATGGTCGACCACCAGGACCTCCAGGCCGGCCGCCTTGGCCGCCGCCAGCGGCTCGAAGGCCGTAGTGCCGCAGTCCACCGCCACCACCAGCCTAACACCCTCGGCGGCAAGGCCTTCCAGTGCGGCCGCGTTGGGGCCGTAGCCTTCCTTCAGACGATCGGGGATGTAGACGCGGATCTCCTGCCCTAGCGCCCGGAAGAAGCGCACCAGCAAGGCGGCGGAGGTCGCCCCGTCGACATCGTAGTCGCCAAAAACGGCGACCGCTTCGCCGTCACGTACCGCTTCCGCCAAGCGGTCCACAGCCCGCTTCATATCTTTCAGGCAATAGGGTTCGGGCAAAACATCGCGCAGCCGCGGACTTAGGAAGCCCTCGGCGCTGTCGAGATCGATGCCGCGTTGGGTCAGCAGTCGGGCCAGCAGGTCCGGCAGGCCCAGGCGTTGCGCCAACAGGGACGCCGCCCGCTCGTCGCAGGGCCTGGCTCGCCAGCGCTGGCCGGTTAAGGAGCGGACGACACCGAACAGCGCAGCATCCCCGTCGGCGCTCATCCCATGAAGTCGCTATACCAAGTCTTGCGCGAGAAGTTATGCCGCGCCGAGACGGTCCGCACCGTGCCGGTGGCGGAGCGCATCACGATGGACTGAGTCTCGGCCGCCTGGGCCGAACGGCGCACGCCGCGCAGCATGCTGCCGTCGGTAACGCCGGTTGCCGCGAAGACCACGTTGCCGCCGGCCAGATCCTCCATGCGGTACTTGCGCGTGAAGTCGGTGACGCCGCAACGATGCGCACGGGCGCGCTCGTCGTCGTTGCGGAACACCAGGCGGCCCTGGAACTGGCCGCCGATGCAGCGCAATGCGGCGGCCGCCAAAACCCCCTCCGGCGCGCCGCCTTGACCGAGATAGAGGTCGATGCCGCTTTCCTTGTTGGAAGTGGCAATGACGCCGGACACATCGCCGTCACCGATCAGCACGATTCGCGCGCCGGCGGCCCTGACTTTGTCGATGATGTCAGCGTGGCGCGGACGATCCAGAATGCAGACCACCAGGTCCCCGATCGACTTGCCGGTGGCCATGGAGAGCGACTTCAGGTTCTCTCCTGGCGAGGCGTCGAGATCGATCACGTCTTCCGGCAGCCCGCCGCCGACGGCAATCTTGTCCATGTAGGTGTCGGGTGCATTGAGGAAGCCGCCCTCCTGTGCCATGGCGATCACCGCCAGCGCGTTGGGACCGCCCTTGGCGGTGATGGTGGTGCCCTCCAGAGGATCGAGTGCAATATCGATCTTCGGTCCGCCGGAACCGACTTCCTCACCGATGAAGAGCATCGGCGCCTCGTCGCGCTCACCCTCGCCGATGCGCACCGTTCCGGAGATCGGCAAGGAGTTCAGCGCGACCCGCATGGCAGTCACGGCGGCCTGATCGGCAGCCTTCTCGTCGCCGCGTCCCATCAGGCGGGAGGCAGCTAGAGCGGCCGCCTCCGTTACACGCACAGACTCCAAGGCGAGATTGCGGTTCATTGAGCTCGGCCCGGTCATGTTTTTTCCATCCTCGTGTCGTTGGTGCGGTCGGTCGGCACGCGGCCGCTCTGGATCAGAATTCGGCGATGGGCAAGATACGCGGCGGTTCAATCATGCAGTCAAGCGTAGCGATCTTCGCAACGGCGCGCGACAGCGCAGCGCTTTCGGTCTCATGCGTGGTCAGGACCACCTGCACCGTCTCCTCCGGTGCCCGGCCGCGCTGCAGCATGGATTCCATAGAAATCACCTGGTCGCGCAGAATGGCGCTGACATCGGCAATGACGCCCGGTCGATCAACCACCGTGAGGCGCAGGTAGAAAGCGCCGCGCCGACGTCCCGGGTCCAGCGGCTGGAGGTGGACTAGATCGCGCGCGCCCAAGCCGAAGGTCGCCAGCCGGGCCCCACGGGCCAAATCGATCAAATCGGCGACCACCGCAGAAGCGGTGGGGCCAGCCCCGGCGCCCGGCCCCTCGATCATCACGGTACCGACCTGGTTGCCCTCTGCGACCACTGCATTGAAGACCCCTTCGACCGAAGCAATTGGCGCCGCCTTAGCGACCATGCAGGGAAAGACCCTCTGATCCAGCCGGTCGCCTTGGCGCTCCGCATAGCCCAACAGCTTGATGCGATAGCCCAAGGTATCGGCGAAGGCGATGTCCAGTGCGGAGACGTGGCGGATGCCTTCGATCGCCAGTGCCGGAAAATCGATGCGACTACCGAAAGCCAAGGAGGCCAGGATTGCCAGTTTGTGCGCCGCATCGATGCCGTTGATGTCGAAGGTTGGATCCGCCTCGGCATAGCCCAGGCCTTGCGCCTCCTTCAGCACCGACTCGAAGTCGTTCCCGGTCTCGCGCATGGCGGTCAGGATATAATTGCAGGTTCCGTTCAGGATGCCGTAAACGCGGGTGACGGAATTGGCCGCCAGACCCTCGCGCAGCAGCTTGATAATGGGAATACCGCCGGCCACCGCCGCCTCGTAGGACAAGGTAACGCCAGCCGTGTCGGCCATCGCGTCTAGCTTTGCGCCATGGTGCGCTACCAGAGCCTTGTTTGCAGTGACGACGGGCTTACCTGCTTTCAGACTGTTTTCGACCAGGGTCAAGGCCACGCCGGCCTCGCCACCGATCAGTTCCACCACTACGTCGACCGCATCATCCTCGGCCAGTGCCTCGGCACTGTCGACCCAACGCACGCCATCCAGAGGCAGATCTCTCGCCTTTTTAGGATCGCGGGCGGAGACCGCAGTCACCTGCAAGGAACGACCGGACCTCGTTTCGATCAGGGCCTTGTTTTCTTGCAGCAGACGCAACACGCCGCCGCCTACCGTTCCAAGGCCGGCCAAGCCAATTCGCAAGGGTGCCGTCACCGTTCGACCTTCTCCGATTGGACCGGCGGCCGAGACCAGCCGCCTGTTTGTGCTTTCCTAAGCCAGGCGGGGATCAATACTCCAGATAGATTTCCGCGCGGCGGTTACCCGCCTCACCCGTCACCATGAACTCGTGATAGACGGGCTGCCGGTCGGAGACCCCCTCTAGGACCAGATCGTCGGCCGCCACGCCGGCCCGCTGCAGCGCCTGTCCCACGGCCTCCGCACGATTGAAGGAGACTTCGAGGTTTACTATCTGACGGCGCTCTTGCGGCAAGACGGCAGTCCGCGACGAGGCATGCCCGATCACCCGGAGGATTCCTCCGTATTGATTGCGGATCTGTGCAACCTCACGCAGCACGGAGATATCGCGTCTATCGAGCGCCGACGAGCCGTTGGCGAAGTAGATAACCGCCACCAGTTGTACCGTACCGCTGCCCACCGCTCCTTGCGCGGGAACCTTCGGCAAAGATGAGGTGCCGGCAGGCTGAGCGGTCTGCGGCGGCAAAGCCGCTACGCCGGTTCCATCCAAGGTGGGAACCGCAGGCGTTGCCTGCGTCGTCGCCTGGCGGTTGGCGGCAGCGGTCGCCGCCGTAGCGGAAGGTGCAACGTCGGTCGTGGCCGCCTGAGAGGAAACAGACTGAGTGGCGACCGATGAAGTCTGTGCGCTAGACCTAGCGCCGCGGTACGGCACACCTGCAGCCGCCACTGCTGTTATTCCCTGTTCCACGCTTGAGAGCGCCGCTGGCGTCGGGGCCGCCTGACCGGCGTTTGCAACCTCTTGCGCTGCGGTCGGGGGCGGTGCGGGCGGTGCCGCCGATTGAACCGAGGTGCCTGCTGCCGTCAGCGGCGCCGTATACTGCGCATTGGCACGGTCCGCTTCCAGGCCGGCAGCAGTGCTTTCGCGGATCTGCTCCGGCGTCACCGACGGCGGCTTATCCGGGACCTGAGCGAGATTGGGATAGGGCTGGGCCTCAAGATCCTCTGAAGAGACCTGAGCGGGATTGGGAGAGCGATTGTCTTCAAAAACGGAGCAACCGACCGAGGCGATGAGACATAGAACGGGCAAGAGACTGCGCACGTCCGGCCAAGCACTCTGTCGTCTACCGATAGCTCTGATCATGACGGCCTTTCGTTCCTTCTGGGCCAACGCATCGCAGGCTGGCGCACCAGATGGTCTCACTGCCCAGTGATAATCGCTCGTACCGGCCACGGCTAACCACTACGCTGAACCTGCATGGCCAGCCAAGGATTTGGCGCGCCTCACATCCGCGCCCAATTGTCCACAGCATAGGGATGGAAAGATGAGCGTGCAATCAGGCCCAGATGTCAAGGTGCCGGACCGGAACCCTTGCAATTTTCCCTAAAAACTGGCCGAGATCGCAGAACGAAGCCAGAAGCTCTTCGGACAATAGCTGGAACATCAAGTGACCGACTCGATCTCCAGCCAAGCCGATCCCATGAACATCAGCCGCGCCCGCTTAGAGAGGAGGACGCGGATGATGACCGATCCGGCCAAGTCGATGCAGGCCCAAGCCACGGCATGGCAGAGCGCTTGATGGGCGGCGACGGCAACCATACCAGCCGAATCAGAAGCTGGCGACTGGCGCCAAGGGTGCCAACGTCATCGGCTACTGCCTAGGTCTTCCGACTCTTCCGGTGCAGGAAGGGGACTATCTCGGCCTCTCGCTGTCAAACAATGCTGCCGCCTTTCCGGGCGCTGCTGAGACAGCTCGGGCTACTCGGGCCTTGCTTCAGACCCACATCGCCATATCCAGACCGCGCTCGTCCCGTTCCGGCAGCGATGGCAAACGCTCTGCCCGGCCGCTCAGGATACGGGCGGCAACCACCAGCATCATCGCAGCATCGAGGACATCGTCCGGCATCGCTCCTCGGGGCAAACAGTCCAAAGCGGACTCCAGCCCCTGAAGTCCGGCGGACAGCAAGAGGCGCTGTCGTTCCGCCTGCCCCTCTGGGGTCTTCTTCGAGGCTAAGGAAACGCCTCTAGCCAGCCGGCGATAGGCAAGTTCCGGGTTAGCCAGTCGATGAAAGGCAAGTTCCGGATGAGATTCGAAGAGGCGCGCTTGGTCCGCCGGGCCGATCGCCCGGTCTATCTCGCGAATCTTGGGGACTAGGCTGTAAGATTGAATCGGCAGTTCGCGTCCCAGGTTTTCTTCGCTCCAGGCGTTGGCGCTATGATAGCTGTGATAGCCGCGAAAGGTCAGTACGTGACGGGCCGGCGACGGGAAGACGCTGGCCGTTCGGAACGGCGGCAGGCATTCTCTGGCCAAGCGGTCGCAACGGCGCCGCCCATCGCACGCCAAGCCGATGGGCATATCGACCACGATAATCGAGATCTTTTTGTCCCGCAGCAGTTCCTCTATGGAGGCATAGAACCGGATCTTGCAGGTTGACGGGGGGCTGCCGAGCGCAGCGATCCACCCCCCGCGGCAGCCATCCACGCCGGCCAGAACCTCAGGCATGTTTGGCGGTCCCCATTCTCACGTCCAATCGCCCTCGGTGAGAATGTTTACCACGGCACCGCAATGCTTGCAATGAATAGCATCCGGATCATGCCGCCGCAAACCGCGGTGCGGGCAAGGATAGGTTATCTTTGGCGGTTCGGGCCTTCTTGCTTCAGATCCACATCGCCATATCCAGACCGCGCTCGTCCCGTTCCGGTAGCGATGGCAAACGCTCTGCCCGACCGCTCAGGATACGGGCGGCAACCATCAGCATCATCGCAGCATCGATAACATCGTCCGGCTTCACTCCTCGGGGCAAACAGTCCAGAGCGGACTCTAGCCCCTGAAGTCCGGCGGACAGCAAGAGGCACTGTCGTTGCGCCTGCCCCTCTGGGGTCTTCTTCGAGGCTAAGGGAACGCCCCTAGCCAGTCGATGAAAGGCAAGTTCCGGATGAGATTCGAAGAGGCGCGCCTGGTCCGCCGGACCGATCGCCCGGTCTATCTCGCGGATCTTGGGGATTAGATACCAAGACTGCTTCGACAGTCCGCGTCCAAGGTTTTCTTTGCCCCAGACGTTGGCATCGTGATAGTCGCGAAAGTCCAGCATGACACGGGCCGGCGACGGGAAGACGCTGGACTTTCGGCCCGTCGGCAGGCATTCTCTGGCCAAGCTATCGCAACGGCGCCGTCCCTCAACCTGTCTCTGGCCGGCCAAGCCGATGGGCATATCGACCACGATAATCGAGACCTTTTTGTCCCGCAGCAGTTCCTCCATGGAGGCATAGAACCGGATCTTGCAGGCTGACGGAGGGCTGCCGAGCGCAGCGATCCACCCCCCGCTGCAGCCATCCACGCCAGCTAGCACCTCAGGCATGTTTGGCGGTCCCCATTCTCACGTCCAATCGCCCTCGGTAGGAATGTTTACCACGGCACCGCAATGCTTGCAATGAACAGCATCCGGATCATGCCGCCGCAAACCGCAGTGTGAGCAAGGACAGGCTACCTTTGGCGGACGGAAGATCGTTTGCACCAATCGCAAGAAAAGCGCGACGCCAAACACCATGATGACCACGGCAAAGGCGCGACCGGCGGTGTCGGTCAAGGTAATGTCGCCGAAGCCGGTGGTGGTCAAGGTGGTCACCGTGAAATAAAGCGCATCGAAGTAGTTGTTGATGCTAGCGTTGCGGTCTTCTTCCAACACGAAGACGATGGCCGTCACGATAAAGACAAAGACCGCGAGATTCAGTGACGATTGGATGAGGTCTTCGCGTTGACGGAACCAGGGCCAGTCCCGGCGCAGCCCCCGCAGGAGATGGTACGAGCGCAACAGGCGCAGCATGCGGACAACGCGCAAGAAGGCCAGGTTCTCGAGAAAGGCCGGCGCCAAGAGCGAGGCGATAACCGCTAGGTCCACCAAGGCCGGGAAAGAGAGCAGGAAACGCCAGCTGCGATTGGCAATCACGCAGCGGGCCGCGAACTCCACCAACAACACCGCTGCAAGCGCAAGATCCACCTGAAAGATCCAAGGTCGCTCCGGTACCATTGAAGAGACGACAAAAAAGAGGACGGTGATTACATCGAAAGCGATGAGGACAAAGCGAAAGCGGCTTGCAGCCTCGTCTTCGCCATAGTAGAGGGCACGTAACCGGGATTGCAGCCCGGCGGGCCTGCCTTCGGCGTCGTTCCTGGCCTCGGTGTCTTGAGGATTGCTCACCGAGGACTCCTCCGGCTCTGGCGAGCGAAGGTGCAGCCGTGGGTTGGAATGCCGATGCATCTTCCGCCCGACGCGTCAGCCAACAGGGTTCCGCTCCTTGCCATGTTTCCGAAACTCGTACTTAGTGCTCGCAACCGCAAATCTCCCTTCTTCGACGGCGCCGTCGAGGCCGGCATGACCCATGCGACGGTCTACAATCACATGTATATGCCGGTTTCCTACGGCGACCCCGAGGCCGAGTATAAGCGTCTGATCGAGGGCGTTGCCATGTGGGATGTCGGGGTTGAACGGCAGGTGGAACTGGCCGGCCCGGATGCCATGGCCTTGGCCGCCTATTTGACCCCGCGCGATCTGAGCAAGTGCAAGGCCGGGCAGGGAAAGTACGCCCCGCTGTGTGGCTTCGAGGGGCAGATCCTGAACGACCCGGTGCTGCTGAAGCTCTCCGAGGAGTTGGTCTGGCTTTCGATTGCGGACAGCGACATGCTCTATTGGGCACAAGCGATCGCGAACATGAAGGGCTTCGACTGCCGGGTGAGCGAACCGGACGTCTCTCCCTTGGCGGTACAGGGACCGCTGGCGGTCGAGGTGATCGCCCGCCTCTTCGGCGACTGGGTCCGGGATCTTAAGTATTTCTGGTTCCAAGAGACCGAACTCGACGGCATACCGCTGGTCTTGGCCCGTTCCGGTTGGAGCAAGCAGGGCGGCTACGAACTCTACCTCCGCGACGGCAGCCGGGGGCTTGAGCTCTGGCGGCTGATCGCCGAGGCCGGGCGCGACTACGGCATCGGCCCCGGCGCCCCCAACGCTGTCGAACGAATCGAGAGCGGACTGCTCTCCATCGGAGCCGACACCGACCGTGACAGCGACCCCTTCGAGTGCAATCTAGGGCACCTGATCGCGCTCGACCGCGAGCAGGACTTCGTTGGCAAGCAAGCTTTGCTGGCCAAGCGAGAGGCCGGGCTGCGGCGTCGTTTGGTCGGGCTTACCTTCGGCGGCGCCCCGGTCGGTGGGAACGAGCATCCCTGGCCTCTACTACGCGATGGGGAAAGCATAGGGACGGCACGGGCGGCTGCCTATTCGCCGCGCCTTGCAACGAACATCGCGCTGGCTCTTGTCGATTGCCCGCACGACGCGCCTGGTACGCATATCGCCGTCGATTGTCTGGGCAACCGCCGGACCGCCACAGCGACCGTCCTTCCCTTCATCCTCTAAGCCGAGGCTTTCCGGCGGAATTCCAGCGTCTGGCCCCATAAAGCGACTGCATGCCTCGGCAGCCGGATGATTGAGCTTTTAAAAAGGGGGGAGATACAACACGAACAATCGCTTTTGGCCGACAGAGGAGGAGTTCGGGCAGCTTGAGCCCTATCTTCCGCCGGCTACTGGGGGCAAGCCGCTCCGATATGACAAGCTTGCCCGCAACTCCCTCGCTGCAATCGCCAGCGCCGCTAACGTCTGCTATCGGTTATCAGGTCTGTGCCTAGGTGTCTCACATAGTCCTTCAGAGTTCGACCGGGTTGCGCGCTTCGTCCGCTTCCGCCGCTTCCGTAACACTTAGTGAAAGTCCTTGCAATATCTTGCGAACGTTTCGCACCTGTTCGGCATTGCTCGCGGCCAGGCGCCCGGCTCCGGCCTAGAGGGAATCCGCGTACATTGCCTCTCATCGCAGCCGCTTGCGCGGCGATCGACCCCGGCAGCCCCAATTGCCGCCTCGGCGATCTGGTTCGGGGCGATCGGCGGGTGCAGCGACATCGATGCAGTATGAATCGAACCGGTAACCGCGCAGGCGATAATGACTTTACGTTGCTTTGGCATGATGTCCTTTTGCGATAAAGGACAGTTGAGATGAAGGACAGGGGCCAACGACACGATTCTGCCGGCACTTGACTGTTCTTTACGGGGATTCGATCGAGAGCGCATTGCCAGAAGCATGCCAAGCGCGGCGATCCGGGGCTAGACTGGTCATACAATTGTACCAGGACAGATGGAGCCAGTACCCATGACCCAAAGCGATTGCCGCGGCGTTCCAACCTCTTGCAACAATCCTGCGCTCGTAGCGGCGCTGGAACCCCTGCTGGAGGATTCCCTCGCTTTTCGGGGCGATCCGGTCGCCAGCGCCCAAGCCCTCCTAGAGGCGCATCCCGACTTTATCCTGGGCCATATCTTCAAGGCCGCCATGCTGACGCAAGTCATGGAGACCCGCATCTACGACGAGATGCTGACCGGCGTGGTCGCCGCCGAAGCCCTTTGGCAAGCGGCCTGCGAACGCGAGCGCGGCCACATCCGGGCGCTCAGGGCCTGGGTCGACGGCGATTTCTTCGGCGCCGTGCAGCGCTGGGAAGAGGTTCTGGTCCTCTACCCCTTCGACCTGCTGGCTCTGCAGATGGTTCACTTGACCGACGTCCTGCTGGGCGACGTCACAGGTCAGCGCGATTGCGTGGCCCGGGTCTTGCCGCTGTGGGACGAATCGGTGCCCGGCTATGAGTTCGTGCTCGGCTTCTATGCCTTCGGGCTGGAGGAGAACCGCGACTTCGCCCGCGCCGAAGAATGCGGACGCCGTGCGCTAGCGATACGTCCCGATCATCCCTACGCGATCCACGCGGTTGCCCATGTGCTGGAAATGCAGGGCCGTCAATCCGGCGGCATCTGGTTCATGAGCAGCCGACAGAAGGAGTGGGCCGAGAGCAATTTCCGCAATCACCTCTGGTGGCATCTCAGCCTGTTCCACCTGGACCTGGCCCAGATCGACCGAGTGATCGAGATCTACGACCGGCAGCTGCGGGCCACCAATCCGCACGGCGACAAATACGAGGAGTTGGACGCGGCTGCCCTGTTGTGGCGCTTGAAGCTGTTGGACGTGGATGCCGGCGACCGCTGGGGCGAGTTGGCTGACAAGTGGGAAGCCTCGGTCGAGGACACGCTCTACGCTTTCAACGACGTACATGCGATGATGTGCTTCGTGTCCGCCGGTCGGCAGAAGACGGCGCAACGCCTGTTGAACGCCAACGAGCGCTATTGCGAGCATGCCAGCGACGCCAACGTAGCGATGAGCCGCGAGATTGGCATACCCTTCCTCAAGGCCTTGCAGGCTTTTGCGCTAGAGCTCTACGACGACTGCATAGAGTGCCTCTTGCCGGTTCGCTACCGCACCCACCGTTTGGGCGGCAGCTTCGCGCAGCGCGACATCATCGGCTGGACTCTGCTTGAGGCGGCCTTGCGCGCTGGCCGCTACGGGTTGGCCTTGGCTTTGGCGCACGAGCGCTGCGAGATGAAGCCCTCCAGCCCGCAGAACTGGCGCATGGTAGCGCGTGCACACGAAGGCCTCGGCGCAAGCGACCGGGCCGCCCGCGCCCAAGCGCGTGCCGAGTCGCTGATGGCGGCTTGACCCGGTCTCATGGAACTGCGTCCACTACGGACTCTGGTCGCTATTGCCGAGCACGGAAGCTTCGCCGCAGCCGCGCTCAGCTTCGGCCTAACCCAATCGGCCATCAGTTTGCAGATGAAGGCTTTGGAGGAGAGCCTCGGCCGAAGGCTGTTCGAGCGCAAACATCGGCCGCCGAAGCTAACAGAACAAGGGCGGCTGCTGGTTGCAGAAGCGCGTCAAATCCTCAGTCTCTACGACCGTATCTTCGCCACCGACGAATCGCTGCTGGCTGGAGATCTGGTGCTGGGGGCGGTGCCGACAGCCCTGGGGAGTATCATGCCGCCGGCCTTGGCAGGCTTGCGGGCGCAGCATCCCCAGCTCTCGATCCGGGTAACCTCCGGTCTATCGGAAGAATTGGCGACACAGCTGCGCAGCCGCGAGTTGGATGCAGCACTTGCCTCCGCGCCACAGCACCTGGCGGAAGGCTTGCGCGCGCGCACTATCCGTCGGGATCCTCTGGCAGTCATTGCCCCTCTGGAGATGGCCGGTAATCGCGACCGTGACCTCTTGGAGCGGCATCCCTTCATCCAGTTCTCACGTCGCGCCTGGGCCGGAGAGGACATCGACCGGGCATTGCGCGAACGCAACATCCAGGTGAAGCGCGCCATGGAAATCGACTCCCTGGAAGCGATCTTCGAGATGGTGCGCCATCGCCTCGGCGTTTCCATCGTGCCCCTGCCCTTCGGCCGCCGTCCGCAGGCGGAGGGCCTGCGTGCCCTGCCCTTCGGCCGGCCGCCCTTGACCCGTGCCTTGGTGCTGCTGGAACGCAGCGACAGCCCCAAGGCCGCGCTCATCGGTGCCTTGGCAAGCGCGCTCACAGGGGTTGACCGCGGCGATGCAAATTTTCTTAAATTGACCTCAAGCTAGACGTGAGAATAATTCGTTTTTCTCCGAGGAGAAATTAATCTACATTCCTTCTCATGGAGCCGCGATCCCCGGTGATCGAAGACAGCGCGGGAAGGATCGAAACCATGTTCACACTCAGCCAAGATCAGAAAGACCTACAGGCGAAGGCGCGCACCTTCGCCGATCGGCAGTGCAGGCCGAAGGCAGCCGAGGTGGATCGCAGCGAGGCCTACCCCTGGGATCTGGTGGCGAAGCTGGCCGAAGCCGAATTCTTCGGTATGACCCTTCCCAAGGACTTGGGCGGTCAGGGGCGCAGCTATCTGGAGGCCATCCTGGTCGTCGAAGAGATGGCGAAGGCCTGCGGCGTCTCTGCACGCATCGTGGTCGAGGGCAACATGGGCGCTTTGGGTGCCATCTTACGCTACGGCAGCAATGCGCAAAAGCGGCTGGCGGCCGCTCTCGTGTTGAAGGGCGACAAGCCGGCGATTTGCATCACCGAGCCCGGCGCCGGCAGTGCGGCCACCGAGATGACGACCACCGCCGTCAAGCGGAACGGCCGCTATGTGCTGAACGGGACCAAGCACTGGATCACCGGTGGCGGCGTCTCGCGCCTGCATCTGATCTTCGCCCGCGTAGTCGATGCGGGTCGTGACCTCGGGATCGGCGGCTTCTTGGCGCTGCGCGGCGAGGATGAGGGTTTGATCGTCGGCGCGCGCGAGCCTGCCATGGGCCTGCGCGGTATCCCCGAAACGCAGATCCACTTTCGCGATCTGACCTTGGGCGAAGACCGCCTCTTGCTGCCGCCGGAAGGCATCGAACGCGGATTCGCCGGTTTGATCGATGCCTACAACGCGCAACGGGTCGGCGCCGGCACCGTGGCTCTGGGAATTGCTCAGGGGGCCTATGAAGCCGCGCTTGCCTACGCCAAGGAACGCACCCAGTTCGGCCGGCCGATCGCCGAGTTCCAGGGGCTACAATGGATGCTGGCGGATATGCGCATTCAGCTAAGTGCGGCCCGCCTCATGCTGTGGCGCGCAGCCGCCAGCGCCGAAGAAAGTACAGCCGGTTTCCCCGATTCCCTCTTGGCCGCCGAAGCCAAGGTGCTCGCGTCGGAGACGGCGATCAAAGTCACCAACGACGCCCTGCAGATCCACGGCGCCATGGGCTATTCCCGCAATCTGCCTCTAGAGCGGATGGCGCGCGATGCGCGTATGTTTACCATCGGCGGCGGGACGGCACAGATGCTGCGCAACCTGGTGGCCGGTAAGATATTGGGCATCAAGACACCGCAGAGGCGTGACGGTTATCTCAAGGCCACCGGCGCAAGCAGCGTTTCCATAGCCGCGGAATAGCGCATCCTTCGCCTCAGTTCGCAAGGGTTCCTGGGGTCTACCAAGTCTTCTGGCAGGTCTTTTGGCCGACGATTCCGTCGGCCGTCACCGAAAGTTTTACACGGCAGCCAGCGGCCGCACCCTAAAGTGGCCGTCGATCGTGCCCAAGCCCCATGGCCTTTCATCGCCAGAGCAGGCTGTAGCAAGGCCACATCCCCGCCGATATCATCCTGCCTTAGGGTGGGTCGAACCGGGAGGCATCCCAATGCTATGAGCGGTCCAAGCTGTCCATGTTGGGGGCGTGCCGTACCGCATTCTATGCCAGATGAAGCTGGCAAGGCTGCAATGCGATCCCCTCAACACCGCTCGCCCACGCGGCCTTGGGCCCCGCAGGGTCGCCGGAGACGATGAAGACGGGCCCGCATAGGCTGCGTGCCCTCTAAGGCTTTCCAGAATCTCGCGCCGCTGCCACCCGGCCTGTAAGATCTTCGCGGAAGGCCCTAAAACAGGCCTGCGCTCATCAGGCCCGATCCCGTTGGCCGACAGGACCGCCCTGTCGCGGACAACGCCGTCGCGCCCAACCCTTTTGTAGCACGCATCGAGGACCGAGTATTTCATCAGCCCTAGATGTGTCCCCTTCCAGGCGATTCTCGGGTCGCAATGCAGGGCCAACTCCAGCCCGCCACCGGTGCAGATGCCCTGCACCATGGCGATCGAGGGATGCGGACTGCCGGACACAACCTCAACGGACGCCTCCATCGGTTCTACATAGTGCACGACCTGAGCAGCCAACGCGGGCTTTTCCGGAAACTCCGCCCAGGAACTCCGCAATATCCGTCCCGGCACCGAAGCAAAGATACCAGCTTGCACCCGACCGGCCGCGCAAGGATCGTGCAGAGCAAGCTTGCGTCGCTGCGGGAGGGCGTCGCGGACTTGCCGCCACGGCATCCTTACCGCTAAGACTGTTAGTAAGACTGCTGGCACGCGCAGCAGCAAGAAAGGCCAAATCACCGCGATGACGACCCCCGGTTCGCCAGAGCGCGCGCGACTCACCGCCCGTTGCCTCCTGCAGATCGAGGCCCTGCTCTTCCGTCCAGAGAATCCCTTCACCTTTACCTCGGGGCGCGTCTCCCCGGTCTATGTGGACTGCCGCAAGATCATCTCCTTCCCGCGCGCCCGGAAGGCCCTGATGGCTATGGCAGTGGATCAGGTCGGCGAAGCCTGCGGCTTCGAGGGCTTCGACGTCATCGCCGGGGGCGAGACCGCAGGCATTCCCTTCGCCGCCTGGATGGCCGAGCGTATGGGACTACCGATGGCCTATGTCCGCAAGAAACCCAAGGGCTTCGGCCGCAATGCCCGCATCGAAGGGGTTATCGCCCCGAGCGACCGGGTGCTGCTGGTCGAAGATCTGGCCACCGACGGCGGCTCGAAGCTGGGCTTCGTTGAGGCTTTGCGCGAGGCCGGGGCCGAGGCCGAACACAGCTTCGTGATCTTTCATTACGGTATCTTCCCGGAAGGCATTCAGCGTCTCTCGGAGGCCGGGGTCGCTCTTCACGCCCTCGCCACCTGGTGGGACGCCTTGGCCGCCGCCGAAGACCTTGGCCACCTGGACCAGAAAGGGCTCGCCGCCGTGAAGACCTTCTTGGAGGACCCCAACGGTTGGTCGAAGGCACACGGCGGCAAGACCAGCACCGACTTGACCTAATCTGGGTCAGGGGTCCGTCAGTTCGGGGACGGCCCTCGTTCTCCCGGCGACCATACAAACCGAACACTCTACTCTACCGATCACAGGAGAGAAACCCCTGAAACACCTTCTTGTCAGAGGCCTGGCCATTGTGGCTTTGGTTGTCTCTGTTAGTCTGCCGACCGGTGCGCAGAACTTAACCGTCACCGCTGTGCTTGGCCGTGAGGTCGAGATTCCGAAGCAGCCTGAGCGCATCCTGCTTGGCTTCTATTTTGAAGACTTCTTTGCCATCGGCGGACCCAATGCCTACGACCGCGTCGTTGCCATCTCAAAGGACGCCTAGAAAGGTTGGCGAAACCTGCAATGACAAGCCTATACAACGGCGGTACCTGAGCTTCTGGAGATTGACGACGCCGGAGAGATCGACAGAGATCGAGGCAGGAACCTGCTCCTTGGAAGCCGCGCTCGCAGCGCAACCTGACGTGGCGATCTTGGCAGCCTGGCAGGTCGGGGCCCCCCTGGGCGATCGGGTTGATTGCTTGGAGGCTGCCGGCGTTGCTGTTGTGGCGCTCGACTACAATGCGCAGACGGTAGAAAAGCACGTTGCCCCCACCCCCTGCTGGGCCGGATCCTGGGCGAAGAGGCATGTGCCAGGAAGTTGGCAGATAGCTTGCCGAGGCGGTGGCTGACGTGCAGGCGCGGGTCTCCGCTGCACGAAGCGACCCCATTCCGGTGCAAGTCGAGTTCGGCCGCAGTGGGGCCGGCGAAATCGGCAACTCTTACGGCAATCTCATGTGGGGCGGCCCAGTCGAAGGGGCGGCCCAGTCGAAATGGCCGGCGGCGACAAGATCGGTAAGGCCAAGGTTGCGAAGTAGGGACCGCTAAACCCCGAGTAGGTATTGTCGCGCGGGCCGCACATGATTCTCTTAAGCGAGTCGGGATAGGCGACGCCGCCGTTAGCCGTCCGCATGGGACTCGGCGTCGAAGAGCGCGTGGCGTGGGAGCGGATAAGGCCCTACCTGGCGCGTCCGGGCTGGTCCGATCCGAGATCTGTCCGATCTGAGATCTGAAGGCAGTCAAAGAGAGCAACGTGCATGGCCTCTGACATGGCGGCACGCGCACGCTCTATGCCTATGTCTTCCTGCAATATATCGCGAAGGCGCTTTATTCTGAGGCCTTCGCCGATGTCGATCCCCGGCCGGCCTCAATCGTTGTTTCAATCGCTATATGCCCATCCGCTTTCATGGGACCTACATGACCCGGTTGCCGTAAGCGAGATGCCTGGCGACAACGCATTGCCGGAGGTGGCGACAGCCGTCTCCGGCTACCGGGTGCTGGTGGTGCGCCGCTTGGCTTCGTTCTTGAGCGGGGCCTTTATTCTCCTGATTCTGGTGCTCGTCGACCTGCTCGTCGGCCCGGCATCTCCTCAGCCGCCGGTTTCGGGGCGGCGCTCGCCATCTCGACCGGACTCACCCTGCCCTTCTTGGCAGGTTTTAGCGTGCCGCTCGTCGCCTTCTGCACGGCGGGACTGGCCTCGGCCCTAGTCTAGGCCTTCTCAGGCATGAGTGCGATGAGTGCAGAGGTTATGGTACTCGCCGGCATCGCTACGCTCTTGCTTTTCCGGTCGGCCCAGTCTTTGGTTGGCCCAATCTTCGGTGCAATACTTAGCCGCACCGGAAGTTCTGCAGGCGATCGTCTTTTAGCTCTTCGGTTTGCTCTTGAAGGCCGATTGGAATAATCGGCCGGTCTCTGCCGCAATTCTGTTTTTGTCTGTGCTTGTGTTGCTGCCGCTGATCTGCAAGTTGACGATACTGCGGCTGGGCGACGAACGTGCCGCAGACATCGGCGCCGTCTCAGCCTTGACGATCCTGGAGGTGGTCCTCCTCGGACGGGTGGACCGCTTAGGAACGAGTCTTCCGCACGCTCTGTTAGAGGAAGCCAGATCCGCTTTGCCCGCCTTCGGACTGCTGACCTTGGCCAGGCGTCGACTGAGCGAGGCGATCGGAGATCGAAGACAGCTTGTCTATCTAGCGCAGAATCTCTTTTTGGGAACCGCGGGTGCTGCTGCTCGACGAACCGACCGCAGCGCTCAATCTACGTCATCAGATGCTCGTGCTGGAAGGGAGCTCTGGATTTTGCCCGCACGCAGGATAGGATGTCCTGGCCGCCATGCACGATCTCTCGCTCGCGGCACAGTTTTCAGACTCGCCGCTGTGCTTGCGCGACGTCTGGATCGAAGCCTCCGGCAGCGTCCAAGCGGTGATGACAGCGCGTGTGGAGCGTCTCTATGGGCTCGAGGTGGGGGGTCGAGGTGGGGGGTCGAGGTGGCCATTCGCGAAAGTTTACCCGGGCGCCTGTCCGTGCTGTCGCTTAAGGGACTCGTCCTCACGATAGTTTTGGCCGTAGAACATCGCATGAGGTAAAGCCATCCACAATTCGACCCTGACATAAGGAAGATCCTATCTTGCATAGGCCGAACCCACTGTCTCCCAAGATACCAATAAAGCCAACGGCTTCGGCCTGTCTTAAGACACAAAGATCCGACTTTCGATCGGGCCGCTCTCTGGTGCTATCGGCCCGATGCAGTTCATCGTCATGCGCGTAGGTGCTTCCCTCCAGCGCGGTCGAACTAAGCGCCTTCGGTTGGTTAAGCCAGTCGGCTGTCGGCCATACTCCGGCCCTCTTCTCCAAGCTAGCATCGAGTCGGTTTCCGCGCAGTACGGATGCCTTCCCGACTCTGCAAAAACTGTCCACAGGCCCAAGAAACGAACGGCGCTCGACTCGAACAGCAGAGGCTATTTTTGTTTATAATCCAGCTGCGATGGCGCGTGTCATCGACGCTGCACCCAGGCGGCCCACAGAAATGAGGATAGAAATCAGAGCGCATGCACGTCGTCAGAGCCTCCGAGCCTTCGCCTTCTCAACCGGCCTTTCGCTTACGCGGCACCAGCCTCAGCCTGGTTGTGCTGGAGCTGCACGAGACAGCGCCCGAGGCCGTGCTGCCCTCGCTGGAGCGCCTCTTGAGCAAGGCTCCGGCCTTCCTCTGGCAGGCGCCCATCATCCTCGACTTGGCGTCCAATACGCCAGAGGTTGGGGCGCCAGAGGTCGGGGCGCCAGAGGTCGGGCAGACCGACCTCGCCCGCCTCCTCCCCGGTCTTCGGCGCCTCAAACTGCATCCGATTGGCGTCCTTTCCGGCCCAGAGGGCTGGCAAACCCAAGCTGCCGCGCTGGGCCTGCCGGTCATGCCGAGGGGCACACAGCGCAGCCTCCCCCTCCCGAGCGAGCGACCGCAGCAAAACCAACGGAAGGGCCTTGATCTGCAATCGCAAGAGCGCGCAGCGGCAAATCGGACTTCGGCCGAACCCCTTGAAACGGAGGAGCTGAGTAAGCCGACCCTGATGATCGCCAGGCCGGTTCGCGCCGGACAGCAGATCTACGCCGACGGCGGCGGCGACCTCATCGTAACGGCCAGCGTGAACCCCGGCGCAGAGATCATCGCCGACGGTCACATCCACGTCTACGGCGCCCTCAAAGGACGCGCGATCGCCGGTGCCCGCGGCAATCGAGAGGCCCGCATCTTCGCCCTGCGCCTGGACCCCGAACTGCTGGCGATCGGTGGCTACTACACCATGCATGGCGACATAGAAACTGCTGTTATAGGCAAGGGCGTCGAGGTTTCCATGGAGGATCGGTCTTTCAAGTTTCGGCTCATCGGGCAGTAGCGGCGCCGCGCGCCGCAAGGCCGACACAGCGAAACTGCCAAAGCAAAGGGAGGTAATTCCAGATGGCAACAGTGATCGTGGTGACGTCCGGGAAGGGCGGGGTCGGCAAGACGACGACCAGTGCCTCCTTCGCGGCCGGTCTGGCCCTTAGCGGCGCCAAGACCGCCGTGATCGATTTCGACGTAGGTCTGCGCAATCTCGATCTCATCATGGGCTGCGAGCGACGCGTGGTCTTCGATCTGATCAATGTGATTCAGGGCGAGGCCAAGCTGCGCCAGGCCCTGATCCGCGATAAGCGGGTGGAGAACCTCTATACCCTCGCCGCCTCGCAGACCCGCGACAAGGACGCCTTGACCAGGGAAGGGATTGGCGCTGTCCTGGAGGAGTTAGCGGAAGAGTTCGAGTACGTCGTCTGCGACAGCCCAGCCGGCATTGAGAAGGGTGCGTTGCTGGCGCTGTACTATGCCGATCATGCGGTCGTGGTGACCAACCCGGAAATCTCCTCGGTTCGCGACTCCGACCGGATCTTGGGGGTGCTCGCCAGCCGCTCGCGGCGCGCCGAGCAGGGCGATACGCCGGTCAAGGAGCATCTGCTGCTAACCCGCTACGACCCAGCGCGCGTCTCGACCGGCGAGATGCTGAAGGTCGGGGATGTGGAAGAGATCCTAGCGATCCCGCTCCTAGGCGTGATTCCCGAGAGCGAAGTGGTGCTGCGCTGTTCCAACCTTGGACAGCCGGTGATCTTGGAAGAAAAATCGAACGCCGCCCAGGCCTATCGGGACGCGGTCGCGCGCTTCCTCGGCCAAGAGGTCGAGATGAAATTCTTGGAGCAAGAGCGCAAAGGTCTGTTGCGGCGCTGGTTTAGGGGAGCGGCATGAGCATTACTTCCTTCTTCCGCTCGCGGCGCAAAGACAAGCAGTCGGCCGAGACTGCCCGCGACCGGCTGCAGATCGTGCTGGCGCACGAGCGTATGAGCGTTAACGGCGACGACTTCCTGCCCCGCTTGCAGCGCGAGATTATGGCCGTGGTGGTGCGCTATGTCGACATCGACCCAAGCCAGGCGGTGGTGAAGCTTGAAAAGGACGGTGACCTTTCGACCCTGGAGATCGAGGTGACGCTGCCGAAGGCCGATAGCCTAGGGGTACAGCGGGTGGCGAGCTAGGCAGGACCTACCTTGGACAGGAATTGCCCCACATGCCCGTCCAGGACGGGCATTGCCGGTCGATGTAAGACTGTCTTGGTTATTCGAGAGAATGGCGGGAGTGACGGGACTTGAACCCGCGGCCTCTGGCGTGACAGGCCAGCGCTCTAACCAACTGAGCTACACCCCCTTGGGGCTTTCGGCGGCGGCGCCGGAGCGCGTCGTCGAGAGGCGCGATGGATATGCCATCGCGGACGCTCGATCAAGCCGAAAATGTCAGTTCCATTGCAAGATCTCCAATGACTGCGGACAGGACAGAGGTGCGGAGCGAACAAAGCCTTGCAGCGGTCGCGCCTTCACCGCAAGTTGCCAGCGTCCAAGGTGTGAGGGGTAGCACAGCCTTGACAAGCTTGAGCGAGCCGCAGTCGAGGTTCCGAATAGCTTTACCCCCTTCGCCCTCGCCGGCCTCGAAGCGGTTGGGCCGGCGCTGCCGAGGACCCTGGAGCGCTTTCGCCGTTTCGACGGCGCGGTCGGCATGCAGCCGCGCGCGACTGCCGTCCTCTCGATGCGCTGGAGGCCGCAGACTGTCGTGCAATGCTGGAAATCGATCCGGCCGCTCCATTCGAGTGCGCCCGTCTGGCAGCCAGGCCCCCGTCCGGCAGCCAAGCCAATGCAAGCGCGCCGGCGGGGACGCATCATTCTCTTGGGCTCTGAAGCTGGAAGCACGGTGAACGGCCATGCTTGACGTTCGGGGGAGGGGCCGGCGTCAAACTATTCAGCCGATACCTTGTCCCTCTCCCTAAGCAGGCAGCAGAAACCAGAGCAGAGCCGGTGTGGTCGCCACCGAGACCAGCGAGGAGACCAGGACCACGCCAGCTACATCCGACCCTGCCGAGGAATAGCGTTCGGCGAAGAGGAAGTTGAAGACGGCGGCCGGCATCGCCGCCTGGACGATCAAGACACCGCGGGCCGCCCCTTCCACTTCGAAGAGCCAGGCCACCGGAAAAGCCAAGACCATACCGCCGCCGATGCGAATCGACGTCAGTACCAGAGCGCGCCCTAAGCCGACGATCTTAAGGCGCGCAAGTGAGACGCCCAAGGCCAGGATCATCATGGGAATCGTCACACCACCCAATAGGTGGATTGTCTCGCCCAACCAATGCGGCGGCCTAAGCCCAGTGATGAGAATCGTCACGGCGCCGACGACCGCATAGAGAATTGGCATGCGCAGGATCTGCTTGGGGCTGATACTGCCCGCAGCGATCGATGGCCCCAGAGTAAAGTTCAAAATGGTCGAGACGGCAAAGAGGGTGATGCCGAGGGCCAGCCCCTCCTCCCCGAAGGCGAAGAGACAAAGCGGCAGCCCCATGTTCCCGGTGTTGCCGAAGATGAGCGAAGGCAAGAAGTGGCTCTGCCGCCAGCGCAGCAGCAGCAGTGAGGTAAAGCCCAGCAGGGCCATAAGTGCATAGAGCACCAGGGTCGCGGCCACCATTCTGCCGAAGGCCTCCATCGAGATGGAGGCGCGCAAGAAGGTATCCACGATCAGGCAGGGCGTGGTGACCGCAACAGTCAGTTGGGTTACCATCGCGCTGTCGAAGGGCTTGTCCAAGCGCGCCCAGACATAGCCCAGCGCTGCGATCAGAAAGACCGGGGCAATGACGCTCAGGACTTCAGCGACCAATAAGAATACTCCCGGCGAGACACGAAAGGCGCCAGTCAATCGAAAAGCGGCAGTGGAAACATCGGATGGGCATTTGAAATGGTGGGCGGTGACGGATTTGAACCGCCGACCCTCTCGGTGTAAACGAGACGCTCTCCCGCTGAGCTAACCGCCCCCGCCACGCAACGACCGACGCGGTCAGGATAGGGTTGAGAGCCTAGCCGACTGCGTAGGCCTGCGCAAGCGATGCTGGGCAGATCTGTAAGCTGGGCCATCTTGCCTGCTTGGAGGGGTTGAGCGCTTGCGTCTAGTCTGCTGGACAGCAGCGCAGACGAAGGGGTGAGGACGGGAGGGCGAAGGCGGTTTATTCATGGCGGAGAATCTGATCGACCTGACGCCGCATCCCTGGCGGTCGGCTCTGGTGGCCGAAGCGCACGCCCGTCCGCCACCCGAGATCTCCGAGCCGGCGCTCGTCAGCCGCCTGATCATGCATAGCGGCGAAAGCGATGCCGGCGAAGACCGTGCCCATGTCTTGGCGCTCTGCCGCACCCTGGGCCTGGCTGAACCCGGTAGCTTCGCGCAGCGCCACCGGGTGGATGCGGGCAACATCGCCATCGTCTGGGAACGCCATACGGAATTCTCGACCTATACCTTCACGCGGGTACAGAGTGCAGAGCAGCCGCTGAACTGGCGGGCTGCGATCGAAGCGGCCCCGGACTGGTGGCGCAAGGCCCTGCCGGGCCGCCTACTGGCTTCCCTGCACGTCGCCCTACGGCAGCTGCCCGACGACGGCGCCGAGCGACGACTCTACCGCGATACCTTCGGCCGGGAGGACCTGATCGAGAGCGATTTACAAGACGGCAGTGCCAAGCTTGTCACAGATTTACGGGTGGATGGCGACGGCTTCATGCGCATGCTGCTGTTCTGCGTCCGGCAGAGCGATCAGCAACGCGGACGCTTGGTACAGGCCCTCATCGAGATTGAGACCTATCGCATGGCCGCGCTTTTGGGCTTTGCCCAGGCGCGCGAGACAGCCGGCGACCTACGCCGACTAGAAGGCGCCATCGCCGAGCTCTCGGAGGAGTTCTCGGCCCCGGCAGACGTGGCGCGGGACCGCGACCTGCTGGAGCGCCTGACCGTCATCGCCGGCGAGGCGGAGGCCTTGCGCACGCGCACCGCCTACCGCTACGCTGCGACTCAAGCCTATTGGCGGATCGTGACCGAGCGGATCGAACTCCTGCAAGACCGCCCGCTAGCAGGCGCGCCGGGCCTCGGCAACTTCATTCAGCGGCGAATGGCGCCGGCGATCCGCACCTGCATCGCTGCCGATTCGCGTCAGGGGGCGCTTACCAACCAGATCGGTCGCGCAACCCGCCTCCTGGCAACCAGAGTCGATGTGAAGGTATCTGAGCAGAACGCCCAGCTGCTTCAGTCGATGGACCGGCGCGCGAAACTGCAATTGCGCTTTCAGGAGACGGTCGAAGGTCTCTCCATCGTGGCCATCACCTACTATGCCATCGGCGTTCTCGGCTACCTGCTCGGAGGTCTAGCGAAGCTGGGCCTGGATGTAAACAAGTCCGTGGTCAGTATGATCGCGGTTCCCATCATCGCACTCGCCGCCGGTCTCGGCGTCCATCGCTTACGTAAGCGGTTGGAACGGGACTCAGAGGGGCACTAGGGAACCGCCCACGCTGGAGGATCGCTACGGCACGGGACGACCCACTGGTCGAAGGTTATTGCGGAGACCGATTGCCGAGTTCTGGACCCCTACTGCGCCGCCGCTTGCGTGGCCTCCGGTACCAACCGCAAGAGCGCCTTGCGCAGGCTGGCGAGGCGGCCTTTGGGCTTGCCCCAGGCCCCCTGTACCACCAGGCGCCGGTCGGGCCGGATACGGACCGAACCGTCGCGCGCGCCGCTCTGCAGATAGGCGATAAGGTGCTCCGGCGCCGCCGGCTGGTCCTGGTGGAAAGACATCACCGCACCTTTCGGCCCGGCATCGACCTTGGCGACGCCGGCTTGTCGGCAGAGGTGCTTGATGGTCATGACCTGTAGCAGGTTCTCCACCTCTTCGGGCAGCGCGCCGAAGCGGTCGATCAGTTCGGCAGCAAAGGCCTCGATCTCGGCCTCGCCGACCAGAGTCGCGAGGCGGCGATAGAGGCCCATGCGGACGTTGAGATCGGCGACATAGGCCTCCGGGATGAGCACCGGGACGCCCAGTTTGATCTGCGGCGTCCAGCCCCCGCCTTCAACCGGGAGCACATCTTCGCTGCCCTTCTGCTGCTTCAGACCCTGCACAGCCTCTTCCAGCATCTGCTGGTAGAGTTCGATGCCGACCTCCTTGATATGCCCGGATTGCTCTTCGCCGACCAGATTGCCGGCACCGCGGATGTCGAGATCGTGGGTCGCGACGGTAAAGCCGGCACCGAGTGTATCCAGGGTTTGCATGACCTCCAGGCGGCGCTGCGCCCTGGGCGTCAGCTTAAGGCCGGTCTGCAGGGTGAAGTAGGCGTAGGCACGCAGCTTCGAGCGCCCGATGCGTCCGCGCAGCTGATAGAGTTGCGACAGGCCGAAAAGATCGGAGCGATGCAGAATCAAGGTGTTGGCGGTGGGAATGTCGAGCCCCGACTCGACGATGTTGGTCGACAGCAGGATGTCAATTCGGCGGTCCAGGAACTCACCCATGACCCGCTCCAGTTCGGCCGGCGGTAACTGGCCGTGGGCGACGGCGAAGCGGGCTTCCGGGACCAGCTTGCGCAGGCGTTCGGCCACCTCGTCCAGATCCTCGATCCGCGGACAGACATAAAATATCTGACCGCCGCGCAGACGCTCACGCAGGATTGCATCGCGCAACACAACAGGATCGTAGGGTAGCACGAAGGTGCGCACCGCCAGGCGATCGACCGGCGGGGTGGCGATCAGGCTCATTTCCCGCACCCCGGACATGGCCATCTGCAGAGTGCGCGGGATCGGTGTTGCCGACAGCGTCAGCACGTGGATGTCGCTGCCCAGCTCTTTCAGCCGCTCCTTCTGCTTGACCCCGAAATGCTGTTCCTCATCGACGATCAGCAGACCTAGATCACGGAACCGGGTGGTCTTGGCCAGCAGGGCATGCGTGCCGACCACCAGATCCACCCTGCCGTTGCTTAAGGCCTGACGCACCTCGCTCGCCTGTTTCGGTGCAACCAGGCGGGAAATCCAGTCGACCCGCACCGGCAGGCCCTTGAAGCGCTCCTTGAAGACCTGGGCATGCTGGCGGGCCAGCAGTGTGGTCGGGGCGACGACGGCGACCTGGCGGCCGCTCATCGCGACCAGGAAGGCTGCGCGCATGGCGACCTCGGTCTTGCCGAAGCCCACGTCGCCGCAGATCAACCGGTCCATCGGGCAGCCGGCCGCCAGATCCTCTACCACGTCCGAGATGGCGTTCAGTTGATCGTCCGTCTCGGGATA
The DNA here is from genome assembly GCA_014324045.1 of Rhodospirillales bacterium. Classification (GTDB taxonomy): domain Bacteria; phylum Pseudomonadota; class Alphaproteobacteria; order Kiloniellales; family JACOMY01; genus JACOMY01. The sequence goes on along the minus strand of JACOMY010000003.1, from coordinate 100,666 downwards.
GGGAAAGCGCGCGGCGAACTCTGCATAGAGCCCGTCCGGAGGCTCGATCGGCTCGATCGTCTGCAGTTGGCGCTGTGCGGCGATGCGGATCAGGCTCTTGGCAATCTCGCGGATACGCTCGCGCGCCTTGGCCTTGCGCGCCTGCCAAGCTGCGCCGCCCAGCTTGTCCAGCTCGGCAACGGCATCCTCTCCGCCGAAGCGTGTCAGGACATCGATGTTCTCGACCGGCACGAAGAGACGGTCGCCGCCGGCATAGACAACCTTCAGGCAGTCATGCGGCGCAGCGTCCACGTCCAGGATTTCCAGACTCTCGAAGCGGCCGATGCCATGCTCGACATGCACCACCAGGTCGCCGCCTGCCAAGGCTGCTACTTCGGTCAGAAAATTCTCGGCCTTGCGCCGCTTACCGGCGGCCCGCATCAGGCGCTCGCCCAAGAGATCCTGCTCGCTCAAGACCAGGAGTTCGGGCGTGGCGAAGCCGCGCTCCAGCGGCAGGCTGGTGAGGGCCAAAGCCCTCTCGGGCGCCTCGGCCAAGGCTGCAGCGTTCCCGACCGTCACCTGCCGATCGAGGCCGTTCTCAGACAGCAGCAAACCCAAGCGATCCCGCGAGCCGTCGCTGGAACCGGCGATGACGATGCGTTGGCCGTCGCTTTGTGCCTGCTTCCAGGTCTGGGCCAAGGCCTTGTAGAGCCCTTCCTTGCCCTGCCGCGCCTCGGAGAAATCGGGCGCGCGCCGGGCGCCTAGATCGAAGGCTTCGCGCCCTTCCGGTGCAGCAAAGGCGGTGAGGCGTGCCCCGGGCCGACTCGCCAGCATGCTGTCCCAGTCGGCTGGTCCCATGTAGAGCGCCTCCGGGGGCAGCGGGCGGTAAGGCGCCGACCCGGCGTCGCGGCTGCGCATCGCCGCCCGGCGCGCCTCGTAGAACTCGTTGACGGTGTTGAGGCGGTCGTCCCGGTGACTCTCGGCATCTTGGCTCAGGATCACCGGCGCGGCCTTGGGTAGGTAATCCACCACCCGGTCCAGCGTCTCGTAGAACAGCGGCAGCCAGTGTTCCAGGCCGCCGTAGCGGCGCCCCTCGCTCACCGCCTCGTAGAGGGGATCGTCCTTGCCGCTGCCGAAAAGACTGCGATAGCCCTGCCGAAAGCGCTCGATGGAGGCCTCATCCAGCCTGACTTCCGAGACCGGTAGCAGCACCAGTCCCTTGGCCTTACCCGTCGAGCGCTGCGTCAGGGGATCGTAGGTGCGCAGGCTCTCCACTGTGTCGCCGAAGAAATCCAGTCGCAGCGGCGCCGAATGCCCAGCGGGAAAGACATCGACCAGACCGCCGCGCAGAGCATATTCGCCCGGTTCGCTGGCGGTCTCGACCCGCTCGTAGCCCTGATCGGCGAAGGCTTTCTGCAGATGTTCGGGCGCCAACTCCTCGCCGGGGCGGACAGTGACCACACGCGACCAGAGCTGTCGGCGCGGCGGCAGGCGTTGCAGCAGCGCGTTCACCGTGGTCAGCAGCACCCTGCCCTGCCCCTTCACCTCGACCTTGAGGCCGATCAGGCTAGCGAGTCGCTGGGCGACGATATCGCGATGCGGTGAGACACGGTCGTAAGGCAGGCAGTCCCAAGCTGGCAGACGCAGCAGCTCGGTCTTGGGTGCGAAGAAGTTCAGCGCCGCAGCGGTGCGCGCCAAGGCTGCGTCGTCGCGCACAACGAGAGTCAGGCTTTCCTCCGGTCGCGCCGTCAGCAGTTTCGCCAACCATAGGGCCTCGGCCCCCTCGGCCGCGCCATAGACTTGTGTGTCGTTCTCTTCGAAGAGGGCTCGATTCAGTTCGGAGGATGCCATGTTTAAACGATTATCAAGACTTGGGACCGGCGTGGAAGGCACGAATCGACGCCACCAAGGCGACGAAGCCCTCCGGCGTGCCGGTCAAGGAGTCAGGTTCGGCCAAGCCGGTCAGTAGATCGTAGAGGAGCGGTTCGGGCAGATCCAATAGCACTTCGTAGGTATCCATGGCGCCGGCCTCGGTCCCCGGGAGCGCAGTGTCGGCATAGGGCCCCAGCAACAGGTCGAGTTCTTTGGTGCCGCGCCGCCAGCTGCGATAACGTAACCGCTTGGCTCGGTTCTCCAGGGTCTCTTCCTGCATCTGCCGCTTCCCTTTGCCTAGGCACAACACCACACTGCCGGCTGTTGTGCACTGCCGGTACTGTGCGATCGAATCTACTTTAGGATATAGATCCTGACGGCGGCGCTGTCATGCTGTCCGGCCCAGCCTGCAACACTCGGGAGCCGTTCGCCGAAAGCATGCGTCCGCAAGTCCTCTACCCCCTCTTCGCAGAGGTCACCGCCTTGGCCGGAATCGGTCCCAGGTTGGCCAAGCCGATCGAACGGCTGGCAGGAGCGCGGGTCGTAGACCTTTGCTGGCACCTACCCAGCGGCTTGATCGACCGTCGCTACCGCCCGCGTCTGGCGGAGGCGCGAGTGGGGCGTCTGGTGACCTTAGAGCTCTCGGTCGGCACCACCCAGATACCGCGCAGTAAGCGGCAACCCTTTCGAGTGACCTGCTTCGACGAGGGTACGGCGGTGGATCTGGTGTTCTTTCACACCGACAAAGGATGGCTCAACCGACTGTTGCCGGAAGGCAGCAAGCGGCTGGTCAGCGGCAAGCTGGAATACTACTCGGGCGCATTGCAAATCGCCCATCCGGATCATGTGCTACCCTTGGAGAAGGCCGACAGCCTACCGCCGGTCGAGCCGATCTATCCTATGACCGCCGGCCTGACGCCGAAGGTCCTGCAGCGCGCGATCGCGGGGGCGCTGAATCGGGTACCCGAGGCCCTGCCGGAGTGGCAGAACGGCCCCCTGTTGCAAGCCCGGGGCCTACCCTCTTTCCGCGATGCTCTAACTGCTGCGCACAGGCCGGATGACGAAGCCGATCTTTCCCCCTTGGCGCTGCCGCGACAGCGTCTTGCTTTAGACGAATTGCTCGCCAATCAGCTGGCGCTCGCTCTGGTGCGGCAACGCCAGAGGCGCAAGCGGGGCCGGGTCGTGCGTGGCGACGGCCGCCTGCGCAGCCGGGTGCTCTCGGTCTTGCCCTACCGGCCGACGGGGGCACAGCATCGGGCAATCGAAGAAATCCTCAGCGACATGGCAGGCGAACGCCGCATGTTGCGGCTGCTGCAGGGCGACGTCGGATCGGGCAAGACTCTGGTCGCCCTGATGGCCATGCTGACGGCAGCTGAATGCGGCGGTCAGGCTGCCTTGATGGCGCCTACGGAAATCCTGGCTCGCCAGCACTTGCATAGCCTGCAGCCTCTGGCGGCAGCCGCCGGCGTGGGGATCGAACTGCTGGTCGGCCGCGACCGCAGTGCCGCCCGCGGTGACACCTTAGCCCGGATCGCGGCCGGCGCAAGCCAGTTGATCGTGGGAACCCATGCGCTTTTTCAAGAGGAAGTGGCGTTCCGCGGCCTGCTGCTGGCGGTGATCGACGAACAGCATCGCTTCGGCGTGCATCAGCGGCTCGCCTTAGCCAAGAAGGGCAGCGCCGTCGACATCCTGGTGATGACGGCGACGCCCATCCCGCGGACGCTCACTATGACGCTCTATGGCGACATGGACGTGTCCCGTCTCGACGAGAAGCCGCCCGGACGCCAGCCGGTCGATACCCGGGCGCTGCCGCTGAGCCGCTTGGACGACGTGGTCGAGGGGGTTGGCAGGGCCTTGTGCGAAGATCGCAAGGTCTACTGGATCTGTCCTCTGGTCGAAGCCTCGGACGACAGCGATCTCGCCGCCGCAAAAGAACGCTTCGCCCATCTGAAGACCCGCTTCCCGGGCAAGGTGGGCCTGGTTCACGGTCGCTTGCCGGGCAAAGAGAAAGACAAGACCATGCAGGCCTTTGCCGAAGGGCCGCTGAGCCTGCTCATTGCCACCACGGTGATCGAAGTCGGCGTAAACGTGCCCGAGGCGACGATCGTGGTGCTCGAACATGCCGAGCGCTTCGGCCTCTCGCAGTTACACCAGTTGCGCGGACGGGTCGGGCGCGGTAGCGGCAAGTCCAGCTGCCTGCTGCTCTATCAACCTCCTTTGGGCAAGACGGCCCGGGCACGCCTGGAGACGCTGCGCAACAGCGAGGACGGTTTCCTCATCGCCGAAGAAGACCTGCGCCTGCGCGGTGCCGGTGAGATCCTTGGCACGCGGCAAAGCGGCCTCCCTCACTTTCGCCTGGCCGATCTGACCGTGCATGGAGAACTGATGGCGGCCAGCCGCGACGACGCCCGCCGCATCGTGGACAGCGATTCGGAATTGAAGGGACCGCGCGGCAAGGCGCTGCGCCTCTTGCTTTATCTCTTCGGTCGCGACGAGGCGATCCAGCTCTTGAGTTCCGGTTAGGGATAAAGCAAGGGGCCCCGGCCGGGCCCCCTTGCTCACCGATCTGAAAGAGGCCCTTATCAGGCGAACCACCAACGCTCGGCAGAGCGGGCGCCGTCCAGTTCCCAGTTACCGGCAATGTTGGGGCCGTGCTGCAGGCGATCCTGCCGGGCCATCACGCGATTGGCGAAGAAAGGTACAATAGTCCCGCCGTCATCGCGGCAGAGCTGCTGCATCTCCCGATACTGCTCTCGGCGCCTATCCTCGTCCAGCTCGCTCTTGGCTTGGAGGAGCAGTTCGTTGAAGCGCGGGTTCCGCCAATGACTCTCGTTCCAGGGCGCATCGGCTTTGTAGGCCAGGGTGAACATCACATCGGGAGTCGGACGGGCCCCCCAGCCGACAACCACGAAGGGCTTCACCAACCAAACATTGGACCAGTAGCCATCGTCCGGCTCGCGGTTAACCTTGATAGTGATGCCCGCCTTCTCCGCGTTCTCCGAGAAGAGGACGGCCATGTCAACAGCCCCGAAGACGGCGACATCGGAAGTCGAAAGCTCGACGGTAACGTTCTCCATACCGGCTTTCTTCAGATGGAACCTCGCCTTGTCGGGATCGTACCGGCGCTGCTCCAGATCGGCCCAATAGGGCAAGGAGGGTCCGATCGGGTGATCGTTGCCGATAGTGCCGTGGCCGCGTAGAATCTTGGAAACGATTGCGTCACGGTCGATGCCATACTTCAATGCCAGGCGAACATCCAGGTTGTCGAAAGGGGCAACGTCGCAGAACATCGCGATCGTGGAGTGGGCACCGCTGGGGACCTCGTCGATCTCGATACCGGGCCGGCGCGCCAGCAGACTGACCGTCTTCAAGTCTACTTCGCTGATGGCATCGACCTCATCGGTCATGACCGCACTTTGGCGCGCGTTGCTATTGTTGAGAGTGAGCGCATCGACTGCGTCGAACCAAGCCCGATCCGCCTTGAAGTAGTTCGGATTGCGGGTCATTTCGCAACGCACACCGGGCTCGAACCGGTCGATCTTGTAAGGCCCGGTGCCGATGCCGCTGTTCTTGTCGACGTTGCCCTCGCCATCCGACGGCATCATGACCAGATGGTAGTCTGACATGATGTAAGGAAGATCGGCGTTGCCGCCGGTCATCTCCACAATGAGGGTATGGTCACCGTCGGTGCGAATGTCCTTGACGTCGTCCAGCAAGGGTTTCGCCGCCGAAGCATTGTCGGGATTGCGGTGGTAGTTCAGGGAGTCCCTCGCATCCGTGGCGGTGAAGGACTTGCCGTTGTGGAACTCAACGCCCGGGCGCAGCTTGAAGGTCCAGACCGAAGCGTCGTCGGAGGCCGACCAGCTTTCGCAAGCATCCGGACCGATCTCGTTGGTCTCCGTGATCTCGGTCAGATAGTTACGCATGGTGTGGTTCAGCTGGATCATGAAGGTGCCTTCGGTCGTCCCCGGGTCCAGCTTGTCGGTGGTGTTGCCGTCATGCCAACCGACGCGATAGGTGCCGCCTCTTTTCGGTGTCTGCGCCTGCACCTGGGTACTCCAGAAGCTGGATGCCGCCACAACGGTGAGGCCGGCGGCAGCCGCGCCTTCCATGAAGCGGCGGCGGGAGATCCGCCCGGACAAGGCATCTTGCGTCAGCGCAGCCATATGACGGTCGCGATTGATACGATCACTCATGAAGTGAGAGCCTCCTAACCTGTTCTAAGCGACTACGAGGGAGTGTTCGGCGCCGCGGTCGCTCCCCCCTCGAAGTTCGTTCCTTATTCCTTGGACGATGGATTTCGCCCAGGTTCTGTTCGTGCCTCCAAGAAGGCAGTCCGAATAGCTTTGCATCCTGAAAGCTAAGCCTAGGCTGACCGCACTTTGTCCAGGGGATATGCGCTAGGAACGACTCTTTATGTCGAGTTTAGCAAAAACAGGCCGTCAGTAGGCCTGTCGCCTGACGATTTTCAAGTCTCGATAGTCTCTACAAAACAAGGTTTCGCCGGGGACAAGGTTTCCTTGGGGAATTCTCGTCCTACGCCGTTATGAGGTCGGGGCGAAGCCCGGCTAGAGCGTCATCCCACCGCGACAGACCTCTACCGCACGGCCAGCGATCCTGATTTGCGTCACCTCCCAATTGCTGCGCACCGCAGTGATTTCGACTCGGCCCGGACGGCCCATTTCTACCCCCTGCTCTACCGTCCACCGCAAAGTCCCGGTCTCGGTCGCAGTGGCCGATGCCAAGAGAATCCCCAAGGCCGCATTCGCGCTGCCGGTCACCGGATCCTCCGGGATTCCGTGCGAGGGCGCGAACATCCGGGCCCGGAAATCGGGGGCGGCCTCGGAGGGCTCTGCCGTGTAGAGAAACACGCCGTTGAAGTCGTGCGCGCGCTCCAGGGCAGCAAGCCGCCCGACGTCGACATGTGCCGATCCCAAAGCCGTTAGGTTCGACAGCTCGACCATCAGGAACGCCAGGCCCGCCGATGCCACTACGGGCGGGTGACGCCCGAAGCAGATATGCTCCTCCCGAAGCGACAGTAGCACCGCCGCTTCGGCCGGTGCGATCTCCGAGCCCAGGGGCTTGATCGTCGGTGCGGTCAACTCGGCGCCTGTGATCTCCTCGCCCTCCCCCAGAAGCGTGATGGGGACCGGGCCGGCGAGTTCTTCGAATACGATCTGCGTTCCAGGCCGGACGGAGCCCAAGGTACCGCTGCGCGCCAGAACCACGGCGGTGCCGACATTGGGATGACCGGCGAAAGGCACCTCGGCCATCGGGGTGAAGATGCGCACCCGCTTGGCCGCACCCTCCAGGGTCGCCGGCAGCACAAAGGCCGTTTCGGCGTAGTTGAATTCGCGGGCGATGGCCTGCATCTGGGCATCGCTCAGGCCCTGCGCATCGGTGATCACGGCCAGGGGATTGCCGCCGAACACACTTGCGCTGAAGACGTCTGCGGTCACGTAGGGATAATGCATTGCCGGTCCTTGCCCATTCCTACCCAGTTCTGATCTATTGTGCGGGTAACGTGCCGGAGCGGTCGATAGGGGAGAGTCGCAATGCTGATCCGCAGCCTCAAGAGCTTGCTGGTTTTCGCCATGGCGCTGATGTTCGCCGTGATCGTGGTCGGCAATGTCTTCGATTTCGAAGCTAACCTCCGGTTCATTTCCCACGTGATGTCGATGGATACGCTGCCGCAGGATTCGGCGATCGGCGGACGGGCAATCGCCAACGAGGTGTTCCACCATATCGCCCTTTGGATCATTATCTTTTGGCAGGCAGCCATCACCCTGATACTGCTTTTGGGCGGCGTTGCGCTCTGGGGCGAACGGGACAGCGGGCCGGCCTTCCAGCAGGTCAAGGGAACGGCGATGCTGGGGCTCTTTCTCGGGCTCTTCCTTTATCTGGTGGTATTCCTGATCATCGGCGGCGAGTGGTTCGCCATGTGGCAGTCGAAGGACTGGAACGCACAGTCGTCCTCCTTCCGTTTCGCCGCCCTTTTCGTCTTTGCCCTGGTGATCTTGCTGTTCAGGGATGACCGCCCCGGCGACTAGAATCCACCGCCCGACCAAACCCCTTCTGCTTCACACTCCAGCCTCACGTGACAGCGGCAGCCTCGAAAGCGGCCCCCGTTGGCGGTCAAGATCCGGCCGGGGTGCGCCGGCAGATGCGGCGATTGGCCGGACCCATTATCCTGGCGAACTTGGGCCAACCCCTGATGGGGATGGTGGACACGACGCTTTCCGGTCATCTCGAAGACCCGGCGCTGATCGGTTCGGTTGCAGTCGGGGCGCTTATCTTCTCTTTCCTGTTCTGGAGCTTCAGCTTCCTTCGCCAAGCCACGGGCGGACTGACCGCGCAGGCAAGAGGCGCTGCAGATTGGACCGAGGTTCGCGCGGTGCTTTGGCGCGCCCTCCTTTTTGCCTTGGTTCTGGGCGTCCTCCTCTGGGCGCTGCAGGACCCTGCCGAGTGGTTGGCCCTAACTCTGATCGGCGCCAGCCAAACCGTGACCGAAGGGGCCGCGCTCTATTTCTCCCTGCGCATCTGGTCGGCGCCGGCGACCCTGACCTTCTACTGCCTGCACGGTTGGCTGTTGGGCATGCAAGACACACGCTCGGTCATGCTGCTAACCCTTTCGCTGCAGGGCCTGAACGCAGGTTTCAGTTGCCTTTTCGTTCTTGTCTGCGACTGGGGCCTTGCCGGTGTCGCCGTGGGGACGCTGCTGGCCGAGTATTTGGCGGTCGGGCTGGGCTGGCTGCTGGTGCGGCGGCACTTGCAGCGGCATCCGGCCGGGCCCAGCGCAACAGGCTTGCTGGAGGGGCGCAAACTGCGTGCGCTGGTGCTGGTGAACGCAAATCTCATGGTCCGCACCTTCGCCCTGCTGTTCGGCATCGGTATCTTCACCGGCACTGCCGCTCAGTTTGGCGACCGGACCCTGGCCGCCAACAATTTGCTACAGCAGCTCTTCTCTCTGGTGGCCTTTGCACTGGACGGTTTCGCCGACGCCGCCGAGGCCATGGTCGGCTATGCCAAGGGGGTACGCAATCGCCTGCTCGCCTCCAGAACGATCGTCGCGGCCCTGCAGATGGCCGCGCTCTTCTCCCTGCCCTTCAGCCTTACCTATGGCTTGTTCGGCGCAGAGATCCTGCACCTCTTCACCAAGCACGATGAGGTGGCGGTCACCGCCGAGACCTATCTCGTCTGGGTGATCGTGCTGCCGCTGGCAGGGGTTTGGGCCTTCGTTTTCGACGGCACCTTCATTGGTGCCATGCGCACCGCCGCCCTTCGCAATGCCATGCTGGTGTCCCTTGCCAGCTTTTGGGGTTTGCAGAGCCTGTTGGTTCCGCTTTGGGGGAACCACGGCCTCTGGCTGGCCTTCGTCGGCTTTATCCTGATGCGTGGGATCGCACTTGCGGTCGCCCTGCCTCGCCTATTGAATGCGATCGACCCAAGAGCGTGAGAACCTCCCGGGCCTCGGCCGCATTGCCCGCTCGCATGACCCGGTAGTTGGCCAACTGGAGTACCAAGGCGGTGCTCACCTGCTGTTGTTCCGCTCCATAGTCGCTCGCCCACCGGGATGCCCTCTTTCAAACCCGACCATCGTCCGGCGTCTGTATCGCTTGCTCGACCGCCGACAATCCAGGAGCCGGTCAAGTCGGGATCGAAGATCTGTGCGGCTCGTAACAACATCCCAGGATTGGGATTGCGCATGGGACGATCGGAGACACGGTAGAGGCAGGGTCCGGTAAAAACAGGGGCAAGCCGGCAAGGGGTCCAGTTTCGCCCCTTGGCTGGCCAGAAGCCGCTCAATCTTAGCCCCGCGTCTCGGTGAAGGTTTTCCAGCATCAGTAGCCGCGTCCGACACCCGACCGGTTGGTCGCCACCACCGTCGCCCAGCTGCGACCAGGGCGAGCGAGCAGGTCGTTCGCAGTTGGCAGGAGCCGCGCCTTGCCGGGATCGCGGAGATAGCCGCCCTCTTCGATCGGCAGGCCGTCGCGGTCGAGAAACAGGGCCGGGTGCCGCGCACGCGCGCCGCCAGGTGGGGTCAACCTTATCCCGCCGCAGCAGATTCCCGACACATCGGGCCAGATCTGCAGCGCTCGCTCGTTGGCTTCTGACAGAGCCGGCACTCCCACTATCGGACATACGCGCTTCCGGTAGTGCGGCTGGGGCTTACGACGCAATTTGAGAGCAGGCTGTTTCGCTCTTGCCGCAGTCCCGGCAATGTTCTAGGCCGCTTGCAGATGTCGCCCCTCTTTGCTCGCCTCCTTTTCGCATGCTACCGGCTGCTGGCGCGTGCTGCCGGACCCGTCATTCGGCCTCTGCTGGCCAGGCGTGCGCGGCGCGGCAAGGAGATCCCCGAGCGCCTGCCCGAACGCTGGGGACACAGCGATAGGGCCAGGCCCGGCGGCTCGCTGATCTGGGTGCATGCAGCGAGCGTCGGCGAATCTCTGGCTGTGCTGCCGCTTGTCACCCGCCTGCATGAAGAGATGCCGCAGGCGACGCTGCTCATGACCAGCACCACCGTCACCTCGGCGCGTTTGCTGTCCGAACGCTTGCCGCGGAGGATCATCCATCAGTTCTCGCCGCTGGATTTGCCGCAGGCGGTCGGACCTTTCCTCGATCGCTGGCAGCCCAACCTGGCGATCTTCGTCGAGTCGGAACTCTGGCCTACCCAGATCTGGGCTCTCGACCGGCGATGGATCCCGAGGGTTCTGGTCAATGCGCGCACGTCGAGTCGCTCCTATCGCAGTTGGAAGCGCTGGCCGGGCTTGGCCGAAACTCTCTTGTCCGGCTTCTCGCTGGTCGCCGCGGAGAGTGCACGCTCGGCCGAGCGCTTACAGGCTCTGGGTGCCTCGAAAGTCGTTACCACCGGTAACTTGAAGGACTCTGCCCCGCCTCTCCCCGCCGCAGAAGCTGCGTTGGAAGCTCTGCGACAGGCGCTCGGTACCCGGCCCGTGTGGCTGGCCGCCTCGACCCATCCCGGCGAAGAGTGCCTGCTTTTTGAAGCCCATCTGCGCATCAAGCGGCAGCTACCGGATCTCTTGACCCTGCTGGTTCCGCGGCACCCGGAACGCGGCGCAGAGATCGCTGCCGCAGCCGAAGCTCTTGGCCTTACCGTGGCACTACGCAGCCGGGGGACTGAGCCCGACCGGCAGACAGAGGTCTATCTTGCCGATACCTTGGGCGAACTGGGCCTCTTCTATCGCTTGGCATCGATCATCTTCGTCGGCGGCTCGTTGGCACCGGTTGGCGGTCACAATCCCCTGGAACCGGCGCGTCTCTCCGCAGCCCTGCTGTCCGGGCCGCACCGTGACAATGTCGCCGAGGCCAGCCAACGCCTGGAGGCGGCCGGGGCTCTCACCTCGGTCACGGATGCGGAGAGCCTAGCAGACCGGGTGACGCATTATCTCCTGCACCCCGAAGCGGCAGCCGCGGCGGCGACCGCAGCCCTGGCGGTCTGCACCGAACAAGCTACAGCCTTGGACCGCACCTGGACGGCTTTGTATGGGATCCTGGAGAAGGCAGTTAAGGTATCTGCCGACGGGCGATAGCACGGCGGTCGAAGGTCGTGCTCTTGATCAGGGCGAAGACGGAGAGACCCGGCTTTAGACCCAGGTCGGCAACGGAGGCCCGGGTGATCCTGGCCTGCAAGTGAGAGCCGCCGATATCGAGCAGAACCTCGGCAAATGCAGTCTCTTCTTCTTCAACCACGGCCAGGACTTTGCCCCTTAGGGCATTGCGAATGGAGAGACCTGACGGTTGGGCTGTCGCCAGTGCGACGTCGCGGGCGCGCACCCTGAGTCGTACCGGATCGCCGGGATTGAGGAAGGACACCATCGGCATCGCCAGTATCTGAGCGCCGACGCGCAGCTCGGTGAGATTGAAGCGCGTGTCCTGGCCGGAAACGACCGCCTCGATCAGGCTGCCGGCTTCGAAGCGGCCCATGTAGGCTTGCAGGTTCGGGCGCTCCATGATCTGGGCGATAGGGCCCGCGGCCTTCACCAGTCCCTCCACCAGCACAACGACCTCGTCGGCGATCTGTGCCACCTCGTCCAAGGCGTGGCTGACGTAGAGGGTCGGGATGCCAAAGCGGCGCGGCACCGCCTCCAAGTAGGGCAGAATATCGGCCTTGCGCCCCAGATCCAAGGCCGACAGAGGCTCGTCCAGCAGCAGCAGCCGCGGGCGGGTCAGCAGGGTCCTGGCCAGCGCCACCCGCTGCCGTTCTCCACCCGAAAGCGCGGTCACGGCCCGCCCCAGCAAGGCAGAGAGGTCCAAAGCCTGAACCACCTCCTCCCACCCGTAGACAATTTCGCGGTGCCGGCTACGCCGTTCGGCGAAGCGCAGGTTCCCGGCGACATTCAAATGCGCAAAGAGACGCGCGTCCTGAAACACCATGCCGACCGGACGGCGATGGGCCGCGAGGTGATAGCCTTCGCTCGAGTCGGACCAGAGCGACCCGTCGAAGGCCACCCGCCCCTCGGCGCGCCGCTCCAGGCCGGCGAGGATACGCAAAAGGCTGCTCTTGCCGCCGCCGCTGGGACCGAACAGCGCCGTGATTCCGGTCAGCGCGCGGTCGAGCGTCACTTGCAGCGAAAAGGCGTCGAAGCGGAGGCGCACGGCGACCTCGAGACGCTTAGCCGGTGCGGAATCCGGCACGGCGGTTCACCATGTAGACGAAGACCAAGACAGCGAAGGAGAAAAGGAGCAGTCCGGCGGACAGCAGATGCGCCTTCCCGTAGTTCAGGGTTTCCACCTGCTCGTAGATATCGATGGCGATCACTCTGGTCTTGCCGGGAATGTTGCCGCCCACCATCAGCACCACGCCGAACTCGCCGATGGTATGGGCGAAGGTGAGGACGCTGGCGGTCAGATAGCCGCGAATCGACTGCGGCACCGCCACGGTCCAGAAGGCATCGAAGGGACCGGCGCGCAGACTGGCTGCCGCTTCCAAGGGTGCGCGCCCCAGGCTCTCGAAGGCGCTTTGCAGCGGCTGTACCATGAAGGGCAGGGAATAGAAGAGCGAGGCTACCACCAGACCGGTGAAGGAGAAGGTCAAGGTGTCGCCGGTGACCTCGATCCAGAGGCCGCCCAGCCAGGAGTTGGGCGCCATGAAGACCAGAAGATAGAAGCCCATGACCGTCGGCGGCAGTACCAGCGGCAGTGCCGTGACCGCTTCTACCAGCGGTTTTACACGCGAGCGGGTGCAGGCCAGCCACCAGGCCAGCGGCGTGCCCAACAGCAGCAGAACAAGCGTGGTTACGAAGGCAAGCTGCAAGCTAACCCAGAGCGGCCCCAGGTCCGGCACGCAGCTAGTTCCTGCCGTAGCCGAAGGCCCTGATCTCGGCCCCGGCGTCCGGCCTGCGCAAGAAGGCGAGGAAGGCCTTGGCCTCCGGCTTTTCGCAAGCCCGCTTCAAGAGGACCGCATCTTGAAGGATCGGCTTGTGCAGCGACTGGGGAACCGCCCAGGCCCGGCCGCTGGCGCGGCGGCCCGGTTGCTGCAGCTGGGAGAGCGCGACCAAGCCCAACTCGGCATTCCCGCTGGCCACCAAGGCATAGGTCTGACCGATGTTCTGCCCCATCACCACGCGGTCTTGCAGGCGCTCCCACAGATCCAGCGACTGTAGCGTCTGCTCGGCGGCCAAACCGTAGGGCGCCAGTTCGGGATTGGCGATGGCCAGAAAGCGAAAAGATCCGGCGATCAGGACCGACTCCAGAGTGGCATCCGGGTCGAACTCCGCGTTGTGGCTCCAAAGCAGCAACTGCCCTACGGCGTAGGCGAAGCGGCTGTTCGGACAGGCGAAGCCTTCGTGCTCCAACTGCTTCGGGCGGGCCTGGTCGGCGGAGAGGAAGAGGTCGTAGGGTGCGCCTTGCACGATCTGGGCATAGAGCGCCCCGCTCGATCCGCCGACGATTTGCACGTCGTTCCCGAACTGCTCCCGATAGAGTGCAGCTATGCGCTCGGCAGCGGGCTTGAAATTGGTAGCGACGGCGACGTGCAGCGGATCGGCGCCAAGCCCGCCGCATCCCAAGCAGAGGAGGACGCTTGCTGGCGCCAGGCGTTTGAGCAGAAACTTGACAATCACTGACGACACCATGCCCTCATGACGACGTTGGATTGCTGCGACCTTGCCATGCGGCTGCTAAGCTGGGCAAGCTGGCTGAGTGCCCAATCTGCGCAGGGTCGCTCCTACTCCAAGCTGTCCGGGTAGGTAGAGCAGGATTGCGGGCAAGGCGATCGAGCTGGCGACGGTCAGGGCATCGGCGATGAAGAAGGGCGCGGCGCCGCAGAAAACGTCCTGCACCGAGATGCCCGGTCTGACCCCGGCCAGCACGAAGCAGTTGCGGCCGATGGGTGGCGCGATCGGGCAGAGCGCCCAAGGCCAGGGTCAGTCCTTCCGGACGGTCTAGAGCAGCACTTCTCAGCCCCCGATAGACTCAGCCATCGCGGTTGAGATCCTGGACAAAATCATCGGACCAGACAGGAGCTGGCGGTTCTGGAGGGAGTCGAGCACAGGATCCGTCATTCAGCCAAAGCCGTCCTTCTTCTTTTGCCTTTTTCGGACTGTCAGTCCTTCGCGCCGCCAGATGCGCTCGACCCGCTTATGGTCACCTGGCAGCCGGTATCGCCGAGTAGCCCTGTGATCCATCCGATAGCCTTGGCGCCCGTAGTTGGCGTTCGGCGCGATGATGTCGTCGGTCAGACGCGGTTCGTCAGACGGACCGACCTTGCGTAAGCTTGCGCTGTGTGGAGCGATGCTGTCCCGGGGTGCAGCAGACGCGGCATTTCGAGTAGCTGTTCGCAAAGCTCAAACATTTGTCCAGAACCGCTGCAGAGCGAACTCTCGAATCCACCCGGGCTGCAGTCGATCAACTCGCGAACCTCTTCTTAGCCTTGGCGTCCCGCAGCTGCATCGAAAACACCGGCTATGTTAGCTATTAAAACCGAAAGTCTCTAGCCGTTGGAGAGATAGCCGTTTGCGGTCAAGTAGGCGACAATGGTGTCGGCTGCCTGTTCTGCGGTAAGGCTGGTGGTGTCGATAGGGATCTCGGCCGCTTCCGGCGCCTCATAGGGGCTATCGATACCGGTAAAATTCTTGATTTCGCCCAGACGCGCCCTCTTGTAGAGGCCCTTCGGATCGCGAATCTCAGCCACATTCAAGGGGGTATCGATGAAGACCTCGATGAATTCTCTAGGCTCCAGAAGATCGCGTACCAGGCGACGCTCTGCCCGGAAGGGCGAGATGAAGGAGACCAAGGTGACGAGACCTGCATCGACCATCAGACGCGAAACCTCTGACACGCGGCGGATGTTCTCCACCCGATCGGCGTCGGTGAAGCCCAGGTCTTTGTTGAGGCCGTGACGCACGTTGTCGCCATCCAGCATATAGGTGTGCCGACCCATCGAGTACAGGCGCTTTTCCACTATGTTAGCGATGGTGGACTTGCCCGATCCGGAAAGGCCGGTGAACCAAAGCACGCAGCCCCTCTGCTGCTTCAACTCGGCCCGGGCAGCCTTGTTGACCTCAATCACCTGCCAGTGGATGTTCGAGGCTCGGCGCAGCGCGAAATTGATCATCCCCATGCCGACCGTGTTGTTGGTCATGCGGTCGATCAGGATGAAACCTCCCATTGCCTGGTCGTTCTCGTAGGGCTCGAAGGCCACATCGCGATCCAAGGCGATGTTGCAGACGCCAATCTCGTTCAACTCCAAAGTCTTGGCAGCAAGCTCCTCCATCGTGTTGACGTTCACCTTGTATTTAGGCTGAGCGATCTGCACCGAGGCCTGGCGAGTGCCCATCTTCATTAGATAGGGGCGCCCCGGCAGCATCTCTTCGTCGGACATCCAGATGATCTTGGCTTCAAACTGGTCGGCGACCTCAGCCGGAGCCTCCGCCGCGCAGATAACATCGCCGCGGGAGATGTCGATCTCGTCGGCCAGGGTGATGGTCACCGACTGGCCAGCCACGGCCCGATCCAGATCTCCGTCGTAGGTGACGAGACGAGCGACCGTGCTGGTCCTGGCCGAAGGCAGCGCCCGCACCCTGTCGCCGGGCTTGATCGTACCGGAGGAAACAAAGCCGGAGAAGCCGCGGAAATCGAGGTTCGGACGGTTCACCCACTGAACCGGCATGCGGAAGGGTTTCTCGCGAACCTCGTCCTCGACCTTGATCGTCTCCAGATGGCTCATCAGGGTCGAGCCGTGATACCACTGCATGTGCTGGCTGGGCTCGGTGACATTGTCGCCGACCAGAGCCGAGACCGGAATCGCGGTAATGTCGGCGATGCCCAGCGGCTTGGCAAACTTTCGGTAGGCATCTTCGATCTCTTCGAAGGTCTCCTCGGAGTAATCCACCAGATCCATCTTGTTGATGCAGAGCACCACATGCTTGATGCCCAACAGCGATAGGATGAAGCTGTGACGCCGGGTCTGGGTCAACAGGCCCTTGCGGGCGTCGATCATCACGATCGCCAACTGCGCGGTGGAGGCACCGGTCGCCATGTTGCGGGTGTACTGCTCGTGACCCGGCGTGTCGGCAACGATGAACTTGCGCACGTCGGTCGAGAAGAAACGATAGGCCACGTCGATGGTGATGCCCTGCTCCCGCTCGGCAGCAAGGCCGTCTACCAGCAGCGCGAAGTCGATCTGCTCACCCTGGGTACCGACCTTTTTGGAGTCGGCTTCCAGTGCCGCCAGCTGATCCTCAAAAATCAACTTGGATTCGTAAAGCAGACGGCCGATCAGGGTCGACTTGCCGTCGTCGACGGACCCGCAAGTGATGAAGCGTAGAAGCGACTTGTTCTCCTGCGCCTTGAGATAGCCGGCAATATCCTCGGCAATCAGGTCGGACTTGTGCGCCATTAGAAGTAACCTTCCTGCTTTTTCTTCTCCATCGAAGCGACGGCATCGTGATCGATTACGCGGCCTTGGCGCTCGGATGTCGTGGTCAGCAGCATCTCCTGGATGATGTCGAGCAAGGTGTCGGCCTTCGATTCGATGGCCCCGGTCAGGGGATAGCAGCCCAGAGTTCGGAAGCGCACCGACTTCATCATAGGCCCTTCGCCCGGATGCAGCGGCATGCGATCGTCGTCAACCATGATCAAGGTGCCGTCACGCTCAACGACGGGACGCACCGCAGCGTAGTAGAGCGGCACGATCAGAATGTTCTGCAGATAGATGTACTGCCAGATGTCCAGCTCGGTCCAGTTGGACAGCGGGAAGACGCGGATGCTCTCGCCCCTGGCCTTGCGGGTGTTGTAGAGGTTCCAGAGTTCCGGGCGCTGGTTTTTCGGGTCCCAGCGGTGCTGTATTGAGCGGAAAGAGAAGACGCGCTCTTTGGCGCGGCTCTTCTCTTCGTCGCGCCGGGCACCGCCGAAGGCCGCGTCGAAGCCGTACTTGTCCAAGGCCTGCTTTAGCGCCTGGGTCTTCATGATTTCGGTGTGCAGGGCCGAACCGTGGGTGAAGGGACCGACCCCCTGCGCCAAGCCCTCCTGATTGGTGTGAACGATGAGGTCCAGACCCAGATCCTTCGCCATGTTATCGCGGAAGGCGATCATCTCGCGGAACTTCCAGGTGGTGTCCACGTGCATCAGCGGGAAAGGCGGCTTGGAGGGGTAGAAGGCCTTCATCGCCAAGTGCAGCATTACGGCGCTGTCCTTGCCAATGGAATAGAGCATCACCGGGTTGTCGCATTCGGCCGCGACTTCGCGGATGATCTGAATGCTCTCGGCTTCCAAGCGTTGCAGATGGGTCAAGTCTTGCATGGGGCTATCCGACAAGGGATTCGCTTTGGGCGAGAGTTGGTTCATAAGACTAGACCTCAATCAACTGTACGTCTGGGCTGTAGGCGATGAAATGCGGATTCTCGAAATTCGGCTTGCCATAACACAGGCGCCCGCCTGCTATCCGATCTACCTTGCCGCCCGCGGCCTGGAGAACAGCCTGCGCGGCAGCGGTGTCCCATTCCATGGTACGACCCAGGCGCGGATAGAGATCCGCCTCGCCGCTGGCGATCAGGCAAAACTTCAACGAAGAACCGGCACTTTTGAAGTCCGCGACGGAATAGCGCGCGATATAGGCATCGGTCGCCGCATCACGATGCGACTTAGAGGCCACGACGGCGAGCGCCGCATTGTCGGCGTCGCGCACCCGCATTGCCTCGGTCTCGCCCGGTTCGACAGCATCGATCTCGCCCGTCTCCTGCAGTGATGTCCCGGGATCGGAGGTCCAGAAGAGACGCTTCTTAGCCGGTGCGAAGACTGCACCCATGATCGGCGAGTCGCCTTTCACTAAGGCGATGTTGATAGTAAAGTCACCACGACCGGTCACGAACTCCTTGGTGCCGTCCAAGGGATCGACTAGGAAGAAGAACCCCTCTGGTGCCTTGCCGTGCGTCTCGGCACGCTCTTCAGTCACCACCGGTATGTCTGGAAAGGCAGCCTCCAGGCCGGCCAAGATGATTTCGTCGGCGGCATGATCGGCGGCGGTCACCGGAGACTCGTCGGCCTTCGTTTCGACACTTATTTTGTCGGTGCCGAAGAAGGTCATCGTCGCCGCACCGGCTTCAACCACCAACCGCCTCATCGTCAGGCCAATCGTGTCGTAGTCCATGAGTTCCGGTCTCCAGAGGAGTTGGGATGCTTTTCGCAACTGCGAAATGGTCTTTCTCAAGATGAGATTTGCGGACCTAGCGCCAATGTTGCCTTTTTGCGAATGAGACATTTTGACAGAGAGCAGCCATCACCCCTTGACGGCATCTGCAGGTGAAAATCTTGCCCTAACTTCGATAGGGTTGGGTGAGCCGCGTTCGTTAATCTAGGGAGGCCGGCAAAATGCCCGACCCAATTTCCTGGTCCTACTCCTGGCCCTACCTCGCCACCGCGTTCGCGGCCGCCTATTTGCTGGGATCCCTGCCCTTCGGCCTGATCCTCACTCGCTTGGCCGGGTTGGCCGACATCCGATCGGTTGGGTCAGGAAACATCGGCGCCACCAACGTTTTGCGGACAGGCCGCAATGACCTGGCCCTGGCCACTTTGTTGCTCGACGGGGGCAAAGGAGCCATCGCCGTCGGTTTCGCCTCTTGGATCTGGGGCTCGCAGATCGCCTTGGTGGCGACTTTCGCGGTCGTCCTGGGACACCTCTTTCCGATCTGGCTCCGCTTCAAGGGCGGAAAGGGCGTGGCGACGACATTGGGAACGCTTCTAGCCCTATCCTTCTGGATCGGGGCGCTTTGCTGCCTGACCTGGCTTCTCGCCGCTTGCATCTTCCGCTACTCCTCGCTCTCGGCGCTATTGGCGATGGCGCTGGCGCCCTTCTACGCCTGGATGCTGCCCTGGGGCTTTTCGCCTGCAGAGATGATCCAGCCCGGTTTCGCCGACCTGCTGTTTAGCGGCGACCTGCAACTGATCCAGGTTACCGCCGCATTGGCAATCCTGGTCTGGATTCGCCACTGGGCGAACATCAAGCGTCTGCTACGCAGCAAGGAACCCAAGATGGGGGAGAAAAATACCTAGCGATCCTAGGAAGTTCTTCATCCTAGCATAACACGATCTTTTTTGCATAGACGAGATCATGAAATCTCTAGAATTGAACGAAGCCGAACGCCTTGCAAGCTTGCAGCTGATCCGCACCGAGAATGTCGGTCCCATCACCTTCCGCCAGTTGCTGGGCCGTTTCGGCAGCGCCACACGCGCACTCGAAGCCTTACCCGACTTGGCTGCCCGAGGCGGCCGCAAGCGGCCCTTGAGGGCTGCCGAACCTCGGCATAGCGAAGAGGAGCTGGCTCGCCTGATCAAGGCAGGCGGCGGTCTTCTGGTCATCGGCGAAGCTGCCTATCCCGCCGCTCTGGCGGCGATTGAGGACGCACCCCCAGTTCTGGCGTTACGCGGCCGTAAGGCCCTCCTGAGCGCGCCCCTGGCCACCGTGGTCGGCGCCCGCAACGCGTCGACCAACGGGCGGCGCATCGCCGCCAGCCTCGGCCGCCGCCTAGCCGAAGAGGGCATAGCGGTGGTCTCCGGTCTGGCAAGAGGAATCGACGCCGCCGCTCACCGCGGTGCCCTGGATGCCGGTAGCGAGACGACCACAATCGCCGTGATCGCCGGGGGGCTCGACAGGGTCTATCCCCCCGAACACCAAGCTCTGCAGGAGGAGATCGCAACCAGAGGTCTTTTAGTCAGCGAAGCACCTTTGGGCACTGAGCCGCAAGCCCGGCACTTCCCGCGGCGCAATCGCCTGGTGTCCGGCCTGAGCCTGGGAGTCGTGGTGGTCGAGGGGGCGCTACGCTCGGGCTCTCTTATTACAGCACGCATGGCGTCCGAGCAGGGGCGCGAGGTTATGGCAGTGCCGGGCTCCCCCCTGGATCCCCGGGCGCAAGGCCCCAACAGCCTGATCAGACAAGGCGCTACGCTGGTGCAAAGCAGTGACGACGTCCTGGAGTGCCTGCAGCCACTGATCGCACCTCCCCTTGCCGAAGCCCCCGGCCGCCATGCCGCAGGCCGGGCCGAAGAGATTCCAGCTGAACCTGCCGGCGAAGGGTCGGATGCAGATCAGGCTGTTCTGCTGGATCTCTTGAGCCCCACGGCGGTCCCGGTTGACGAAGTGATCCGCCGATGCCACCTCTCCCCTTCGCTGATCCAGAGCCTGTTGCTGGAGTTGGAGTTGGCAGGCCGACTGGAACGACAGGCGGGCAATCGCGTGGCCCTGATCGTTTGATCGCAAGAGGCAACATGGATGCCCCGAAGCTTGACTTTCGCCCGAGGTTCCTTAAGCGCCATCTCATGAACATCGTCGTCGTCGAATCGCCGGCAAAGGCCAAAACCATCAACAAGTACCTCGGTAAAGACTACCAGGTGCTGGCGAGCTTCGGGCATGTACGCGACCTGCCCTCCAAGGACGGCTCGGTGCAGCCGGAAAGCGATTTCGCCATGTCCTGGGAAGTCGACGGCCGCGGCGAAAAGCGCCTGAAGGAGATTGCGGCGGCGGTCCGTAAGGCCGACAAGCTCATTCTCGCCACCGACCCCGACCGCGAAGGCGAAGCCATCTCCTGGCATATCATGGAGGAGATGACCCGCCGGCGCGCGCTGGGCGGCAAAGCGGTCGAGCGGGTGGTGTTCAACGAGATCACCAAGAAGAAGGTCACCGAGGCATTCCAACACCCGCGTCGCCTAGACGATCACCTAATCCAAGCTTACCTGGCGCGCCGGGCACTGGACTATCTGGTGGGCTTTACTCTATCGCCGCTCTTGTGGCGCAAGCTGCCGGGCAGCCGCTCGGCTGGGCGCGTGCAGTCGGTGGCACTGCGCCTCATCTGCGAACGCGAAGCGGAGATCGATGTCTTTCGACCGCAAGAGTACTGGAGCGTCGAGGCCGACCTGGAGACCGCCGCCAAGGAGAGCTTCCGCGCCCGCCTGACCCATCTGAACGGCCGCAAGCTAGAGCGCTTCGATCTTGGCAACGAAGGCAGCGCCAAGGCGGCGCTGGCCGTCATCGAAGATGCCCAAGCTTTCGAGATCACAAAGGTCGAAGTCAAGCAGGTCAAGCGCAACCCGGCACCGCCCTTCACCACCTCGACCCTGCAGCAAGAGGCCTCGCGCCGCCTGGGCTTCGCCGCCTCGCGCACCATGCGCATCGCCCAAAAGCTCTATGAGGGCGTGGACTTAGGCAGCGAGACCGTGGGCCTCATCACCTATATGCGAACCGATGGCGTCCATCTGGCCGGTGAGGCCATCGCAGCCGCCCGCCGGGCGATCAAGTCGGAATACGGGGACAGCTATGTCCCAGCCTCGCCCCGCCAGTACCGCAGCAAGGCGAAGAATGCACAAGAAGCCCATGAGGCTATCCGCCCGACCGACCTGGGCCGCCTGCCGGGCATCCTCGATCGAAACCAACTCGATCGAGACGAACTGGCGGTCTACCGACTGATCTGGCAGCGCACCATGGCCTCGCAGATGGCCAGCGCCGTACTGGATCAGGTCAGCGTCGATATCGCCGTCGACGATCAGGCGGCGACTTTGCATGCCACCGGCTGGACCCTGCGCTTCGACGGTTTCCTCCGGCTCTATCGCGACATCGAGGAAGAGGATGGCAAGGGCAGCCCGGATGAGCGCCGACTGCCGGCCTTATGCGAGGCGCAAACGCTGACGCTGCGCAATGCGATCAGCGAACAGCACTTCACCCAACCGCCGCCGCGCTTCTCCGAAGCCAGCCTGATCAAGCGACTGGAAGAGCTGGGTATCGGCCGTCCCTCGACTTACACTTCGATCCTGCAGGTACTGCAGGATCGTGCCTATGTCCGGCTGGAGAAGCGGCGCTTCTTCCCGGAGGATCGCGGCCGTGTGGTAACCGCCTTCCTCACCGCCTTTTTCAACCGCTACGTGGAGTACGACTTCACCGCGACGATGGAGGAGCAGCTGGACGACATCTCCGGCGGGCGGATCGACTATCTGAAGGTCTTGCGCGACTTCTGGGAAGCCTTCCACGGCGCGGTGGAAGACGCCCAGGGCCTGCGCATCTCCGATGTTATCGATACCTTGGACGAAGCGCTGGGGGCGCACTTCTTCCCGCAAGACGGCGAAGCCCCCGGCCGCGATCCCCGCCTCTGCCCGACCTGCGGCAGCGGGCGCCTGGGGCTGCGCCTCGGCAAGCGCGGCTGCTTCATCGGCTGTTCCAACTATCCCGACTGCAAATACACCCGTCCCTTGAGCCTGCCCAACGGCGACGAAGCGGACGGCAACGCCAACAGGCCGCGCGAGTTGGGCGTCGATCCGGAGAGCGGGCTGCAGGTGAGCCTCCGCTTCGGCCCTTACGGCCCCTACGTCCAGCTGGGCGAAGGTGAAAACGGCGAAAAGCCCAAGCGCTCCTCCCTGCAAAAGGGTCAAGACCCCAAGCGATTGGATCTCCAGGCGGCATTGGGCCTATTGGCACTGCCGCGCGACGTCGGCACCGACCCCGAGACAGGGGAAACCATTCAGGCGGCCATCGGACGCTTCGGCCCCTACCTCAAGTGTGGCAACATCTTCGCCAACCTCAAGGGCGACGACGAGGTGCTGACGGTGGGATTGAACCGGGCAGCCGTTCTGATCGCCGAGGCCCGCCAGAAGAAGCGCGACAACACCCGCGCACTGGGCGCTCACCCGAAGAACAAGGAGCCGATCGAAGCACGGCGCAACCGCTTCGGCATCGAAGTGGTCTGGGGCAAGACCAAGGTCCGCCTGCCGAAGGGCAAGGAGCTAGACAAGGTGACCCTAGAGCAAGCAATCGAGATCATCGACGAGAAGGCCCGGAAAGAGAAGGCGGCAAAGCCTGGCAAAACAAAGTCTTCCACGACCGGGAAGGCGACATCCGAAAGAAGTGAGGCCAAGAAGACGGCCTCCAAGAGCAGCAGGGTCAAGAAGACCACGACACGCAAGACTGCTACCAAAAGCAAGGTCGCGGCCGACAAGGGCACTTCGTGACGGCACCCGCCCCGCGCAAGACTCCGCTGCCGACGCGCGAACAGCTGCTGGACTATCTCCGCGACAGCGCCACCCCCGTCCCCCACCGCGATTTGGCGCGCGCCTTCGGGCTGCATGGTGCCGACCGAATCTGGCTGAAGGAGCAGCTGCGGGCCCTGGCTGAGAACGGCCTGCTAGAGAATCACCACGACAAGCACCACGCACCGCCAGACTGCTTGCCTCCAGTCACGGTCCTTGAGATCGCCGGCCAGGACGAGGACGGCGAGGTCTTGGCGCGACCCGTTAGCGGCCCGGCTGCGGAAACATCGCAAGTGTGGGAGATTCTTCTGGCCCCAGATCGCGGCGGCCAGCCACCGGCGCTCGGCGAGCGCATCCTGGCCCGCCTGACCCATCTGGCAGGCCAGCGCTATCGGGCCAGCATCATTCGTCGCTTGGGCGGCGCGGCGCGGCGGCTGGTGGGACGCTACGAACGCGTGGCAAAGGGAAGCGGTCTGGTCGTGCCCGCAGACCGCCGAGTCAAGGAGGTCTACCGCGTCCGCGAGGCCAACCGCCTGGACGCCGACGAAGGCGAGTTGGTGCTGATCGAGCCGCTGCGCGGTAGCCGCCGCGACCAGGACGAAGCCCGCGTGCTGGAGCGCTTGGGTAGCGGCGATTCACCGAAGGCCTACAGCCTGGTCGCCATGGCCGAGTATGGGCTGCGCGACCTCTTCCCTAAAGAAGCCCTGGAGGAGGCTAATACGGCGGGCCCGGTGCCTCTGGGCGATCGCCTGGACCTGCGGGATCTGCCCTTGATCACCATCGACGGCGCCGACGCGCGTGACTTCGACGACGCCGTCTTCGCCGAACCCGATCCCGATCCGGCGAACCCCGGTGGATTTCGCATCCTGGTCGCTATCGCCGACGTCGCCCACTATGTCCGCGCCAACAGCGCCCTGGACCGAGAAGCGCGGAAGCGGGGCAATTCCACCTATTTCCCCGACCGGGTGGTGCCGATGCTGCCGGAGGCGCTGTCCAATGGCTGGTGCTCGCTGAAGCCCGACGAAGAGCGCCCTTGTCTGGTCGCCGAAATGTGGATCGACCGAGCGGGCCAGCTGAAGCGCCACCACTTCCAACGCGCCCTCATGCGCTCGGCTGCCCGGCTTACCTACGAAGCGGTGCAGGAGGCTATCGACGGCCATCCCGATGCTTTGACAGAGCCCTTGCTCGACCCGGTCTTGCGTCCACTTCATGCCGCCTGCAAAGCCCTGGACGAGGCCCGCGCCGCACGCAGTAGCCTGGATCTGGAGATTGTCGAGCGACAGGTGGTCCTCGACGCAGAGGACAGGCCCACCGGCATCGTCCCTCGTGCCCGCCTGGCTAGCCATCGTCTGATCGAACTCTTCATGGTGACCGCCAACGTCGCCGCCGCCGAGACTCTGGAGGCCAAGCGCCAGGCCTGCATGTACCGGGTCCATCAGCCCCCAGACGCCGCCAAGGTCGAGGCGCTGGGCGAGGTCTTGCGGGCTTTGGGGCTTGCTTTTGCCAAGGGTCAGCCAATCCGTCCGCAGCTCTTCTGCAAGGTGCTGGACCAAGTCAAAGGCAGCGCCGCAGCCAACCTGGTCGGCGAATTGGTGCTGCGCAGCCAGAGCCAGGCCTTCTATGCGCCGGACAACGAGGGGCATTTCGGCTTGGCACTGCAGCGTTACGCCCACTTTACCTCCCCCATTCGCCGCTACGCCGACCTGCTGGTACATCGCGCCCTGATCGGCCTATTGGAGTTAGGCCCGGACGGCCTTGCGGGCGAGGACGCCGCACTTTTTGCCGAATGGGGTGCCTCGATCTCAAAATGCGAACGACGCTCGGCGATGGCCGAGCGCGATACCCTCGATCGCTTCACCGCCCAGCTGCTGTCGAAGGAAGTCGGCAGCATGCAAAAGGGGCGGATCGCCGGAGTCGCTCGCTTCGGGCTCTTCGTCCGTCTCGCGGAGAGCGGTGCCGATGGCTTGGTACCGATCGGCTCCCTGCCCGACGATCGCTACGAGCACGACGCGCGCCTGCATGCACTGATCGGTCGCCGCTGGGGCCGCGTCTATCGCTTGGGCGAAGCGGTCATGGTCCGCCTGCGCGAGGCCAACGCCCTGACCGGTTCGCTCATCATGGAGTTGACCGAGGGTGAGGCCGGTCCTTCGCCCTGGCCGAGAGGCAGTGCGCCAAAGCCCAGCAACGGTCCAAGGACCCGACGGCCGCCGCAGCGGCGCAGCAAGGCCAAAGGACGGCAATCCAGAAGAAAAGACCGTCGCTGACAGATACGGATCGCGACCTGCGGACCATATCTGTTGCATTCCTGCAGTGTGCGGTAAGTTTACCGCGAAACTGGGTGACAGCCAATCCGGTTTCCACCACATCTTCACATTAGCTCTTCCGTCAAGGACCGAACGAGAGATTAATGCTGCTATGTGCGCAAACCAGCCGCTACGCGGAAACGATCGGCAGCTGCCGGGCGCGACCGGCTTATTGGCCGCTGTTGCTTTGCTGTCGCTCGCGGCCTGTTCGGGCGGGGCCGTCAACGAGGAGGGCCGTGGCGACATCTCGGCGCGCGTTTTCGCCAGCGGCTACGCCGACCTCGAACGCATCTATATAGAGGACGTCGAGATCGACAACCTGGCGCTCGCCGGTGTCGAGGGCTTGAGCGACATCGATCCGGAGATCACCATCGTGCGCCAGGGCCAATCGGTGCAACTGGCTGTCCGCGGCGAGACCGCCGGCCTCTACCATGCCCCGGCCGAAGCAGATACGCGCGGTTGGGGACAGTTGACAGATAGCGCTGTACGGCGGCTTTCCACGCTCTCCCCTGCCTTGGCGCAGGCCGACAGCGAGCGCATTTACGAGAGCGTTTTCGACGCCGTTGCAGAGAACCTAGACGAGTACTCCCGCTATGCCTCGCGCCGAGAGGCACAGGAGAATCGAGCCAATCGAGACGGTTTCGGCGGCGTCGGAATTCGCATCGGCGTGGTGTCCGAAGGTGTCGCGGTTCAGAAGGTCATGCAGGGCATGCCAGCCGAGCGGGCCGGATTGCAGGCCGGCGACCTGATTGTCGCCATCGATGGCGTCAGCGCCGCCGGCATCGATCGGCGCGGCGCGGTGAAGGCGCTGCGCGGGCCGATCTCGACCGAGGTCCGCCTGACCATCCTACGCGAGGCAGAGCAGCTGTCGATCGGCGTGGTGCGCAATTTCATCGTGCCGCAGACCGTCAGTTGGCGGCGCCGGGACGACGTGCTGATCCTCCGGGTCGAGGGCTTCAACCACGACACCACGCGTGCCTTGCAGGTCGCTGTGGCGGAGGCCGTGGAAGCGGCGGACAAACCCTTCGTCGGCATGGTGCTGGATCTGCGCGGTAACCCCGGCGGTCTGTTAGATCAGGCGGTCTCCGTTTCCGATCTCTTCCTAGACTGCGGCGTCATTGTCACCACCTATGGCCGCCATCCCGACAGTCGCCAGAAGTTCTCGGCGCAGCCGCACAACCTACTGCGCGATCTGCCCATGGTGGTCATGATCGATGGCGATTCGGCCTCTGCGTCGGAGATCGTGGCCGCCGCCCTGCAGGACAATGATCGAGCATTGGTCAGCGGAACCGTCAGCTACGGCAAGGGTAGCGTGCAGACCTTGCTACGCTTGCCTAACGAGGGCGAACTGACCTTGACCTGGGCGCGCTTTCATGCGCCGTCGGGCTACTCTCTGAGCGGCCGGGGCGTGCTGCCGGATGTCTGCACCAGCGGTACCCTGGCCGCTGGGGAGGCGCTGGCCAGCGCAGGTTACCGCCATAGGCGCCATATCAACCGGCGCGCGGTTATCGACGACCGCGACCAAGCCTCCCTGGCCGGCTTTCGGGCCAACTGCCCGCCCGAAAAGGCAGAGAAAGACCAAGACCTGGAGGGCGCACTTCGGCTGTTGCACGACCGCCGACTCTATCGTCAGTTGATGAGCCGGGATATGGCCAGCCTGCCGAACCAGGGTGGATGCCGGCTGCCGCTCTGCGGCGGTTGGCCTTGACAGCCGGGGGAAAGAGAATAATGTCGCGCAGCTCTAAGAGATAGCGGTGTACGATCGGCTAGAGCACTTGGACACCCGACCGCTTTACCGGGACAAGCAGCCGACGCCGACAGGCCGGAGAAAGACGACACCATGGCAAAGCCAGCAACCACTCTGATCAAGTTGGTCAGCACTGCCGATACGGGCTACTTCTACGTGACCAAGAAGAACCCGCGCACCAAGACCGAGAAGCTGTCGTTCAAGAAGTACGACCCGGTCGTGCGCAAGCACGTCCTCTTCAAGGAAGCAAAGATCAAATAGGGCCGCAAGGCCAGTTCCTATGCGGATGGGCCTCGACCTTGGCGGAACCGAGATCAAGGCAGCGGACTTGGACCGAAACGGCGAAACGCGCTTCGCCAAGCGCATCGCCAACCCGCGTCATGACTGTACGAACAGCATCGAAGCCAGGGTCTCCCAAGTGGCTTCCCTGGGGGCCTCTTCTGTGGGGGCCTCCATTGTGAAACGGCGGGCATGATCGCTGACGGCCTCTGCCGCGACTGCCTCACCCTTGAGCCCGGCCCCGGCCCATGTTGCCAAATCTGTGGCAGCCGCCGCCTGCTCCGGCACCCGGAACTGGCGACGCTCTCGATTGCCCACATCGACTGCGATGCCTTCTATGCCAGTGTGGAGAAGCGCGACAGGCCGGAACTGCACGATAAGCCGGTCATCGTCGGCGGCGGGCGCCGCGGCGTGGTGTCGGCCGCCTGCTACACAGCGCGCCTCTATGGCGTGCGCTCCGCCATGCCCATGTTCAAGGCCCTGGCGCTCTGTCCCGATGCCGTTGTCATCAAGCCGGATATAAGCAAATACAGCGGTGTAGGGCGGCATATTCGTGCGATAATGCAAGATGTGACGCCCTTGGTCGAGCCGCTGTCGATCGACGAGGCCTTCCTGGATCTGACCGGCACAGAGATGCTGCACGGTGGCCCGCCGGCCCGCACCCTGGCGGCGCTGGCCAAGCGGGTCGAGAAAGACGAGGGGCTCACCGTCTCGGTCGGGCTCTCCTATAACAAATCCCTGGCCAAGATCGCCTCCGACCTGGACAAACCGCAGGGTTTCTCCGTCCTCGGTCGCGGCGACGCGCAAGACTTCCTCGCCGGTCAGCCTGTTTCGCTGATCTGGGGTGTCGGCAAAGCCTTGAAGGGCCAGCTGGAACAGGCCGGCATCCGCAAGATCGGCGATCTGCTCGACTACGAAGAAGCAGGCTTAATCCTTCGCTTTGGCAGCATAGGCAAAGGCCTCTACCGCTTCGCCCGCGGCGAGGACGAGCGCCGGGTGACGTCCAACGCGGAGGTCAAGTCGATCTCCGCCGAAACCACCTTCAATCTGGATCTCAGCAGCCTCGAGAGCCTGGAAGCCGAGCTCTGGCCGCTGTGCGAGAAGGTCTCGCGACGCTTGAAAAGGGCGCAACTCGCCGGACATGCCGCAGTCCTAAAACTGAAGACGGCTCGGTTTAGCCTGATTACCCGCCAGCGTCGCCTGGACGATCCCACGCAGTTGGCCTCGCGTCTCTTCAAGGCGGCCCAATCGCTCCTGACGCGCGAGGTAGACGGCCGTTCCTTCCGTCTGATAGGCATCGGCTGCGACGATCTCTGCCCGGCAAAGTTCGCCGATCCGCCTTCGCTTTTAGAACCGGATCGCAAACGCAAGGTGGCGGTCGAAGCGGTGATGGATCGGTTGCGCGACAAGCTGGGCGACGGTGCCATCCAGCTTGGCCGTGGCTTCAAGACACAACAGCCGAACTGCCCCAAAAGCGGTTGAATCGGCCTGTCTAGGCAGCGTCAGCTCTGCTTCGTTCTCTAGCGAACCGTCGGAGACCGGCAGGATCAAGGTTCGACTCTCGCTTCCGCCGCCTCAAGGAGGGCTATTGAGTGCGCGGTTGGAAAAAGCGCACCGACGCGGCACACAACCCAAGCCTCCCTCGCAAAGAGCGAAGCGAGGTGGCGAGCGTACGGGGGTCTGGTTGCAAAAGCCTTGAGATCCATCGCCTATTTTTAGGGCCTGTCGTATCCTGGCGATAGTCTGCGAAAATCGAAACCGTCAATCGCGTGAAGAACAACCATGGCACAACGCCTCTTGATTACCCGCCCCATGCCCGACGCCGTCCTGGTCCGCGCCGAGCGCGACTACGAGGTGACTGCCAACCAGGAGGACGCAAGCTGGGCCATCGGCGGTGTGCCACTCAAGGCCGAGGGCGCCGATGCCGTGATCACCTCGCCGGGTGCAGCGCTCACTGCAGCCGATATCGAGGCCTTGCCAGAGAGCGTCAAGATCGTTGCCACCTTCTCGGTCGGCTTCGACCACATCGATCTCGACGCCGCCAAGAAGCGCGGGCTGGCCGTTACGCACACCCCTGACGTTCTGACCGATGCGACAGCCGACATCGCCATGCTCTGCCTGTTGGGTGCGGCCCGCCGGTCCTGGGAAGGTCAGGAGATGCTGCGCCGCGGCGAGTGGAGCGGCTGGATGCCGACCCAGTTAATGGGCGCACAGCTCAGCGGACAGCGGCTCGGTGTCATGGGCATGGGCCGCATCGGTCAGGCGGTCGCCAAGCGGGCACGAGGCTTCGGCCTGAAGATCCACTACTGCAAGCTGCAGCGCTTGAGCCCGGAAATCGAGTAGGGGGCTATATATCACGAGACACCGGAATCGCTGCTGAAGGTCAGCGATTTCCTGTCCTTAAACGCCCCGGCGACGCCCGAGACCGAGAACTTCCTGAACGCGGAGCGGATCGAGATGCTGCCGCAGGGGGCGATCGTGGTGAACACCGCGCGCGGCAATCTGGTTGACGACGAGGCGCTGATCGCAGCGCTGCGTTCCGGCCGGATCGCAGCGGCCGGCCTGGACGTTTTCCGCGGCGAGCCGGCGGTTCATCCCGACTATCTTACCCTTCCCAACGCCTATCTGCTGCCGCATCTTGGCAGCACCACCGTTGAAACCCGCAAGGCCATGGGCTTCTGCTGCCTCGACAACCTGGATGCCTTTTTCGCCGGCAAGGCCCCGCCGAACCGGATCGCCTAATCCGCCGCCCTCTCGGCGGCGAGGACACCGGTCTTGCCCTCGCCGCTTGGCCTAGCGAGCCCGGCCTAGCGAGGCTGACCTCAGCCTCGGCGCTGGGCTAGCCTGCTCGGTTAGGCTGCCGCCCTGACCCTTCCGGCACTCAAGCGATCCTGCCAGATTTTTTGTAGAAGCGGGCCGCGCCCGGATGCAGAGGTGGAACACCGATGTCTTTCAGGGCTCGATCGGCATTCAGCCTCGGCACCCGATAGCCGCCATTCGCCTTCAGGAAGACCTCCGTATCCTTACTCCACAGAGCTTCCGTGATGGCATAGACCAGTTCCTCCTCCAGCGTGTCCGCAACCAGCCAGAGGGCACCGACAGCGACCGTCGGCGTCACCGGTAGGCTGTCGTAGATCCCCCCCAAGATCGCTGCTTCCTCGAAAGGAGGCTGCGCTTCGGTGAAACGCGCGGCGGCCTGGCCGCGGAATGGCAATAAGCGGATCGCACGGTCTTGCGCGAGCGATTCTACACTGTCGTCCGGTACCCCGGCCATCGCCAGGAAAGCGTCCAACGAGCCTTTCCGCAGATGATAGGCTGCATCGATTGGCGAAAGGTCGGGCGCCTTGGAGAGCCTGTCCTCCAGATCCGCGACCTTCAGGAAGACCTCCGCTACGATCCGGGTTCCAGACTCGAAGGAACCGAGAGCGAGAGAGTGATCGGCCAAGTCCGCCAGCGTGCGGATGGAACTGTCCTTATGCACGACGATGTGGAGATATTCCGGGAAGAGATAGGCGATCGCGCGCAGCTTGCTACCGTCCAGTCCCGAGACCGAAGGCAGGGTTCCCTGCGCCGCGCGCCGGGCCAGATCCGCTTGACAGAAAGCGGATTCCACGTCGCCCTTCAGCAGGCGATGCAGATTGGCGATGGATCCCGAACTGGTCTGCGCCACGGCCAAGAGGCCGGGGATACCGCACACCGCTTCGACCTCGCAGGCACGATGGCTTGTCGGGTTGCTGATGGCCGCCGCAATCAAGCCGGCCAAGGGATAGTAGATGCCCCCGGATGGCCCCGAGGCGATGCGGAAGAAGCGGCTCGGCGGTGCCTCCTGCGCCAGGGCCTGCGGCGCGGCCCAGGCGGCCAATCCGGCCAATCCGGTCAGCACACCCCGCCGTGTGGGGCCTTGCCGTTCGGCCGCGCCCATACCGTCAGGCCGCCTCGGCAGCCAGGCTGCGGATGCGCTTTACCATGGAGAAGAGCCCATTGGTCCGGCTCGGCGAGAGATGGCCCTCAAGGTCGAGACTGTCCAAGAGCGCGCATGCGTCTACGGCCAGGATGTCGCGCGGGCTGCGGCCGTCGTAAAGGCGCAGCAGGATTGCCAAAAGCCCACGCACGATATGTGCATCGCTGTCGGCGCGGAAGTGCATCCCCCCTTCTCCGCCCCGCCCGGCAACCAGCCAGACCTGACTGACGCAGCCATCCACCTTGTTCTCAGCCGAACGCTCCTCAGCCGTCAGGGGCTCCAGGCTGCGTCCCAGATCAATGACATAGCGATAGCGTTCCTCCCAATCGGGCAGCAACTCGAAGGCCTCTTGGACCTCCTCGAAGGCCGCAGCGGTCGGGGCGGGGTTCCGATTGTCCGGCATCAGGCCTTATCCATCGGCTGGCTGATCTCCACCAGCGACCCGTCTCTCAGCGCCCGATAGAAACAGTTGGGACGCTTCGTATGACAGGCCGGCCCAAGCTGATCGACCAATAAAAGCAGGGTGTCGCCGTCGCAGTCGACGCGCGCCTCAACCAGGGTCTGGACATGGCCCGAGGTCTCCCCCTTACGCCAAAGCGCCTGCCGCGAGCGCGACCAGTAGCAGACCCGGCCGCTGCGGAGGGTTTCCCGCAGAGAGTCGGCATTCATCCAAGCCATCATCAACACCTCCCCGCTGTCGGCAGCTTGCGCCACGGCCGGCACCAAGCCCCGACGGTCGAAGGCCACCTCGGCGATGAAGGCTTCTCGGCCGCGCTCTGTCATAGGCACTTTGCTCCTTGTCTGCTTGCTGCCTAATGTCGGCCAGCGGCGGCGGCGCGACAAGGGCCGGTTCCACACTTCACCCTGCAAGAGGCCACCCCTCTGACTGACCCGCTCAAGATCCTCCTCCTGGCCCTCGTCATCGAGGCCATTGTCGGCTACCCGGACGCAGTCTATCGCCGAATCGGGCATCCGGTGGGCTGGATCGGCCGCTTGATCGGCTATTTGGAGGAACGCGCTAACCGGCGCAACCGCTTGGACCGGGAAGGGCGTATCGCCGGCGCCTACGTCCTGACGATCGTACTTCTTGCCACGCTTGTGCCGGCCCTTTTGCTGGAAGCTGTGCTCTTCAGCCTGTCCGATGTCTTGCTGTCCGATATCCTGGGCGCGCTCATCCTCGCCTGCCTCGTCAGTACGCTCCTGGCGCAGCGCAGCCTCCATACCCACGTGGCAGCGGTTGCCGAGGGGCTGGAGCGCGAGGGCTTGGCGGGCGGCCGGGCGGCCGTGGCGAAGATCGTCGGTCGAGATCCGGAGCGCCTGGACCAGGCCGGCGTCGCCCGCGCGGCGATCGAGAGCCTGGCCGAGAACTTCTCCGACGGAGTCGTTGCCCCGGCCTTCTACTGCGGTCTTTTCGGTCTGCCCGGGATCGCCATGTACAAGGCCGCCAACACGGCCGATTCCATGATCGGCCACAAGAGCGAGCGCTACCGCGCCTTCGGCTGGGCGGCGGCACGCTTCGACGACCTGATCAACCTCCCGGCTTCGCGCCTCACATCCCTCCTGGTTGCTTCGGCCGCTCTTATCCTCCCCGACTGCAATGCGGGCGCTGCACTGCAAGCCGTTCGTCGCGACGCCCAGCAACACCGCTCTCCCAATGCCGGGTTTCCCGAGGCCGCCTTCGCCGGTGCGTTGGGACTGCGGCTGGCCGGACCGCGGCGCTACGGCAGCGAGGGGGTGGCGGACGCTTGGATGGGCGACGGCCGCGCAGAGGCGACCGCGGCCGACATTCGCCAGGCACTCCAGCTCTACCGTGCGGCGGCCCTGCTGCAGATCCTAGGGGTCGCCCTTTTGGTTTGGGTCACCTAGCCAAGCCGAAGAGCCTCGTGCTATCCAAGTGCTGCGACAAGTGCTCGGTCAGTCCGTCCAGAGTCTCCTCGATCGCCGCTTCGTGCGCATAGTCCGACAGACCGGCGCCCAAACGGCGCAGCCAAGCCGCCCGCTGGCGATCGTCGGCGAAGAGACCGTGGGCGTAGCTGCCCATGACCAAGCCGTCCGCGGACTGGGCACCGTCGCCGCGCCCATCGGCGAAGCGCAGCAGCGGACGCTGCCGATCCAGACCCTCGGTGCATCCGATGTGCATCTCGTAACCATGGAACGGCACTGTGTCGGGCAGCGATTGGCCCTCGACCGCGACCAGATGCTTGTCGCCCTTGAGCTCGGTCTCGACGTCGAGCAGACCCAGCCCCTCGACCGCACTCGGCGGCCCCTCGATGCCATCGGGGTCCGCGAGCCGCCTGCCAAGCATCTGATAGCCGCCGCAGAGCCCCAGGATGCGCCCGC
Organism: Rhodospirillales bacterium; assembly: GCA_014324045.1. Classification (GTDB taxonomy): domain Bacteria; phylum Pseudomonadota; class Alphaproteobacteria; order Kiloniellales; family JACOMY01; genus JACOMY01. Next base: position 66,717 of record JACOMY010000003.1, on the reverse strand, counting down.
CACGCCGACGATGGGCCAGGAGGTCGATGTCCCAGCCCTCGCGCCGCAGGGCAGCCAGATCGGCAATCGTGGCCTTGGAGCCCGGTAGAATCACCAGGGCCGCATCGCCCGGCAAAGGCTTGCCGGAGGGTACCAACTGCAGATCGATAGCGGATTCGCCGGCCAAGGGGTCCAAATCGTCGAAGTTAGCAATCCGCGGATAGAGCGGCACCGCGATCTTCAGGCCACCCTCGCGACGCAGGGCGCCGCTGCGCTCGGCCAGGTCGTAGGCGTCCTCCGCCGGCAGCCGACGCGCCGGCTCGAAGTAGGGGATCAGCCCCAAGGCCGGCCAACCGGTCATGGACTCGATAGTGCGCATCCCCTCGTCGAAGAGCGTAAGATCGCCCCGCATCTTGTTGACAAGGAATCCAGAAATCATATCGGCATCTTCGGCGAGGATGACATGCTTGGTACCGACCAGGCTGGCGATGACCCCACCGCGATCGATGTCACCGATCAGGACGACAGGCACGTCGGCCGCACGGGCGAAGCCCATGTTGGCGATATCGCCGGCCCTGAGATTGACCTCCGAAGCACTGCCCGCGCCCTCGACGATCACCAGATCGTGGTGCGCCCGCAAGCGCCCGAAGCTCTCCAATACGGCCGGCAGCAGGCTCTGCTTGCGGGTCTGGTAGTCCTTGGCCCTTGCCGTGCCGGCCACCTTGCCCCGGACCACTAGTTGTGCTCCTGTTTCGCTTTGAGGCTTCAGAAGCACGGGGTTCATATCGATCGAGGGCGCCAAGCCTGCGGCACGAGCCTGCAGCGCTTGGGCGCGTCCGATCTCACCGCCGTCAGGCGTCACCGCGGCATTGTTGGCCATGTTCTGCGGCTTGAAGGGCGCGACCGAGAGACCCTGCCGGCGCGCCAAGCGGCAGAGACCGGCCACCAACAGAGACTTTCCGACGTTGGAGCCGGTCCCCTGCAGCATGATTGCCCGACCGCGTCTGGCAGCGGTCATCAGAACTCGATTCCCTCCTGCGCCTTCACGCCGGCTTTGAAGTGGTGTTTCACCAGGCGCATCTCGGTGACCAGATCGGCGGCTTGGATCAAGGGCTCCTTGGCATTGCGGCCGGTCACCACGATGTGCAGATCGGGCCGCCGTGCCTGCAGTGCCGCCATCACATCTTTCAGATCGAGGTAGTCGTAGCGCAGGGCGATGTTCAACTCGTCGAGGATCAGCAGGTGCAAGCCGGGATCGGCCATCAGCTGACGCACCTTCTCCCAAGCCGCTTGGCAGGCGGCAATGTCGCGCGCCTTGTCCTGCGTCTCCCAGGTAAAACCCTCGCCCATCGCGTGCCATTCCACCCGCTCGCCAAAGGCCTGAAGGGCATGGGCCTCGCCGGTGTCCCATGCGCCCTTGATGAACTGCACGATGCCGACCTTGCCACTGCGTCCCAGCATCCTGAGCGCCAGCCCGAAGGCGGCGGTCGACTTACCCTTGCCCGGTCCGGTGTGCACAATGAGCAAGCCCTTCTCTTGGGTCTTGCCGGCCACCTCGGCATCCTGCACGGCCTTGCGCTTGGCCATCTTCGCCTTGTGACGGGCCGCTTCTTCCGCTGCGCTCACTGCTGCCGGTCCTTCACGATCATGGGCATCCCGGCCACCATGAAGATCACGCGGCCAGCCTTGGCTGCAAGCCGCTGATTGAGCCAACCGGCCTCGTCGCGGAAGCGCCTGGCTAGCGCGTTCTCCGGCACGATGCCCAAGCCCACCTCGTTGGCGACCAGCACCGTCGATGCCTGTCGCTTGGCCAGCGCCTCCTCCAGCGCGGCGATCTGCGCCTCAAGGTCGAGATCGCCCAAGAGGATGTTACTGAGCCAAAGCGTCAGGCAGTCGATCAAGAGCGGCTGCAACGAGGGCGCGCGCTGCAGGGTCTGCGCCAAGCCGCGCGGCGCCTCGAAGGACCGCCAGCCGGCTGTCCGACGCGCCTTGTGCGCCTCGATTCGCGCCTTCATTTCGTTGTCGAAGGGCTCGGCCGTTGCGATGTAGGTCCAGGGCGGTGCCTCGGCGGTCACCAAGGATTCGGCGTAGCGGCTCTTGCCCGAGCGCGCGCCGCCCAACAACAATGTTACCAGAGGACAGGACAAGGGCGTGACGCTCCTCCGCTAATTGCCCGACGTAGCAGCAGCAAAATCTTGGTCGTTCGGGCGATTGACAGCATGGCACAGGCAACGTCAAGAATAACCCTGACGGTCCCGGGCGGCAAAGTCAGCCGATTGGGTGAAGAGGGAATGCGGTAACGCTTGCCCCGGCAAGAGGAAGCCGCAGCTGCCCCCGCAACTGTATGCGGCGAGCCGATGGCCAAGAGCCACTGAGGGAAGGGCAAATGCCCCCACGCCCTTGGGAAGGGGGCGATCGGCGATCAACCGTGAGCCAGGAGACCTGCCGTCGAATCGCGTTCTCGCGGGAAGGTCCAGGGCGGGGTGTCCCGGACGAAACCCCGATGGCCGGCGGGTGCACCGGTCTCCATTGGGGGGTACTCTTGGGGGGGGTACTCTTCGCGAGGACAGGTCGTTGCGCTTGCGGTTCAGGCGCCGCGACTCGTCGGCATAGCAAGCGTTGAGAGAACCCATGCCCCAGACAGTCCTGCGGATCTGCATCACTTGCCGGCGCAATGCCGAGGCCGAGATTGCGGAAGCGGATCGCGACGGTACGAGACTCTATCGTGCGCTCGCGGCCGAAGCCGACGAAAGCCTGCGGGTCGAAAAAGTCCGCTGCCTGTCCGGTTGCAAGCGCGCCTGCACGGCCGTCATTGCGGCGCCGGACAAATGGGCTTATGTGCTCTGCGAGATTGACCCGGACACACAGGGGCCGGATCTCTTGGACTATGCTCGCCGCCATGGCGAGACAGCTGATGGGCAGGTGCCTTGGTGCGAACGGCCGGAAAGCCTGCGACGCAAGACCCTGGCCCGTATACCGCCGCTAGAAACATCCCCCAGTGCAAAGAAAAGCGCAAAGAGAGACGAAGCCGCATGATCTCCGGGGCCAAGATTCCCACCACCGTCATCACTGGCTTCCTCGGTGCCGGCAAGACGACCCTGGTCCGCCATGTCCTGGAGAACGCCGGCGGGCGCCGTGTTGCCGTCATTGTCAACGAGTTCGGCAGCCTTGGCATCGACGGCCAGATCCTGAAGGGCTGCGGTATCGAGAGCTGCGGCGAGGAAGACATCGTCGAGCTTGCCAACGGCTGCCTCTGCTGCACGGTCGCCGACGACTTCGTGCCCAGCATGGAAACTTTGGTCGAGCGCGACAATCCGCCGGAGCATATCCTGATCGAGACCTCCGGCCTCGCCTTGCCGAAGCCACTTTTGAAAGCCTTCGACTGGCCCTCGATTCGCTCCCGCCTGACGGTGGACGGCGTCATCGCCGTAGTCGACGGGCCGGCGGTGGCCGAGGGCCGCTTCGCCGACGATCCCGAACAGGTGGAGCGTCAGCGCCAGGCCGACGAATCCTTAGATCACGACAATCCGCTGCAAGAGGTCTTCGAAGATCAGCTCTCCGCCGCCGACTTGGTGATCGTGAACAAGAGCGATCTCCTGACGGGGTCGTCGCGGGACTGGGTTCTCAACGAGGTCGAGACCAGACTGCCGCGGGCGGTGAAGGTGGTGACGACCGAGGAGGGTGTCGTCGACCCAAGCGTCCTGCTGGGGCTGGGCGCTACCGCCGAAGACGATCTCGACGACCGCCCCTCGCACCACGACGGACTGGACGACCACGAGCACGACGATTTCGACAGTTTTATCGTCGAGCTACCGGAACAGCCCGCCGCCGAGGCCCTGCTGGCGCGCCTGCAGCAGACCGTGGAGGTCCACGACATCCTCCGCGTGAAGGGTTTCCTGGCGGTCTCGGGCAAGCCGATGCGCCTGCTGCTACACGGGGTCGGCGCGCGCTTCCGCCATCACTACGACCGCCTTTGGCAGGCCGAAGAAGCCCGCAGCAGCCGCTTGGTCATCATCGGCCACAGCGGTATGGACCGCGACGCAATCGTGACAGCCCTAGCGGGATGACCGGCCATGCACCTTCTGGTCCGCGAGACCCGGTCCCTTGACGAGGCGGAACCCGCCGTCGACCTGGAGCAAAGTCCGGCCGACCTGCTGTTCCTCTCCTTCACCGACAGCGATCTTGCCGCCGTCGCCATGGCGCGGCGGCCGCAGGGACTGAGCCTCAGGCTGGCCAGTTTGGCGCGCCTCCGCCATCCCCTTTCGGTCGATCTCTACGTTGAGAAAACCGTCACCGGCTCGAAGCTGCTGGTAGCGCGGGTTTTGGGTGGGCTCGACTATTGGCGCTACGGGGCCGAGGAGTTGGCGCGCTTCTGCCGACAGGAAGGCATCGCCTTGGCGCTCCTGCCGGGAGACGCACGCCCCGATCCGCGACTGACGGCGCTCTCCACCCTGCCGGAAGAGGGTTTGGCCAAGCTTGAGCGCTATTTCGTCGAGGGGGGAGACGACAACATGGCCCGCTTCCTCGCGGAAGCCGCCTTTCGCGCCGGTACCCAGCCGGCGCCGGCCGCGCCGGCCGCCCCCCTGCCCCAGCAAGGCTTCTATTGCCCTAGCTTAGGTGCAGTCTGCAAGCTGGTGCTCGCCACAGGTCGAGAGCCACAGCGGCCCTTGGCAGCTATAGTCTTCTATCGTTCCTATCTGCTAGCCGGAGACTTGGCAGTGATCGATGCCCTAGTCACCAGCCTGGAGAAGAGAGGTTTCGAGGTCTGGCCTGTCTTCGTCGCCAGTCTCAAGGCACCCGATAGCGCCTCCTGGTGCGCCAGGTTCCTGCGCAATCTGGGCCCCAAGGTCGTGGTGAACGCTACGGCCTTCTCCGCCCAGGACGAGGGCGGCAACACACCTTTGGAAGCAGCCGGTGCGCCGGTGTTGCAGGCGATCCTCGCCGGATCCGATCGAGCGGTCTGGTGCGAATCGGACCGTGGCCTCGCCGCCAGCGATCTCGCCATGCAGGTCGTCCTGCCGGAGCTGGACGGCCGGCTGACGGCAGGCGCCGTGTCCTTCAAATCCAAGGGCGAAGCTCTACCCAACCTCGAGTTCGGCGTGACCCGCCACCGCCCCTATGCGGAGGGAATCGAGAGCCTAACCGGCAAGGCTGCCGCCTGGTCAAGGCTCGCCGAGACACCGATGCGGGAGCGCCGCCTGGGGCTGATCCTATCCAACTATCCCGGCGGTGGCGGTCAGGTGGCGCATGCGGTGGGGCTCGACGGTCTTGCCAGCAGCACACGCATCGCCGATCTGCTCTGCGGGGCAGGCTACGACCTGCCTCGGCGACGCCCTTGCTCTCAGGCCCTTGCAGCAGAACTGGAAGAAGACAGGCTTAAGCCTTTTCTTGCATTAGACGATTACCAAGCGCTTTTCGCCGACTTGCCGGCCGACCTACGGCACAAGGTGATTGCTGCCTGGGGCACGCCGGAGGAAGATCCAAACCTTCAAGCCGGATGGTTTGAAGGCTGCTGGCTGCGTCTGGGTAAACTGATCGTCGCCTTGCAACCCGACCGCGGCGCTGGGCTGGACCGCAAGACCAACTATCACGATCCCGACCAGCCACCGCGCCACGATTACATCGCATTCTATCTCTGGCTCCGACGGGTCGAGGGCCTGCATGCCATGATCCATCTAGGGACCCATGGCACCCTGGAGTGGCTGCCGGGCAAAGCAGTAGCGCTGTCTCCGTCCTGTTCGCCCTTGGCCCTGACAGGCGATCTGCCCGTAATCTATCCCTTCATCGTGAACAATCCGGGCGAGGCAGCGGCGGCCAAGCGGCGGCTCTCCGCCGTGGTGTTGGGACATCTGACCCCGCCGCTGAAATCGGCCGGAGCGAATGGTCCCCTAGCCGAACTGGAACGGCTGGTCGACGAATACGCCGCCGCCGACGGCCTGGACCGGCGGCGCATGGGACTGCTACGCCAAGAGATCCGGCGGCGTGCCGAGGAGAGTGGGCTGACCGAGGAATGCGGCGTCACCCGCGATATGCCCGACGACGAGGCTCTGAACCGGCTCGACACCTATCTCTGCGACGTAAAGAACCTACAGATCCGCGAAGGCCTCCACGTCTTCGGAGAGGCACCCAGCGGTGAGCGCGCGGAGGCTTTGGCCGCCGCCCTGCAACGCGGCACCCCTTCCTTGGATCTGGCCGAAGCCCACGAGCGAATCGCCGCCAGCGGACGGGAGGAATCGCAGGCCTTGCTGACCGCCCTCGACGGGCGCTTCGTGCCGCCCGGCCCCGCCGGTGCAGCGACTCGGGGACGCATCGACGTGCTGCCGACCGGACGCAACCTCTTCACCATCGATCCACGGGCCGTTCCCACCCGCTCGGCCCTGCTGCTGGGCAAGAGGGCAGCCGATGAGTTGGTTCGCCGCCATCTACAGGAAGAAGGCGACTGGCCGCGCGCCCTGGTGATCGACCTCTGGGGCAGCGCTACCATGCGTACCGGCGGCGACGAGCTGGCCATGGCCCTCGCCCTGATGGGCGTAGAACCGAAGTGGGACGAGGGATCGAACCGGGTGGCCGGCTTCGAGGTCTTGCCCCTGGCCCGCCTGGATCGGCCGCGTGTGGATATCACGCTCCGCATTTCCGGCCTCTTCCGCGATGTCTTCCAGGCTCAGATCTTACTCTTCGACAGCGCCGTCCAGGCCGTGGCCATGCGCGACGAGGCCGCCGACATGAACCCCCTGGCCGCCGCCTGCCGCGACCTGGAAGGAGAGGCCCGGCGCCAAGCGAGTTGGCGTATCTTCGGCACCGCCCCCGGCGGCTACGAGGCTGGCGTCACCAACCTCCTGGACCGCGGCGCTTGGAAGGGCCGCGAAGACCTGGGTGCCAGTTACCTGGATGCAGCCGGCTATGCCTACGGCCGGGATGCCGAGGGGGTTGCGGCGCGCGCAGCCTTTGCCGCCCGCGTGCTCCGGTCGGATGCGTTGGTGCATTTGCAGGACCATCACGAGATCGATCTGCTGGAAAGCTCCGCCTTCGCCGCTTTCGAAGGCGGTTTCGCTGCGGCAGCCGACAGCCTGGGCGGCAAGGCCCGGGTCTATCACACCGATATCTCCGATCCCGAGGCGCCCCGGGCCCGCAGCCTTTCCGAAGAGCTCAACCGGGTGGTGCGCGGCCGCGCCGCCAACCCCGTCTGGATTGAGGGCATGATGCGCCACGGCTACCGCGGTGGCGCCGAGATGGCGAAGAGTCTGGACAGCCTCTTCGCCTTCGCCGCCACTTCCGGCCTGGGACTCAGTCGTCAGTTCGACCAACTGCACGAGGCAACCCTCGGCAATCCGAAGGTCGACGCCTTTTTGGCCGACGCGAATCCGGCCGCGCGCGCCGCCATGATCCGCCGCTTCGTCGAGGCCCTGCGCCGGCACCTCTGGCAGCCAAGGCGCAATGCCGTCGCCGCCCAGCTGCTGGACCCAGAGCAATGAAAGATCGTGTGCAAGGCTGGTGTCCCTCTCTGCTGCGCCCCATGCAGTCCGCAGACGGTTGGATTCTGCGCCTCAAGCCCCCCTATTGTCAGCTTTCGGGCGAGGCGGCGCGCGTGATCGCCGAGGCCAGCCGCACTTATGGCGAAGGCAAGCTGGAACTCACGCGGCGGGCCTCGCTGCAGCTGCGCGGCATGGCGAAATCCGGTCTCGAACCGGTGGCACGTCAAGCTATCGAGTTAGGCTTGGCGAGCGACGATGCCGCGGTGGAAGCCCGCCGGAACATCCTGGTCTCGCCCCTATTGGGCGCCGACCCAGGTTTGGCAGAGGCCAGCCGCTGCCTGGTTCGGCGCCTGGAGATAGGCCTGGCCGAGACCCAGCTGTTCGCCGGCTTGCCGGACAAGTTCGGCTTCCTAGTCGACGGCGGCGGCCTCTGGCCCCTCACCGAGGCCAGCGACCTTTCCCTGCGCCCGGGTGCAAGGCGGCTGGACCTCGGCGGCCGCTTCGCCCTTCACCTCTCCGCACAGCAGGATGCGGCATCGGCGGCGTTGGCCATAAGCGAGGCCTTCGCTGCAAGGGATGAGAGGAAACAGGGTCGCATCTCGGCCCTCGGCGCAGAGCAGATCGCAGCACTGGTCGCGCAAGCCGGCCTAAGCGGCCGTATGGAAGAAGCCTCGGACGTGGGAAGCACGAGGAAGCCAGCTCTTGGCTTCCATCAACTCGACGAGAAGTTGGGAGCAGTCCTGGCGCTCTGGCCCTTCGGCGCCTTGAGCGCACAGCAGCTCGAAGACACCGCCGGCCTGGCAGAGACCTTCGGCGACGGAATTGTCCGCCTAACGCCTTGGCGTTGCCTGGCGATTGCCGGCGTCTCGTCGGAAGTATGGCCGGAATTCGCGGTCAAGTTGGGTTCCGCCGGTGCCCTTCTCGATCCATTGAGTGCCTTCTTGAGGATCGAGGCCTGCCCCGGCGCCCCGGCCTGTGCCGAGGCCTCTGTCAAGACCCGCTGCTTTGCCAGACAGTTGGCAGCCGTCCTGCCTCCCGATCGTCATGCACATGTATCCGGCTGCAGCAAGGGCTGTGCCCATCCACGAGAGACGGATCTAACCTTCGTCGGCGCAGCCGGAGACTGGTTCCTCATCCGCAACGGCACCGCGGCCTCGCCCGCAGCCTTACGGTTGTCGAGTTCGGAGCAGGCTCTGGAGGAAGTGCGCCGTGACTGAGCGCTACGACTACATCCGCGACGGTACGGCCATCTACGAGCGTTCATTCGCTATGATTCGCTGCGAGAGTTGCCTTGAGGGCCTGTCTTACTGGGAAGAACGGGTGGCCGTCCGCATGATCCATGCCTGCGGCCAGCCGGAGATCGCCGAAGACCTGGCCTTCTCCCCCGACTTCGCGGAGGCGGCCCGAACAGCGCTGGCGAAGGGGGGCCCCATCCTCTGCGACACTACTATGGTCGCCAAAGGAATCACGCCCAGCCGGCTGCCAGCCGATAACGCCGTCGTCTGCACCCTCAACGATCCTCAGGTGCCGCAACTGGCGAGGTCTGTCGGCAATACGAGAACGGCTGCGGCCTTGGAGCTTTGGGGCGAGCGCCTGGCTGGCGCTCTCGTCGCCATCGGCAATGCTCCGACCGCGCTCTTCTACCTCCTGGAGGGGCTGGCCCGCGGCTGGCCCAAACCGGCTGCCGTGATCGGCCTGCCGGTCGGCTTCGTCGGCGCCACCGAATCGAAAGAGGCCCTGGTAGAGAATGACCCGGTCCCTTACGTCATCCTACGCGGACGCAAGGGCGGCAGCGCGCTGGCCGCCGCGGCCGTCAATGCCCTGGCACAGGAGCGCGAATGATGAGCAGTGCCATGCTCTACGGCCTGGGTGTCGGCCCCGGCGATCCGGAACTCTTGACCGTCAAGGCCATGCGGCTGTTGCAAGCGGTGCCGGTGGTGGCCTTCTTCGCTGCCCGCGGCCGACCGGGCGTCGCCTGCAACATCCTGGCGGGCCTGATCCCGGAGAGCACGGAGCAGATGCGCCTGGAGTACCCCGTGACCACGGAGATCCCGGTCAGCGACCCGCGCTATGGCGCGCTCATGGGCGATTTCTACAACCAATCGGCCGAACGCGTAGCAGCGGTGTTGGATAGCGGGCGCGACCTGGCCTTGGTTTGCGAGGGCGATCCGCTCTTCTACGGCTCCTACATGCATGTCCACCGGCGGCTGGAGGGGCGCTACCCGATCGAAGTCGTGCCCGGCATCACCGGCATGTCCGGCTGCTGGTCGCGCGCCGGGCTGCCCATGACCTACGGCGACGACGTGCTGACCGTGGTGCCGGGCACTCTGCCGAAGGAGGAATTGGCTGCGCGGATTGCCAACTGCGACGCCCTCGTGGTGATGAAACTGGGCCGTAATCTGCAGAAGGTCCGCCACGCGCTTGACGAAGCCGGTCTGCTGGAGCGCGCCCTCTACGTCGAGAGCGGCACCTGCGAAGCGGAGATCCGGCGCCCCCTGCGCGCAATGCAAGGGGTCAAGGCCCCCTACTTCTCGATGATCCTGGTGCCCGGCCGGGGACGCGCGCCATGAGCGGCTGCGTGACCGTCGCCGGCCTCGGACCCGGCGATCCCGATTTGACCGCGCCCGCAGTAGTGCGCGCGCTGGCCGAGGCCGAGGACCTGGTGGGCTATATCCCCTACGTCGCCCGCGTCCCCGACAAAAAAGGCCAGCGCCGCCATGCCAGCGACAACCGGGTCGAGCTGGATCGAGCACAGCATGCCCTGACCTTGGCCGAGGAGGGACGCAAGGTCTGCCTGGTCTCCTCCGGGGATCCGGGCGTCTTTGCCATGGCCGCAGCGGTCTTCGAGGCGCTGGAAAGCGGTCCCGATGCCTGGCGCGCACTCAAGATCACGGTGCTGCCCGGCATCTCCGCCATGCAGGCCGCTGCAGCACGCCTGGGCGCCCCTCTGGGCCACGATTTCTGCGCCCTCTCCCTCTCCGACAATCTGAAGCCATGGGAGACCGTGGAGAAGCGCCTGAGGGCAGCAGCCGGCGCCGGCTTCGTGCTGTCGCTCTATAACCCGGCTTCCAAGGCGCGCCCCTGGCAGTTGGGCCGCGCCTTGGAGATCCTGCGCGCGGCGTTACCGGACACCACACCGGTCATTTTTGCTACCGCCGTCACCGATGGGCGCGAACATATCGACATCGAGACCCTGGCCACTGCCGATCCGGCGCGCGCGGACATGCGCACCTTGGTGATGATCGGGACCGCCGAAACGCGTCTCATCCCACGTCCGGACGGGCAGCCCTGGGTCTACACCCCACGGCGAGCATCAGCGGCATGATGGGTATCCAACCATCGGATAGCCGCGGCCGGTGTGGCGACGCTCTCGACCTCCGGCAAAATCGGGCGCTGCAGCAGGATCACCGGCAGGCCGAGACGCCGCGCAGCGGCAATCTTGCCGTAGGTGGCCGTGCCACCGGAGTTCTTGGAGACGATCACCTCGATCCGCTCCTGCCGCAGCAGCTGCTCTTCTTCCGCTTCCGCGAAGGGGCCTCGGGCGGTCACGATCCGCAGCCTCGGCAGAGGCAAGGGACCCGGACGATCGACGCTGCGGAGCAGGTAGTCATGCTGCGGCGCCGCAGCGAAGGCAGCGACCTCGAGACGTCCCATGGCGAGGAACACACGGCGCGGCGCGGTCCCCAGCGCCTCGGCCGCTGCGGCGGCATCGGCGACCGTCTGCCAACGGTCGCCGGCCTGCGCCTGCCAAGGCGGCCGTCTGAGCGCCAGCAGCGGCAAGCTCAGACGCCGCGAAGCCATAGCCGCATTGCGGGACATCTGGGCGGCGTAGGGATGGGTAGCATCGATCAAAACATCGATTTTATTTTCAAACAAATAGCTGCACAAGCCTATCACCCCGCCGAAACCGCCGGTGCGCTGCAGCAGTGGATTGGTCGCCGGTCTTTCGGTGCGGCCGGCAAGCGACAGGGTGGCTTGAAACTGGGGCCGGCCGGCCAGCAGCCGCGCCAGGCCGGAGCCTTCCGCGGTCCCACCGAGAAGCAAGAGCTTCATGGTCCCTCCTTAGGGCCTAGGGACCGCAGAATACAAGCCGGGGGTGACTTCCCGTGAGCGGCCCCTGGCTCACCCTGGTAGGAATCGGAGAGGCCGGTGTCGCGGAGCTGTGCGACAGCGCACGCGCAGCCCTCTCCGAAGCCGGGCTGGTGGTCGGCGGACATCGGCAATTGGCCCTTGCGCGCAGCTTGATCCAAGGTGAAACGCTGGCTTGGCCATCGCCGCCGCAGGATGCCTTCCCGGCTATCCTGGAACGCCGCGGCCGGCCAGTCGCCGTGCTGGCGAGCGGCGATCCCTTCCACTATGGGATCGGCACAGGGCTCTCCACTCTGATCGCGCCTGAGGAGATCCGCAGTCTACCCGCCCCCTCGGCCTTCTCGCTGGCTGCTTCGAAGCTGGCTTGGAGCCTGCCGGACTTGGCTTGCGTCTCACTCTGCGGGCGACCGCTAGAGAGCCTGGCCCCGCACCTACAGCCAGACCGGCGGCTGCTGGTCTTGAGTGCCGACGAGACCACGCCCGGCAAGGTCGCGGCCTATCTCACCGGGCGCGGCTTCGGCGACAGCCGAATCACCTTGCTGGAGGCTTTGGGCGGCCCCGACGAGCGCTTGCGCGGCAGCCGTGCAAAAAACTTCCGGATCGCCGACATACACCGACTGAATTTGCTTGCCATCGAGTTGAGCGCTTCGCCGGAAGCCCTGGTGTTGCCCTTGAGTTGTGGCCTGGCCGATAGCCTCTTCGAGACCGACGGACAGCTGACCAAACGCGAGATACGTGCCGTCACGCTTTCCAGTCTGATGCCACGCGCCGGCGCTCTTTTATGGGACATCGGCTGCGGCGGCGGCTCTATTGCCATCGAGTGGCTGCTCTGCCATCCCGCCAATCGCGCGATCGGCATCGAGCCGGAGGCGAAGCGCCGGGCCACGGCGAGCCGCAACGCCATGGTCTTGGGCGTGCCGCGCTTAGAGCTAATCGCCGGTCGGGCACCCGAGGCCTTGGCCGGCCTGTCCACCCCGGATGCCGTCTTTGTCGGCGGCGGCGGCAGTAACCCGGCAGTGCTGGAAGCAGCCTGGGCGGCCCTGCCTAGCGGCGGTCGGCTGGTGGCGAATGCCGTGACAATCGAAACCGAAAGCTTGCTCGCGGCCAGCCTCGACGCCCTCGGCGGCAGCCTCATCCGAATCGGCGTGGAGCGGTCCGACCGAGTTGGTCGTTTCAACGCATACCGCCCTGGCATGACGGTTACGCAGTGGATCTGCGTGAAGCCGTGACCGCCCTCTATGCCGGTGTCGGCTGCCGCAAGAACTGCCCCGCGGATGAGATCGTTACTCTCGTAGAACGGGCCTTGGAGATGCTGGGCACGCAAGAGCTCGCCGCCCTCGCCACATCCGAGGGTAAACGCGGAGAACCGGTCCTCGCCGCCGCCGCAAAGCTTCGGATGCCCCTTCACTTCTTCGGGAACGCCGCGCTGGACCGTCTGCGGGATCGGGTAACAGCCCCCTCCGCCCGTGTCCGGGCCGCGACCGGCCTGACATCGGTCGCCGAAGCGGCGGCTCTTGCCGCCGCCGGTCCGGGCGCAATTCTGGCCCTGCCGCGAATCCAATCGGCGCGCGCCACCTGCGCCTTAGCGAGGAGGCCTGCATGACGGTGCATTTCATCGGTGCCGGGCCCGGCGCCGCGGACCTGCTCACCCTGCGCGGCCGCGATCTCATCGCCCGTTGCCCGGTCTGCCTCTACGCCGGTTCTCTGGTGGCGGAGGCGGTGCTCGCCCACTGTCCGGAGGGGGCCCGCATCGTCAATAGCGCACCCATGAGCCTTGAGGAAATCCTCACCGAGTTCGAAGCCGCAGAGACCGCCGGTCAAGACGTCGCCCGGCTGCATTCGGGCGATGTCTCGGTCTGGAGCGCTCTAGCCGAGCAGCTGCGGGGATTGAGGGCGCGGGGCATTCCCTACTCCGTCACGCCGGGCGTTCCGGCCTTTGCCGCGGCGGCGGCTTCGCTCGGGCAGGAACTGACGCTGCCGGAGATTGCTCAGTCCTTGGTGCTAACCCGGATTGGCGGCCGCGCCTCCGCCATGCCGCCGCGCGAGACCTTGGAAGCCTTCGCCGCCACCGGCGCCACCCTGGCGATCCACCTGGCGATCCACGCAGTTGCGCAGGTAAGCGAGCGCCTACAGCCCTTCTACGGCCCAGACTGCCCGGCTGCGGTCGTGTTCCGTGCCAGCTGGCCGGAGGAACGCATCCTGCGCGCACCCCTGGGCGGTCTGGCCGCCGAGGTCGCGCGCAGCGACATAGACCGGGCGGCGCTGATCCTGGTGGGACCCGCCCTGGCCGCAGAGAACTTCCGGGCCAGTGCAGTCTACGATGCCGGCTACCGGCGCCGCTACCGCGGTTGCGACGGCAATCCGGCGGTGGAGGGCTAGGCGTGGCCCACCAGCTTGCCTTGCCTGTCGAAGACGGCAACATCGACCCCGGTCTCTACCGGGTTGACCAGGGCCTGCGCCGTTGCCAAAGCGGCCCGAGCGACCAGGCTGCCGATCGGCAGGTCTTCAGCCCAGCAGAGATCCAGGACATGCAACGCGGAATTGGCCTCACGAATAGCGGCGATGAGGGCCTCTCCCGCACCCGCCGCCGCCGCCCGGCCGGCCAGCCAATCGCGGTCGACCTGGCCACGCTTGGAGTGCAGATCCAACAAACCCTGCCCCAGCTTGGTCATCTTGGCGAAGCCGCCGGCGACGGTGACCCGCGGCACCGGATGGTGGCGAATGTACTTCAGCATCCCACCGACGAAGTCGCCCATGTCGATAAGGGCGGCCTCCGGCAACCCGTGAAAGGCTTTGACCGCAGCCTCCGAGGTCGCCCCGGTGGCGCCGGCCAGGTGCGTCAGACCCCCGGCGCGCGCCACGTCGATGCCGCGATGGATGGAAGCAATCCAAGCCGCGCAGGAATAGGGCACCACGATGCCGGTGGTCCCGAGGATCGAGATACCGCCCAGGATGCCCAGCCGCGGGTTCCAGGTCTTGGGCGCCAGGCGGGCCCCGTCCGGCACGACGATCTCGATCTCAAGGTCTCCTGCCGTCCCCTCGGCAGCCGCGATCTCGGCCACGGCCTGACGCATCATCGCCCGCGGTGCAGGATTGATCGCCGGCTCTCCGGGCGGCAAGGGCAGGCCGGGCTTGGTTATCTGCCCTACCCCGTCGCCACCGCGAAAGACCACGCCGCTGCCGGGCGCGCCAAAGCGCACCCGCGCCTTGATCAGGGCCCCATGAGTCACGTCGGGATCGTCGCCGGCATCCTTGACGACGCCGGCCTCGGCCCAGTCGGTGCCCAACGTCTGGCAGGCCAGCGCGAAGGCGGGAGTCTGCCCTTGCGGCAGCGTCACCTGCACGGGATCGGGGAAGGTGCCGGTCAGCAACGCCCGATAGGCGGCCTTGGTGGCGGCCGTGGCACAGGCTCCGGTGGTCCAGCCGCGCCGCAGAGGTTTGGAGTCGGCCTCATCGCTCATTGCCGCTCTCTTAGCCTGCCGGCTCTGGCACCGTCGAGGAACAAGCCGTGAGCCTCACCCTGCCCCCCGGCCTGGTGGTGGCCGCGCCGTGCTCCGGCTCCGGCAAGACCACGGTCATGCTAGGCTTGCTGAGCACCTTCGCCAAGCAGGGCCTGAAGCTCCAAGCCTTCAAATGCGGTCCCGATTACATCGACCCGGCCTTCCACACGCATGCCACCGGCCGCCCCTCCTTCAACCTCGATTCCTGGGCCATGCCGCGCGCAACCCTGGCGGAGATCGCCGCGCGCAGCCTGGGGGCCGACCTGGTGTTGATCGAGGCCTCGATGGGCCTGTTCGACGGGGTCGCCAAGCCGGGGGCCAGCGGCAACGGCGCCAGTGCCGACATCGCCGCGCTGACCGGCTATCCGGTGCTCCTGGTGCTCGACGTCTCCGGGCAGGCCCAATCGGCAGCGGCAACGGCCCTCGGCTGCGCCCGGCTGCGCTGCGACATCGAGCTCGCCGGCGTGCTGCTCAACCGGCTTTCCAGCCCGCGCCACCGTCAGCTGACCGAGGACGGCATGGCCGGCGCCGGCATTCCGGTTCTGGGCGCCCTCGCCAAGCAGGCGGACCTTACCCTGCCAGAGCGTCATCTGGGCCTGGTCCAGGCCGGAGAGACCGCCGACCTCTCCACCCGCCTGCGGGCCTTGGCTGCCGCCTTGTCGGAGGCCGCCGACCTGAAGGCCATACGCAGCGCCGCCCGCCCCGGCTGCGTGGAGGCGGGCGGCAAGGCCGCGTGGCTACCGCCACCGGGTCAGCGGATCGCTCTGGCCAGGGACTCCGCCTTCTCCTTCCTCTATCCTCATCACCTCGAAGGCTGGCGGGCGCAAGGCGCCGAGATCCTGCCCTTCTCGCCGCTCGCAGACGAACCGCCGGACCCCGGGGCCGACGTCTGCTGGCTACCGGGCGGCTATCCCGAGCTGCACGCCGGCCGTCTTGCCGCCAACGCGGCCTTTCTCACCGGCCTGCGCCGCTTTGCCCGGCAGGCGCCGATCCATGGCGAGTGCGGCGGTTACATGGTCTTGGGGCAGGGCCTGATCGATGGCGAGGGCACCCGGCACGCCATGGCGGGTCTGCTGGGCCTGACCGCCGACTTCTCGCGCCGCAAGATGCATTTGGGCTACCGCAGCGCCAAACTGTTGCAGGCGGCCCCCCTGGGCGCCGCCGGCAGCGCCTTCGCCGGCCATGAATTTCACTACGCCCGGGTCGCCGACCCTGGCGAAGATCGGCCGCTGTTCCATGTCGAAGACGCCAACGGCCAGGTCTTGGGCGATGCCGGCACCCGCCGCGACAGGGTGAGCGGTTCCTTCTTCCATTTGATTGCCCCGCTGCAAGCGGGCGGCGGTCACAGCTAAGAAGCAAGAAAAACCATGGAGCTTCCCCCGCCGGCAGAGACGCAATGCAGCCCGCAAGAGACCGCAAGCAACCGCATGGCCGCCCTGAGCCGCTTGCCGCTCTTCCTGTCGCTCCGCGGCGGCCGCTGCCTGGTTGCCGGTGGCAGCGCCGCAGCCGCCTGGAAGGCAGAGTTACTGTCGGCCGCCGGCGCCCGGGTCGAGATCCTGGCGGAAAGCCCGTCGCCCGAGACCGTGGCCCTGGCGGCCGCTGCGCCGCCTAGCAGCGAACACGGCCCGGTCAGGTTAACCCGCCGCGCCTGGACGCCCTCCGACCTCGGCGGCTGCGCCTTGGCCGTGGGCGCCTTCGCAGACCCGGGGGAGGGAGACCGCTTCCTGGCCACAGCGAAAGAAGCCGGAACGATCGCCAACCTGGTGGATCGGGCCGAAGCCTCGGCCGTTACCTTCGGCTCCATCGTCAACCGCTCCCCCCTGGTCATTTCGGTCAACAGCGACGGCGTGGCGCCGCTGTTCGGCCAGGCGGTGCGGGCCCGCATCGAGGCTTTGCTGCCTCAAGGCCTGGCCGCCTGGGCCGCCACCGCCAAGTCCTGGCGCGAGCGGGTGAAGAGCCTGCTGGCGGGCCGCCCCGCCCGCCGCCGCTTCTGGCAAGCCTTCATGCAAGAAGCCCTGGAGCATCCCAACCGGCAAGGCGATCAGGCCACTTTGCAGCGCCTTCTCACGCAAGCGGACTCGAAGGGCTTGGAGAAAAAGCGCGGCCGCATCACACTGGTCGGCTCCGGTCCTGGCGACCCGGAGCTCCTGACCCTGCGCGCCCTGCGCGCCCTGCAGTCGGCCGAGGTCATCCTCTACGACGATCTGGTACACCCTGCCGTCCTCGACTTGGCCCGGCGCGAGGCGCGCAAGCTGAAGGCCGGCAAGCGTGGCTATGGCCCCTCCTGCAAACAGATAGACATCAATGCTTTGCTGGTCGAATTTGCGGATCTAGGTTATGACGTCGTGCGGCTCAAGGGCGGCGATCCCATGATCTTCGGGCGCGGTGGCGAGGAGCTCACGGCAGCCCGTGCAGCCGGCATCCCGGTCGAGGTCGTGCCCGGTATAACCGCAGCACAAGGCGCCGCCTCGCGCCTGGCCATCTCCCTCACCCATCGCGATCGCGCACAACGCCTTCAGTACGTCACCGCCCATGCCAAGAGCGGGCGCCTGCCGCAAGAGATCGACTGGTGCGCGCTGGCCGATCCGACGGTGACGACAGCGGTCTACATGCCAAAGCACACCTTGGCGGAACTGGTTTCCACTGCGGTCGCCGCAGGGCTCGATCCCGAAACCCCGGCACTCGCCATGGCCAACGCAACCCGCAGAGAAGAGTTCGTGCTCGCCGCCCCCATCGCCACCCTACCCGAGCGCCTGGCCGGGCGCATGCCGGACGGCCCCATGCTGGTGCTGATCGGCCATGTCTTCGGCGAATTGGAGAGCGTCGCCCCAGATCACGCCGCCTCAGCCGCGGCGGCGATTGCCGATTAGACCTATATCGAGGTGGCATGTCACGCTATCCTGTTCGGTCAAGAGAGAACGCAACGCCACAGACTGCAATACCCTTTCTCTGCCTGCTTCTCTGCTTGGGCGGCGGCCGTTCGCGCGCCTCCTCCTAGCTTCAACCTGCCCGGGTGTAGCGCGACGCTCTCGCAGGCGCTGCTTGCCGCCATGGGTGTCGGCCATCCGCTCAAAATCGCGGGACCGGGCGGCAGAGGTTTGTACAACCCAGAGGTTTGGCGCAACTAGGGAACCTCCGAAGTCACCGCTCTGCCGGCAAGGGCAGGACCTTGGGAATTCAACGGGACCGCCTGGACCCGTCTAAGCCGCCGCCAGCGCGGCCTCGATGGCGGCCAAGGCGGCCTCTGCTCGGCTGCCGTCGGGGCCGCCGGCTTGCGCCATATCCTTGCGGCCGCCACCGCCCCTGCCGCCGACGGCCTGAGCGCCGGCGCGCACCAGGCCGACGGCGTCCACGCGCCCGGTCAGGTCGTCGGTGACGCCCACCACCAGAGAGGCTTTGCCGTCGCTGCGGGCAACCAGAGCGACCACGCCGGAACCGACTTGGCGCTTCAGCGCGTCGGCCAGGGGCTTCAGGTCCTTGGCCGGACTGTCTTCCAGCAGCTTGCCGACGAAGGCGATGCCGGCGACCTGGCGCCGGGCCGGCGCGGTTTCGGCAGCGCCGCCGCCGACCGCCAGCTTGCGGCGCAGCTCGGCCACTTCGCGTTCCAGCCGCCGGCGTTCTTCCAAAAGCTGGCCGACGCGTGCCGGGAGATCGGCGGGCGCCGCCTTGATCAGGCCGGCGGTCCGGCTCAACAGATGCTGCTGCTGTTCGGCATAGCCGACGGCGGAGGCGCCGGTCAGGGCCTCGATGCGGCGCACACCGGCCGAGAGGGCGCCTTCGCCCACGATCTTGAAGAAGCCGATCTCTCCGGTCTGCGCGACGTGGGTGCCGCCGCAGAGCTCCAAGGAATAGGGCTTGCACGCGTCCTCGGGGTCCTCCCCCCCCATCTCCAGGACGCGAACCTCTTCGCCGTACTTCTCGCCGAAGAGGGCCATGGCACCGGCGGCGACCGCCTCTTCCGGCTGCATCAGCGTGGTCACCACTGGGCTGTTGCCGCGGATGCGGGCGTTGACCTCCGCCTCTACGGTCCGCAGATCCTCCTGCGTCATCGGCGTCGGTTGAGAGATGTCGAAGCGCAGACGCCCCGGCGCCACCAGAGAGCCCTTCTGGGTCACATGCCCGCCAAGGCGGCGGCGCAAAGCCGCGTGCAGCAGATGTGTAGCCGAGTGGGCAGCGCGCAGATCCTGGCGGCGTCCGCCGTCGACGCGCAGTTCTACCCTATCGCCGACCGCGATGCCGCCGCCGCTCACCTCGCCCAGATGCACGAAGAGGTCGCCGACACGACGCTGGGTGTCCTCGACGGCGATCTGGGCGCCCGTGGCCGAGCAGATGAGCCCGCTGTCGCCTTGCTGGCCGCCGGCCTCGCCGTAGAAAGGGGTCTGATTGACCACCGCCGCAACCTCTTGGCCAGCCTCCGCCGCCGCAACCTCGGCCCCCTCGACGACCAAAGCCTCGATCACGCCCTCGGCCGTTTCGGCGCTGTAGCCGAGAAACTCGCTGGCCCCTATCCGCTCACGCAGATCGAACCAAAGGCTTTCGGTCGCCGCCTCGCCGGAACCGGCCCAGGCGGCGCGCGCGGCGGCCTTCTGCCTGGCCATGGCCCTGTCGAAGCCATCCCGATCGACCTTGCGCCCCTGGCCGCGCAGAATGTCCTGCGTCAGGTCCAGCGGGAAGCCGTAGGTGTCGTAGAGCTTGAAGGCGGTCTCGCCGTCGAGTGCCTGACCCTCGCCCAGCTTGTCGGCGGCCTCCTCAAGCAGCCGCAGGCCGCGGCCCAGGGTCTCGCGGAAGCGGGTCTCCTCCGACTTCAGGGTCTCGCGGATCAAGGGTTCGGCCCGGACCAGCTCCGGGAAAGCCTGCCCCATGGCCGAGACCAGAGCCGGCACCAGCTTATGCACCAGCGGCTCCTTCACGCCCAGCTTGTGGGCATGGCGCATGGCGCGGCGCATGATCCGGCGTAGCACGTAGCCCCGCCCCTCGTTCGCCGGCATCACCCCATCGGCCAGCAAGAAAGAGACGGCGCGCAGATGATCGGCGATCACCCGGTGCGACACGCCCTGCGGTCCTTCCGGCGCGACGCCGCTGGCTTCCGCCGAAGCCTCGATCAAGAGGCGCATCAGATCGATGTCATAGTTGTCGTGCTTGCCCTGTAGAACCGCCGCGATGCGCTCCAGACCCATGCCGGTGTCGATAGAGGGATGCGGCAGGTCCACCCGTTCGTCTTTGGCCACCTGCTCGAACTGCATGAAGACCAGGTTCCAGATCTCGATGAAGCGGTCGCCGTCCTCGCCGGGGCTGCCTGGCGGCCCGCCCTGAATGTGAGGGCCGTGGTCGTAGAAGATCTCCGAACAAGGGCCACAGGGACCGGTGTCGCCCATGGACCAGAAGTTGTCCGAGGTGGCGATGCGGAGGATCCGTTCGTCCGGCAAGCCAGCGATCTTACGCCAAAGCTGTGCGGCCTGGTCGTCCCCGGCATAGACCGTGACCAACAGCCTGTCCGGGTCCAACCCCATTTCCCCGGTGACCAGGGTCCAGGCCAGTTCGATCGCCCGATCCTTGAAGTAGTCGCCGAAGGAGAAGTTCCCCAGCATCTCGAAGAAGGTGTGATGGCGCGCCGTGTAGCCGACGTTCTCCAGATCGTTGTGCTTGCCGCCCGCCCGCAGGCATTTCTGCGAGGTCGCCGCCCGGCTGTAGCCGCGCTGTTCCTGCCCGGTAAAGACGTTCTTGAACTGCACCATGCCGGCATTGGTGAAAAGCAAGGAGGGATCGTTGCGCGGCACCAGCGGCGAAGATCTCACCACCTCGTGATCGGCATCGCGGAAAAAATCCAGGAACAGGCGTCTAATCTCGTTCGTCGTCGGCATTGGCTTCGGTTGTTTGCTTCTGTCTTGCGCGCGGCCCTAATAACTCGTCTTTTCCACGCCGCTGGGCAAGAGTTTCGTGGGTAAGTGCTAAGTGTGGGGATGGAACTGCGCTGCGGGGCGCCGCTGCAGCGCGGGAGACAAAAAATCTCATTGCTGCCGATCTTGCACACTGGCCGGCGCCGACAACTTGCGCTAAACGACTTGCCATGACGTTCGATACATCCCTTTTGCGTTCGCCGCGCCGCGCGATGGCCGGTCTGGCGACGGCTCTGGTTATCGGTCTTGCGGCCACGGCGGGCCTGGCCCAAGAACAAGCACAGGATCAGCAGGCGCCGGCTCAGCCTCAGAACGAGTTCGGTCCCACGTTCCAGGCTTGGCAGATCGTCTGCCAGACGACGACACCGCGCACCTGCGGTGCCCTCCAGGAAGTGCGTACGGCCGACGGCCGCCTGGCGCTCTGGAGCGCGTTCGGCTTTTTCAGGCCCGATGCGCCCATGGTGATGCTGCTGCGCATGCCTTACGAACTCACAGATCCGCCCAGTACCTTTAGCGTCGCTACGGATCTGACGATCGCGATCGACGGCAACGAGGTGACCAAGGTTCCGATTGAGGTCTGCGGGCCGCAGATCTGCGAATCCGGCTTCGTCTTGAGCGATCAAATGGTCAGCGCCATGAAGGCCGGCAATGCGATGAAAGTGTCGATGATTTTGGGCAACGGCGCCAGAGCAGACATGACACTCTCGCTGTCCGGCTTCACGGCTGCTTATAACGAGCTGACCAAGGAGTAGCCCGCCGCATTCCCGGGCATACCCAGGGTTATGAAGCACCGCGCCATGAAGCGCCGTAGATTCACCAGCAAAACCCTCAAGGCTGCCCACCCCCGGCACCGCCCGGCCGCTACGCCGTCACAAACTCTTGTTGACTGTCTTGTTGACTGGAGCCGGCTGGCTGGGGGCTTTTCGACCGGGGGACGTTCGACTGACGACAGGCCGGTCGATTCACCCCCTCCGGCCAGAGACACGATGCCGCTATTCGATCTTGTCGCGGCCGCATGACCGGGGACGAGAAACGCCAGTTGCATGGCCAGCTCTGGAAGGTGGCCGACGAATTGCGCGGGCGCATGGACGCCGATGACTTCCGCGATTACATCCTCGGCTTCGTGTTCCTCAAATACCTCTCCGGCAAGGTGGAAGCTTGTGCCCGCGAGCTTCTCGAAACCGAGGAGGGGGCCGAATACGCGGATTTGGTCCCCGGCAGCGAGAAGGCCGGCATCATCCGCAAGGAGTGCATCGACAGGCTCGGCTACTTCATCGCCCCCGACCGTTTGTTCGGGGTGCTGGTGCAGCGGGGCAAGGACGGGGCATTCATCCTCGATGACATCAAGGAAACCCTGACCGGCATCGAAAACAGCGCCACCGGCCAGGACAGCGAGAAAGAGTTCATCCACCTCTTCGAGGACATGGACCTTGACAATTCGCGGCTGGGCAGAACCCCCGGTGAGCGTAACAGGTTGATTGCCCGGGTCATCGCCCATCTGGACGGGATCGACTTCCATATGGGGGAGGGCCGGGGCGACGTGCTAGGGGATGCCTACGAATACCTGATCGGGCAATTCGCCTCCGGCGCGGGCAAGAAAGCCGGGGAGTTCTACACCCCCGCGCGGGTCTCTACACTGCTGGCGAAGTTGGTCGGTCACGGGCGCGGCAAAATCCGGGCCGCCTACGATCCGGCCTGCGGGTCGGGCTCGCTTCTGCTCCGGATCGGTCAGGAAGTGGAGGTTGGCAGCTTTCACGGGCAAGAGTTGAACCGCACCACCTACAACCTGGCGCGGATGAACATGTTGCTGCACAATATTCACTACAGCCGCTTCGACATCCGCCAGGGCGACACGCTGGAAGAGCCGGCGCATCGCGGCCAGTCCTTCGATGCCATCGTCGCCAATCCGCCCTTCTCGGCGAAGTGGAAGGGCGACAGGAACCCGCTCAACGCCAACGATGAGCGCTTTGCCCGCTACGGGCGCATAGCGCCTGCCTCCAAGGCGGATTACGCTTTCGTGCAGCATTGTGTCCACCATCTGGCCGACAACGGCACCGCCGCCGTGATCCTGCCGCATGGGGTTCTGTTCAGGGGTGCCGCCGAAGCGGCGATCCGCGAACATATCGTCCGCGAGATGAATGTTCTGGACGCAGTGATCGGCTTGCCGCACAACCTCTTCTACGGCACATCCATTACGGCCTGCGTGCTGGTGCTCAAGACCTGCCGGGAGCGGGACGGCGATATCCTGTTCATCGATGCCAGCCGGGAGTTCGAGAAAGACGGAAACAAGAATACCCTGACCGCTGCCCATGTCGATCGCATCCTTGCCACATGGGCCGCGCGGCAGGAGGTGGAACGCTACGCCCATGCCGCGCCCATGGTCGAGATCGAGGAAAACGGCTTCAACCTCAACATCCCGCGCTACGTCGATGGGTTCGAGGAGGAAGAGCCGGTCGATCTTGCCGCCGTGGCGTCCGATCTGCTGGCCCTGGACCGGGAAGCTGCCGATATAGACCGGGAGATTGCCGGGTTTTGTGCCGAACTGGGGATCGCGCCCCCGTTCAAGACCGGGGGTGCGGCAAAGAATGGCCCTGGGCGGCGGCGTTCATAAGTAAAATTGGGCAAGCAGGACCCGAACGGGCACAGGGTGAAGGCTTAAGGGATGCAACGCCAGACACTGCTCTCTGGAAAGCTGTTGAAAAATACACCCGCCCTCTTGAAAATCGTCGGCTAAACCGCTTCCCAAACAAGAGGGAAACAGATCCCCATGTCTGAAAACGTCACCAACGCACTTCTGCTTGAAAACCTCAAGGCAATCCAAGCGAAGCTGACGGAACAAGACCGCCGGTTTGACCGGACCGAACAGCATCTTGCGGATGTAGAAGCCCATCTATCCACAATGAAGGCGGATTTGGCGACGATGGTCGGCAGTGTGTCACATGTTCGGAGCGATTTTGACGCTCTGGCCCGCCGCGTCGAGCGGATTGAGCGGCGCCTCGATCTTGTCGAGCCGCCGGCGTCCTGAGCGCTGGCCCGAATGACTTGGGACCCGGGCCGGGCAGGCCCGGGCTTTCCGCCCTTTCCAGCAGATTGCCGGGTCGCTCCGGGGGATTCCGGCGGAGTTTCGGAGCAGAGCGAGCGCGGGGTCGGCCATAGCCGCGCAAGCGGCGCTTGGCAAAATCCCCAAGGCGGGATTATACAGCCAAGCGGTTTTGTTGGGGCGCTGTTGTCTCTATGCTACCGGCAAGACGCGCCCAGAGAGCACGCAAACCCAAAGAGCGCGGCACAGAGCGAACGAGGACGGAACCGGCCACCATGTCTGACCTTATGTCTGAAACCGTCACCAACGCGCTTCTGCTTGAGAACCTCAAGGCACTGCGCGGTGAAATACGCAGTGTTTCCGAACGACTGGGACGGGTGGAAAACCGGCTGGCGGCGGTTGAGGGCCATTTGGCGGTTCTTGTTCAGCGAGACCTTGAGCACAATGTGGAAGCTGACGCTCTGGCCCGCCGCGTCGAGCGGATCGAGCGGCGTCTCGATCTTGTCGAGCCGCCGGCCTCCTGAGCGCAGTGGAAGGGCGTCCCGTGGACAGACTCGATCTTTCGTCCCTGCGCCGGGCGCTGGAGACGCTGGACCAGGGGCTGACGGAATATGCCCGCGACAGCGGCAACGCCTTTGTCCGTGATGCCTGCATCCAGCGCTTCGAGTATTGCTATGCCCTCGCTACCAAGACGATCGACCGGCATCTTGCGATGACCGGCGCCGATCCGGGCGCAGTGCAGAAAATGGCGTTCCAGGATCGTATCCGGGAAGCCTACGGGGCCGGGATTCTCCTCCACAGCTGGGATCGCTGGTGGCAGTACCGCGACGACCGGGCCGCAACCGCACAGGGCTACGACGAACACCGGGCCAAGGCTATCGCCGGCAATCTTCCCGCCTTCGCGGCGGAAGCGCGCTTCCTGCTTGACCGGCTGGCCGAGTTTCATGACCCGAAAGCCTGAGATCGCAGCTGCCGAAGCCCGGATCGTCCGGGATGTTCTGGCGGAGAGCCTGCCCGCCGGTTGCAAGGTCCGGGTGTTCGGCAGCCGCGCCACGGGGCGGGTGCACCGCGGGTCCGATCTCGATCTTGCCCTCGAAGGGCCGGCAGGGCCGCTGCCCGCCGTCACGCTGTCGCGGCTTAAGGACGCCTTCACCGAGTCCCGCCTGCCCTACCGGGTGGACCTGGTGGACCTGAGCGCTGTCAGCGAGGACTTCCGCAGCCGGATCCGGCGGCAGGCTGTGCCCTTTTCCTTCGGGTCTTTCTCCTCCGGGGTCCTGTCCCGCCGTGTCTGAACCGCCTGCCCCGGCCCTGCGCTTCAAGGACGCGCAGGGCCGGGCCTTCCCGGATTGGCAGATGAAGCGGCTGGAAGAGGTGGCGCACAAAACCGCTTCCAGCATAAGAGCCCGTAGCCTCGAAACATCATCGGGGGATTATCCTGTTTACGGTGCAAACGGTATAGCTGGCTTCGTCGATTACTTTTCATCCGATGAACCGCACATAGGGGTGGTTAAAGACGGTGCGGGCGTAGGCCGTCTATACTATTGCCCGTCACAATCTTCTGTTCTTGGAACACTTGAAAGTGTGACGGCATCTGGCGGTAACAGCACAAAGTTCATCTACTACTGGATGTCTCAGATAAATTTTGCGGCATACTCGACCGGAAGCACAATCCCTCACGTTTATTTCAAAGACTACGGTAAGAAAAAAGGACGCTTTCCCGATTCCGCCGAACAATCGAAAATCGCTGCCTTCCTGTCCGCGGTTGACCGGCGGATTGCGCTGCTTGAGCGCCGCCGGGCGCTTTTGACCCGCTACAAGCGCGGGCTGATGCAGAAGCTGTTCAGCCGGGACCTCCGCTTCAAGGATGCGCAGGGCCGAAACTTCCCGGATTGGCAGGTGAAGCGGCTTGGGGAGGTGGGTCGCTATAGGTCGGGTAACTTCGTTTCAGCGTCAGAGATTTCTGATACGCCTCAGGAAGGTTTATTTCCGTGTTTTGGAGCAAATGGGCTCCGTGGGTACACAAGCAGTAAGACACAATCCGGTACGTTTGCACTTATCGGACGGCAAGGCGCTCTATGCGGAAATGTCCAGCTTGTATCGGGCGATTTTCACGCCACTGAGCACGCGATAGTAGTTTTTCCAAATATCCAGGCTAATACCATTTGGCTATATTACGAATTGGATTGAATGAACCTGAATCGTTTTGCGACAGGGCAAGCACAGCCAGGTCTGTCAGTCGAAACCATAGAGCGTCTCCAGACAAAATTCCCCCATCCCGCCGAACAACAGAAAATCGCTGCCTTCCTGTCCGCCCTTGACCGGCGGATCGAGACGACCGCACAACAATTGGCGGGCTGGAAGAAATGGAAGCGCGGGCTGATGCAGGGACTATTTGCAAAATGAGCACCCAGACGGAACGGCAACTGGAAAGCGAACTGGTCCGGCAACTGGCGGGCATGGGCTGGAGGCCGGCCGCTCTCCCGGACGAGGCGGCGCTTATCGGCAATCTCAAGGCGCAGCTTGAGGTGCACAACGGGGTGACGCTGTCGGAAGCGGAATTTGCCCAGGTGCTGACCGGCCTGTCGCGGGGCAACAGCTTCGACAAGGCAAAGACCCTGCGGGACAGGCTGGACTACCGCCGCAGCGACGGCACGGTCGGCTATCTGGAACTGATCGATCGGGCCCAATGGTGCAAGAACCGCTATCAGGTGGCGCGGCAAATCACCATGACCGGCAGCCGGGTCAACCGCTACGACGTGACGCTGCTGGTCAACGGCCTGCCGCTCTGTCAGATCGAACTGAAGCGGCGCGGGCTGGAACTGAAGGAAGCCTTCAACCAGACGGGACGCTATCATCGGGAGAGCTACAGGGCGGGCTACGGCCTGTTCGGCTATGTTCAGATCTTCGTCATCAGCAACGGGGTGAACACGCGCTATTTCGCCAATGTGCCGCCGGACAAGCGGGACTGGCGGCAGACCTTCGCCTGGGCCGACCGGGAAAACCGCCCGATCAACCGGCTCGAGGCTTTTGCCGCGGCCTTTCTCGAACCCTGCCAGCTGTCGAAGACGATCGCCCAGCATATCGTGCTGAACGAGACTTGGGCGGTGCCGATGGTGCTGCGGTCCTATCAGGTCTATGCGGTGGAGGCGATTGCGGCGCGGGTGCGGGACGGCACCCGCCGGAACGGCTATATCTGGCACACCACCGGATCGGGCAAGACCCTCACATCCTTCAAGACGGCGCAGCTGCTGACCCATGAGCCGGAGGTGCACAAGGTGGTCTTCGTGGTGGACCGCCGCGACCTCGACTTCCAGACGGTGAAGGAATTCAACGCCTACCGCCGGGACAGCGTGGACGGCACGGAAAACACCCGCGCGCTGGTGGACCAGCTTGGCGATGCCAACACCCGCCTGATCGTGACCACGCTGCAGAAGCTGAACGCAGCCATCTCGCGCAAGACCCATCAGGCGGCAATGCAGGCGCTGCGCGACAAGCGCATGGTGTTCATCTTCGACGAATGCCACCGCAGCCAGTTCGGGGAGACGCACAGGCGGATCACCCAGTATTTCCGCGAGGTGCAGCTGTTCGGGTTCACCGGCACGCCGATCTTCGTGGAAAACGCCGTGAAGATGGGCGGGCGCAGCCGGACCACGAAGGATCTGTTCGGGGATGAACTGCACCGCTATGTGATCACCGATGCCATCCGGGACGAAAACGTCCTGAGATTTGCCGTGGACTACGTGCGCACCGTCAAGCGCAAGGGGCAGGAAGAAGCCCTTGAGGAAGAAGCTCTTGAGACTGGGGTCGGGGACGATGCGCCCAAGAAGGTTCTGGAAGCGCCGGAACGGCTGGACAAGGTGGTGGATTACATCGTCGAACACCATGGGCGCAAAACCCACGGCCGGGCCTTTCACCGGGCTGTTCTGCCTGTCCAGCATAGAGGCACTGCGGACCTGCTACGGCCTGTTCAAGGCCAAGGCGGAGGCCGGGGAGCATGACCTGACGGTCGCAACGATCTTTTCCTGGGTGGCGAACGAAGAGGACCCGGAGGACCCGGAGGACCCGGAGGACCCGGACCCGGCGGTCCCGCCCGCCGGAGGCGGTCCCGCCCGCCGGAGGCGGTTCCGGCCGCGATGCGCTGGAAGCGGCCATCGGCGATTACAACCGCCGGTTCGGCACCAACTATGCGACCGAAACCTTCTACGACTACTACAAGGATATCGGGAAGCGAGTGCGCAACCGGGAGATCGACATCCTGCTTGTGGTCAACATGTTCCTGACCGGCTTCGACAGCCCGCCGCTGAACACGATCTATGTAGACAAGCCGCTGCGCCAGCATGGGCTGATCCAGGCTTTTTCCCGGACCAACAGGCCCTGGGGGCAAAGGAAGACCCATGGCAACGTGGTCTGCTTCCGGAACCTCAAGGCCAACACCGACGAGGCCATTGCGCTGTTCGCCGCAGGCGGACAGGAAGCCGACATCCTCGCCTCCACCTACGAAGACCTCAAGACGCGCCTCGGCAGGGCCGTGGCACGGCTTTATGAGCTTGTTCCCGATGCTGGGGCGGTAGATTTGTTGTCCGACGAAAAGGCGCAGGCGGCGTTCGTGCAGGCGTTCCGGGCGGTGATCCGGCTGAAGACGGCGATGGAAACCTATGCGGAGTACGACCCGGACGACTTGCCCATCGGGACGCAGGGTCTCGCCGACTACCGCAGCAAGTATCTGGACCTGCACGACAGGGTGCGCGGGCGCAGGCAAAAGGACAAGGAAGAAGGCGAGGAGCGGCCGATTCTGGACAATCTGGACTTCGAGGTGGCGCTGCTGCACCGCGACGAGATCAACGTCGCCTACATCCTCAACCTCATCGCGGCCCTGCAGGAGAGCGGCCCGGAGGAGGCGGCGGCGGGGCGCAAGCGGATCGCCGCCCTGCTGGACGCGGAAGCTGGCCTCCGTAACAAGCGGGCGCCGATCACGCGGTTTCTGGATCAGGAATTCGGGCTTATCCCGCCGGACGAAAACCCCCGCCCTCGCTTCTGGGCCTTCTGGGAACGGGAGCGCAGGGCAGCGCTCGACACCATCGTCGAAGCGGAGAACCTCCGCCCCGACAAGGTGGAAGCGCTGTTATCGGACTATGCCTTCACCGGCAGAAAGCCACTTCGGGACGATCTGGTGTCCAGCATGAAAGACAGGCCCCGGCTGCTTGAGCGCGAACCCCGCGCGGAACGGGTCTGGGGCAAGCTATTGGATTATATGGACACCTTCACCTAGGG
The DNA here is from genome assembly GCA_014324045.1 of Rhodospirillales bacterium. Classification (GTDB taxonomy): domain Bacteria; phylum Pseudomonadota; class Alphaproteobacteria; order Kiloniellales; family JACOMY01; genus JACOMY01. The sequence goes on along the minus strand of JACOMY010000003.1, from coordinate 37,469 downwards.
AATTGGCTGACTAAGTCAGTTTTTGGGGAAGATCGTCCCAACTCAACTTCGTACCATCCCCTGTCTTTGTTTTTCCTTGGCACCACTCTAAGCCGGTGTCGCTTACGTGAAGAATAGCGCTCTGTTCTGGGTCTTCATGTAGCACCTTAATCCTAACCGGCTTCTTTCCAACTTTTGAAACTCGGTTATTGATTACATGAACCTTACGTGGCATGGTCTCTCCTTTCATTTTACGACTGCCGCATCACAGGTAGGTAGGGGGACGAGACTTATCAAGGCAGGCGGACGAAAAAACCGGGAATGGCAACGGACAGCCAGATCCCGCCTTGGCAATACGGCATGGCAATTGTCCGGGCGTGCAACGACTCTATCGGCTAGTGCATCACCACCAGGTCAGCGTCGGTGCTAAGGAAGATCAAGTGCTCCTGCACCACGATGGGAGAGACCGCGGCCCCCGCAGGCAATTCGATAGTGCCGAGGAAGCCGCCGGTGTAGGGGGAGAGCGCATGGGCGTCACCATGGCTGCCGGCGACGATCAGGCGGTTGCCGGCAAGAATGGGTCCGACCCAGGCAATCGGGTTCCCGCGATCCTCCGGGTCCTCGAACCGGGGCAAGGGGGTTACCCATTCGATGGCACCGTTGTGCCGCTCCAAGGCCACCAACTCCGCCTTGTTGGTGATCAGAAAGAGGTAGTCGCCGCCCGCCCAGATGGTCAGCGGTCCGCCGATGTCGCGCTCCCACAGGCGATTGCCGCGCCTCAAGTCGATTGCCATTGTGCGGCCGGCATTGCTAGTCGCCAGCACCAAGCCGCGATCGATCACCGGTAGGCCGCGCACCTGCCCGATGTCGCTCAAGGAATCGCTGCGCCGGACGGCCGCTAGCGAGGTGTTCCAGAACACCCGCCCGCTCTCGATACCCAAGGCATAGAGATCTCCCGAACTGTAGGAAACCACGACGATGGCACCGGCGACCGCCGGGCTGGAGGATCCCAAAAGACCCACCTGCTCTTCGACGCCACGATGCTGCCAAAGCAGTGCACCGTCAGCCGCATCCAACGCGACGGTCTGGTTGTCAAGAGTAATGGCGAAGACGCGGCCGCCGTCAACCACCGGCGCAGAGCGGAAGGGACCAGGCGCCCGCGCCTGCCACAGCATGCGTCCGCTGCGCGCGTCCAGCGCATAGACGCGCGCGAAGCCGGTGGTGACGAACAGCTTGTCGTCGGCGAAGGCAAGTCCGCCGCCGAAGGCGCCCCTGTCCTCTTCGATATCCTCAAGATCGCTCCGCCAATAGAGCTGCCCGTCGGTAAGACCGTAGGCCGAAACCTTAGACCGCGAATCCAGCGTGAACAGCGTGGTGCCGGCGACGATAGGCTGGCTCAGCAGGGCCGCATCCTCGGCATCGCCGTCGCCGACATCCGAGGTCCAGGCGACGGTCGGCTTGTCGGGAATCGCCAAGTGGTGGAGGGCATGCGCGGCAGTGCCGCCGGGCTGAGTCCAGCTGCCGTTGACGTAGGGCGGCGGCAGGCGGATTGGATTGTCCCCGCGGCCGGGATCCGGTTCGAGAGCGGTGGTCTGAATCATGACCGACTCGCGCGTGCCCAGCAGCGGCGACTGATCATCGCCGAAGAGCCCGCAGGCGCCGAGGGACAGCGAAAGCCCCAGGCAGGCGACGGTCCGAAACGCTCCCGGCACAGCCTTAAGAACCAAGCGAGTCCAAGAGTTGCGACACCCGCCCGCGCAAGCCTGCCGGGATCTGCGGGTCTTCGACGAGGGCGGTAAGGATCTCCTTCGCCCGTACCTCATCGCCCTGAGACAGCGCCAGCAAGGCGGTCAATTCTCTGGCCAGATAAGACAGGGGACGGCCGCTGCCGGCGAGAGGCGCAAGCTCTGCCTCCAGGTCGGCCGGCGCCTCATCCCTATTCATCGCATGCATCGCGGCCAGCAAGGTCGCCGCATCGCGCAACGGTCGCCCAACAGCGGAGTCGGCGGCCAGTAAGCGCCAACCGGCAATCGCGGCCTGCTCCTCGCCGTTCCCGGAGCGAATCCCAGCCGCCGCGAAGGCCGCCAGGATACCGTAACCGCCGTCGTCGGCATTGGCCTCGCCATCCAAGGTCTCCAGCGCCTTGGCAACGTCCCCCGCGCGGGCTTCGTTCAAAGCGGCCACAAAGATGTTACCGGCTTCCTCACGCCGGTCTTGCTGCCAAGACTGAAAATAGGCGTAACCGCCGACGACGGCGATGGCCAGAATCGCTACACCTGCGACATAGGGACCGAAGCGCGTGGCCAAGTGCTTCAACCGCTCTCGGCGTAGATCCTCTTCGATCTCACGAAAAACGTCACTCACGGCCTCTGTGCCCCGTCAGCAAATCTTTGTCTCTTAAGCACCCCTTTGCCCCTTAAGCACTGGCCCCAGCGCCGGATCGACACACTACTGCCGCGGCAACGGAATGCAAACCGTCCGTAGCGCGGGGCTATCGAGGGTCAGGCCACCTTCCACTTGATGGAGCAACCCATCGAGGCCTGCTGCTCTGACGGGCCCGCCCCAGTCTCAGCGACCTGCCGCATGGCCTCGAAGAGATCACGGCGGGCATCGGGCACCAACGTGGTGCGGGAGGCATCCAAACGTCCACGGTACTGCAGCGCCAGTTCAGCATTGAAACCATAGAAATCAGGGGTGCAGATGGCGCCGTAGCTGCGCGCAACCGTCTGCGTCTCGTCGATGACGTAGGGAAAGGTGAAACCGTTCTCCGCCGCGAAGCGCTTCATGTTGTCGAAGGAGTCGGCGGGATAAGCCTCGGTATCGTTCGCCATGATCGCAATAGTGCCGATTCCAATCCCGCGCAGTTCGGCCACGTCGCGCTCAATGCGGCCGACGATGGCGCACACATAGGGGCAGTGGTTGCAGATGAACATGACCAAAAGCCCCTTGTCGCCGCGAACCTCGGCCAGGCCGTAGCGCTTGCCGTCGATTCCCGGTAAAGAGAAGTCTGGGGCCTGCAAGCCGAAATCGCACAGCGGGGGGGTGGCGGCAACCATCGCAATTCCTCCTGTAGTGACCGCGCTGAGGCGGTGAACTGTAGAACGTTCCTGTGACCGCGCTTTCTATACGAGACTCCCACTCAGCGCCAGGAAAGAATCCGGTGGGTCGCAATCAAGAATCTGGACAGCCGCGAGAATCTTCCGCAGACTAGATGGTGCGCAGAAACAAGAGGGGAGATTGGGTGCAGTCGGCATGGTGGAGGTTGTGTCCCTTTCGCATTATCTGCAATCGTCGCAGCGGGCGCGCAGCAGTGCCAAACGCAACAATCGCCCCATCTTCTTCGACCGGCGAGAACTTCAGTCCCTGATGGCGCTTTACAGCGAACAGGTCATGTCCGGCGAATGGCGCGACTATGCTATCGACCATCTGGCCGGCATGGCGGCCCTCTCGATCTATCGACGCGCGGAAGAGCGGCCACTCTACACCGTCGTCAAGCATCAGGTCGGTCCCGGGTGCTATGAATACCTGCTGTTCCAAGAGAGCCGCCGACGTCGGCGTGCCGGCGACTTGGACCGCATCCTCGACTATCTGCGCCAACCCCTGACGATCGTCGGTTAGGTCTCGCCGACAAACAAGAAACGAGGTGCCCCGTCGTCGGACGAAGCGCCCCCACTTTTGAGTTTTTAGAATACCGTGGCTTAGCTATGGGCCAAGATGGCCAACAGCAGCAACGCCACGATGTTGGTGATCTTGATCATGGGGTTCACGGCCGGACCGGCGGTATCCTTGTAGGGATCGCCGACGGTGTCGCCGGTGACCGCGGCCTTGTGTGCCTCCGACCCCTTGCCGCCGTGATTGCCTTCCTCGATGTACTTCTTGGCATTGTCCCAGCAGCCGCCGCCGGCGGTCATGGAGATTGCCACGAAGAGACCGGTCACGATCACACCCAGCAGCATGGCCCCTACCGCCGCCAGCGCGTCGGACTTGCCGGCGATCGCCAAGACGACGAAGTAGACCACGATGGGCGAGAGCACCGGCAGCAAGGAGGGAACGATCATCTCCTTGATCGCGGCCTTGGTCAGCATGTCCACGCAGCGCCCATAAAGCGGCTTGCCGGTGCCTTCCATGATGCCGGGGATCTCGCGGAACTGACGGCGCACCTCCTCGACCACGGCACCGCCGGCACGGCCGACGGCCATCATGCCCATGGAGCCGAAGAGGAAGGGCAGCAGCCCGCCGAAGAAGAGGCCGACGACCACATAGGGATTGGAAAGCTCGAAAGAGACCGTCACGCCCTGGAAGTAGGACGCCCCGCCCTCGTGCGAGAAGAACGCGACGTCCTCGGTGAAGGCACCGAACAGCACCAGAGCACCCAGACCGGCGGAGCCGATGGCATAGCCCTTGGTCACGGCCTTGGTGGTGTTGCCGACCGCGTCCAGCTCATCGGTGATCTTGCGCACCGAATCGTCCAACTCCGCCATCTCGGCGATGCCGCCGCCGTTGTCAGTTACCGGACCGTAGGCATCGAGTGCAACCACCATGCCGGCCAAGGCCAACATGGTCGTCACCGCAATCGCGATGCCGAAGAGACCGGCGATTGAGAAGGTGACAACAATGCCGGCGATGATGATCAGGGCCGGAACGGCGGTCGCCTCCATGGCCACGGCCAGGCCCTGAATTACGTTCGTGCCGTGTCCGGTCTCGGAGGCCTTGGCGACGGAGCGCACGGGCCGGTACTCGGTGCTGGTGTAATACTCCGTCACCCAGATGATCAGGCCGGTCACCGCCAAGCCGACGACGCCACAGAAGAAGAGGTCGAGGCCGGTGAAGGTGTGACTACCCGCCGTATGCGGCGTGCTGAGCCCGACGGTCCAGGACGTCACGCCCAAGACCGCCGGAATAGACAACAGCGAGGAGACGATGAAGCCCTTGTAGAGCGCCCCCATGATCGACTGGCTGGAGCCCAGCTTCACGAAGTAGGTTCCGACGATCGAGGTGACGATACAGATACCGCCGATTGCCAGAGGATAGACCATGAATGCCTGCATGGCCCCTTGGCCGGCGAAGAAGATGGAGGCCAGAACCATGGTGGCCACCACGGTCACGGCATAAGTCTCGAAGAGGTCGGCGGCCATGCCGGCACAGTCGCCCACGTTGTCGCCCACATTGTCGGCGATCACCGCCGGGTTGCGGGGATCGTCTTCGGGAATGCCGGCCTCGACCTTACCGACCAAATCGGCACCGACGTCGGCACCTTTGGTGAAGATGCCACCGCCCAGACGCGCGAAGATAGATATCAGGGAGGCGCCGAAACCCAAGGCGACCAAGGCATCGACCAGACCGCGCCCGTCGATGTCCATGTTCAGCAGGATCGCGTAGTAGCCGGCGACCGCCAACAGGGCCAATCCAGCCACCAGCATGCCGGTCACCGCACCGGCGCGGAAGGCGATCGAGAGACCTTGGGCCAGGCCACTGCGCGCAGCCTCGGTCGTGCGGACGTTGGCCTTCACCGATACGTTCATGCCGATGTAGCCGGCCGCGCCGGAGAGAGCAGCGCCGATCAGGAAGCCGATGCCGACATGGAGTCCCAGCAAGAGCCAGACCACGGCGAAGATCACGGCGCCGACAATGGCAATTGTGGTATATTGCCGATTGAGGTAGGCTCGTGCGCCCTCTTGGATGGCGCCGGCGATTTCTTGCATCCGCTCGTTGCCTGCCGGGGCCGACATGACAGCCTTGGCCGTGACGATGCCATAGACCAAGGCCAGCGCGCCGCAGATCAGCACGAAGATTAGAATGCCGCTCATTGCTCCAGGAATTCCCCTTTCCTCACGGTTTGCTCACCCGGGCCGCCCGCGCTCCCCTCGGGAGTGCGTGCTAACCAGTTGGCATTAGGCTATTTTGCTGCCGCGCGAGCCGCGACGATAGCGCGCGGATAACACTCGGACGATGCCAGAACGCCATGCCACTGGCAACGGCCTTCGGATAGTAGATGCCAGACTTCTCGACCGCCTGTCACGTCAAAGCAACGCTGCGGCGACGCGTGACTGCGAACCAAGCCATCGCCGTGCCGAGAAGCAGCAGCGGCGGTACGATTGCCAAGTTCAAGACCTGCCAGCCAGCCCCGGCGTAGATCGCACCGGAACCTAAAGAGGTTACGGCGAGACTGGCGGTCACCAGGAACTCGTTGAGGCCCAGGGTCCGCGTCCGTTCTTCCCGACGATAGGATTCGGTCACCAGGACCGACCCGCCGACATAGAGGAAATTCCAACCCAAGCCCAAAAGGACCAGCGCGCTTAGGAAGTTCACATAGGCGAGCCCTGTCAGATTGATTATGGCGCAAACCACCATGATTGCCGCACCCAGCGTCATGACCGACGGCGCCCCGAAGCGGCGCACAAGATGACCGGTGAAGAAGGAGGGCACATACATACCCAGAACATGCCACTGGATCACCGAACCGGCATCGGCCACGACGAAGCCGCAGCCAACCATCGCCGTCGGCGTGGAGACCATGATCAAATTCATGGTCCCATAGCCCAGCATGGCACCGATGGCGGCCAGCAGGAAGATCGGCTGGCGGGCGATCGCAACCAGTTTTCTGCCCGCAGCGCCGCCAAGGGTTGCAGAGCGTGTATGCCCAACCGAAGGAAAGCCCACCAGAACCAATAGAGGCACAATCGCCAGATAGAGGCCGGTCATGATGAGATAGCTGCCGGCGAAGCTGTAGACGAAGAGATCGCTGCCCTTGATCGCCAGAAAGGGTCCGAGGATGGCCGCCGCCACACCCCCTGTCAGCACTGTGGAGACGGCCGTGGAACGCCGCTCCGGCGGCTGTGTTTCAGCCGCGGCGAAGCGATAGTAGTTGCCGATGGCAGTCGCCACGCCCAGTATGCTCAGGGCGATGCAAAACAGGATAAAGGACTGTTCCACCATGGCCAGCGCAGAGAGCAGACAGCCTATCATGCCGGCCAGCGCGCCCACCCCGAAGCTAGACTTCCAGCCAATCCGTTCGATCAAGAAAGACACCGGCGCGCTTGCCACCATCAGCAGGACGAAGCTCATGGCAAGCGGCAGGGTTGCGAGAAACGGCTGGTTCCCAGCCAGCATCGCACCGGCCAGGGCCGCCACCGTGATGTTGAGCGACAACGCCGACTGATGCAGGCCCATGCAGGCTGTCAGCAGGTATAGATTCGCACGCGGTGACATGACTGCTAGCCTAGCGTTGTGCCCTGCGCCTCACCACCCGCAAGGGCACCGCGCTGCTAAGCACCGGCTTCATAAGCCTTTAGGGATGCGTCCTAGGTAATCGAGACTTGGTAGTCGAAATCTTATCGTCCGCCTTCCGCTGCAGCAAGGGCAGACACAACGGGATCAAGGATCCGCGCTTTCCTTGGCTAATCTGGACGAGATTTAAGTCGATCCCTGCCGCCGATTTGCTGGAATCAACCGCAAACTGTCTAACGCTAGCCGAAAATCAAAAATGCTGCCAGCCTTCGGCCTGCACGATGAGCGCGTTTCCATCTCTGTCCAAGACACGCACCCCTGAACCGCCTTGCATCTCACCAACCTGGGTGAGTGGAAGCCCCAATTGCTGGGCCAAAGACATCAGTTCCTCCGCCGCGCCAGGCGCAGCGGTGAAACAGAGTTCGTAGTCGTCGCCGCCGGTCAACACCAGCGGAAAGGTCTCCAGGTCCTCTGCGACGGCTTCCTGCACCGGTTCCGAGAGCGGCAGGTGCTCACTCCAGAGCACGGCGCCGAGCCCGGAGGCCTGGCAAATGTGGCCCAGGTCGGCGAGCAAGCCGTCCGAGACGTCGAGACAGGCTGTTGCCAGTCTCTTTTCCACCAAAGCCCGGCCGAGGTCCAGGCGCGGATCTGGCAAGCGATAGGCTTCGGTCAAGGCGGTCCGCAGGTCCTGGTTCAGGCCCAAAAGCCCGCCGCGGCGCACCAGCAGGCCGAAAGCGGCCCGGCCGAGGGTGCCACTGACGAAGACACTGTCGCCGACGCGCGCACCGGAGCGGGTCATGGCCCGCCCCGCTTCGACAGTCCCCAGCGCAGTCAGCGACAAGCTCAAGGTGCCCGGCGTGCCAACCGTGTCGCCGCCGAGCAGAGCGATCCCGTAGCGTTCCTGATCTTCCGCCAAACCTTGGGCGAAGCCCTCGATCCAGTCTTCTTTCCAGCCCTTGGGCCAAGCACAGGTCAGCAGATAGCCCAGAGGCTCGGCCCCCATGGCCGCCAGATCGGAGAGGTTCACCCGCAGCAGCTTGCGAGCAATCGTATCCGGCGGATCGTCGGGTAAGAAATGAACGCCGGAGATCATCGCATCGGCCGTCGCCACCAGCGAACGACCGGGCGGCGGCGAGAAGACGGCAGCGTCGTCGCCCAGGCCCAGAGCAGCCTCGCCCTTGGCCAGCGGGGCAAAACAGCGGCGAACGATCCCGAACTCGCCGGACAAGCGCTCTAGGACCCCGCCGCAGGTGCCGCCAGGCCGAAGGCCTCCGGCCGCAGCTCACGCGCCAGGCGGTCCAGCAGCCTGTTCACGAAGCCGATTTCCTTCGAATCGTGGAAGGACTCGGTAACCGTCAGGTACTGGGCGATCACCACCTTGGGCGGCACAGTGTCCCTGGACGAAAGCTCGAAGGCCGCAGCGCGCAGGATGATGTGAAGCAAGGGCTCTACTCGCTCAATCGCCCACTCCTCGGGGAGGTGGGGGCGCAACAATCGATCCAGATCCGCGCCCTCGTCACCGATTACCAAGACCAGATAGCTGAAAAGCTTGCGATCCACCTCCGCCAGGGAAAAGCCGTCGATCTCTTCAACCAAACGCTCATTTAAAAATTGCGTCACCACCTTTTTCGGCGGCTCACCGCCAATATAGACTTGATAGAGTGCCTGCACCGCTGCAAGGCGCGCAACCAGGCGGCGCCGCGCCACGGCATCGCGGCGGGCTCGCTCGGAGGGAAACAGAATCGCGTCGGTCGGCGCGCTTTGCGTCACGGGCTGAAACCTCGCTCTTCGATCGGCATAAGGAAACGGCCCTGTAACTCCATCATGTGCAGACAGGCCTTCGCCACGTCACCGCCCTTGTTCTTGTCCCGCACCCGCATCCATGCCTGCGCCTCATTCTCGACGGTCAGGATGCCGTAACCCAGCGGCAGCGCCCGCTCGGCCGCCAGATCCATCAGCTTGCGCGCGCTCTCCTGGCAGATATAATCGTAATGACTGGTTTCGCCGCGAATGACGCAGCCAAGCGCGACGTAGCCTTCGTAGGGCTGGTTGCTGGCCTCCGCCATGGCGATCGCCACCGGAATCTCGAAGGCGCCAGGCACCGAGACCCGGTCGTAGCTGACCCCAGCCTTATCCAACTCGGCCATAGCACCCTCAACCAGTTGGTCGAGAATCTCCTCGTAGAAGCGGCCCTCGACGATGAGAACCCGGCCCCGATCGGCCATCCTTACTCCCCTTCGCCTCTTAGAGGTTCCTGATCGGCGATGGTGAGGCCATAGCCCTCCAGGCCGACAAAGACATGTTTGGTGGTGTGCAGCAGCAACAAATCCTTGACACCCAGGTCGAGTAGGATTTGCGCCCCAATACCGTAGTCGCGCAGTTCTTCTTCGGGCTCGACCGTCTTATGGCCCAGTCGTTCGGCCACTTGGTCGGCCAGGCTGCGGCCGCCCGGCTCGCCGATCAGCACCACGACCCCGCGGCCGTACTCGCCAATACGCTTGAGCGCATCCCAGAGCTCGCCGCCACGGCCGCTAGAAGCATCGCCCAGTACATCGTCCAGAACGCTCAAGGCATGAACGCGGACAGGCACAGACCCGTTTGCCGTCACGTCACCTTGCCAGAGCGCCAGATGTTCGCCGCTGCCGAAGCGGTTCCGGTAGAGCGCCAGCTTGAAGTCGCCGCCATAGCGGCTTTGAAAGTTGCCCTCCATCACCCGCTCGACCACCTTGTCGTGGCGGCGGCGATAGGCGACCAAATCGGCGATGGTCGCGATCTTTAAACCATGGCGCTGGGCAAAGGCGATCAAGTCGTCGCGGCGCGCCATGGTGCCGTCGTCCTTCATGATCTCGCAGATTACGCCGGCCGGATAGAGACCGGCCAAACGCGCCAGATCGACGGCCGCTTCGGTATGACCGATGCGCTCCAGGACGCCACCTTCGCGCGCGACCAAGGGGAAGACGTGCCCCGGGGTCACCAGATCGTCCAGTCCCTTGGTCGGATCGATCGCCACGGCAATGGTGCGGGCACGGTCGGGAGCGGATATACCGGTCGTCACCCCCTCCTTGGCCTCAATCGATACCGTGAAGGCAGTCTGATGGCGGGTGCGGTTGTTCTGCGCCATCAGCGGTAGCTGTAGCTGCCGGATCCGCTCGTGGGTTATGGCCAGGCAAATCAGCCCGCGCCCATGGGTGGCCATGAAGTTCACCGCATCGGGCGTACACATCTGCGCCGGGATCACCAGATCGCCCTCGTTCTCGCGGTCCTCGTCGTCCACCAGGATGAACATGCGGCCGTTGCGGGCGTCCTCGATCACATCCTCGATTGTTGAGAGGAGATCGTGGAAAGAGACATCGCGCAGGCTCATGGGAGAAGCGGGTAGAGACATCGTCGCTCAGATCTTTGCGACAATCCGCGCAAGGTAGCGCGCGATAAGGTCTATTTCCAGATTGACCGCGACGCCACTTTTCAGGATGCCGAAGGTAGTAACCTCGAAGGTATGGGGAATGATGTTGACGCCGAAGAGCGTGCTCCCGTCCGCCTGATCTTCCACCTCGTTTACAGTCAAGGAGACGCCGTCGACGGTGATGGAACCCTTTGGCGCCAGGAGACGTCCGACATCGGCCGGCGCACGAAAACGAAAGCGCCAGGAATCGCCTTCCGAACTGATATCCTCTACGCTTCCCGTAGCGTCAACATGACCGCTCACCAAGTGGCCACCGAGTTCCGCCCCCAGTGCCAACGCACGTTCCAGGTTCACCCGGTCGCCAATGCTCCAACGACCCAACGTGGTCTTGGAGAGGGTCTCGGCAGAGGCATCGAAGGCCAGCCAGTCTTCCCCCTTTTCTACCACCGTCAGACAGGCGCCGGAACAGGCAATGGAGGCGCCGATCGCGATCTCGGCCACGGGATAGGACGTGGCGATCACGAAGCGGGTGTCGCCCTGCCGTTCGATGGCACGCACCTCCCCCAGATCCGTGACGATACCGGTAAACACCTGTCCCAACCTCCATCGCATTGCTGTCGTTCGAACGAAGCGGACTTATGGCCTGGACCCGGCCGCGGCAAGAATTAATGGCTGTATTGCACCATGACATCCTGGCCGACGTGTTCGACCGAACGACGGCGAAAACGCGGGGCGTCCGCCAAATGGTGCAGACCGAGACCGGCAATACCGGGCACACCGTCTCCTCCGATGGCCATATCGGCGTAGAAGACTACCAGACGATCCACCAGATCCGCGGACAGAAGCGAAGCCGCCAGGCGGCCGCCCCCCTCCACCAGGACCCGCGTAAGCCCCCGCTCTCCCAGCAGCTTTAGGGCCTTGCCCAAGTCCAAGGGCGCCGCCTCGGTCCCCTTGAGCGTCAACACCTCCATACCCACCTCCTCGAAAGCACGCCGCCGCGTCCGGTCGGCGTCGGCCCGGGTCAGCAGCCAAGTCGGCACTTCCCGCGCCGTGCGCACCAGTTCATGGGTCAGCGGCAGGGTCAGGCGTCCGTCCGCCACGATCCGCAAGGGATAGCCTTCGGCGCCCGGCAGGCGGACCGTCAGGCGTGGATTGTCGGCAATCGCCGTGGCACTGCCGATCATCACCGCGTCGTGCTCGGCGCGGAGAAGATGGGCGCGCGCACGAGACTCCGCACCAGTGATCCATCGGCTTTGGCCGTTGTGCGTCGCAATGCGGCCGTCCAAGCTCATCGCCAACTTCAAGGTTACCATCGGACGGCCGTGGCGAACCCGCTGAAAGAAGCCCGCGTTCAGGTCATCGGCGGCCAGCCGGCAGACCCCTTCGGTGACGGCGATGCCGGCTTTGCGCAGCCGTTCGTGTCCTCTACCTTGCACCCTGGGATCTGGATCTTCGGTCGCTGTGACCACACGCACGACACCGGCGGCGATCAGGGCCTCGGAGCAAGGCGGCGTCTTGCCGACATGCGAACAGGGCTCCAGTGAAACATAGGCCGTCGCCCCAGACGCCGCCGGTCCTGCCACCGATAGTGCCACCGTTTCCGCATGTGGGCGGCCGCCGTCCCCAGTCCAGCCGCGCCCAACCACCCGGTTCCCCCGGACCAGCACGCAACCGACCGCCGGATTGGGCCAGACGCGTCCAAGACCGCGTCGTGCCAACCGCAAGGCTACTGCCATGAAGGCTTCGTCGTCGGCCTTCTCCGTCATAGCGGCATCAATCCGGATCGGTCATGCGGGCAAGCTTGCCCACGAACTCCTCGAAGTCGCGCGCCTCGCGGAAGTTGCGGTAGACAGAGGCGAAGCGCACATAGCCGACCTTATCCAGATGCACCAGCGCATCCATCGCCAACTCCCCGATCGCCTTGCTGGGAATGTCGGTCTCGCCGGAGCTCTCCAGGCGACGTTGGATGCCGTTCACCACCCGATCCACGCGATCCGGGTCCACCGGGCGCTTCTGCAGGGCGATCGCCATCGACCGCATGAGCTTCTCACGGTCGAAGGGTTCGCGCTGGCCGGTACTCTTGACCACGGTCAACTCGCGCAGCTGCACCCGCTCGAAGGTTGTGAAGCGCGCGCCACAGTTGGAACACTGACGCCGCCGCCGGATCGCAGAGGAGTCTTCGGTCGGACGGGAATCCTTCACCTGTGTCTCGTCATTGCCGCAGAAGGGGCAGCGCATGTCAGCTCCTTAGACCTTGCCGACCGCTAAGCTGCCCCAACTAGCCCCGTGTCCGGAACCCCCTTCTTGTCCAAGGCCGCGGTGCGCATGGGCCAAGCTGCGGACAGCAATCGAGGATGGCTCGAAGAACAGCCCTCGATCGAAGACTTAGGCCAGGGTCTTAAAGCGCGCTATAGATCGGAAAACGATCGCAGAGCGCCTTCACTTGACCGCGCACCTTGGCCTCGGCGGCAGAGTTGTCTTCCGGGTTGGCCTTGAGACCGTCAAGCACGGTGCTAATCATCTCGCCGATCTGTACGAACTCCGCCGGACCGAAGCCGCGGGTGGTACCGGCCGGCGTGCCTAGGCGCACGCCCGAAGTCACGGTCGGCTTCTCGGGATCGTTCGGCACGCCGTTCTTGTTGCAGGTGATACCAGCATTCTCCAGGCTCTCGGCGGCGATGTTGCCGGTTAGCCCCTTGGGACGCAGATCGGCCAGCAGCAGATGGGTGTCGGTACCGCCCGAGACCAGATCCAAGCCCTTGTCGAGCAGAGTACTGGCCAGGGCCTGCGCATTATCGAGGACGGTCTGGCAGTAGATCTTGAATTCGGGCTTGAGCGCCTCGCCGAAGGCTGCAGCCTTGCCGGCGATGGCATGCATCAAGGGGCCGCCTTGCAGACCGGGGAAGGCCGCACTGTCGATCTTCTTGCCGATCGTCCCGTCGTTAGACAGCACCATGCCGCCGCGCGAACCGCGAAGAGTCTTATGCGTCGTTGTGGTCACCACATGCGCGTGCAGCAGCGGCGAGGGATGCACGCCCGCGGCCACCAGGCCGGCGAAGTGCGCCATATCGACGTGCAGCAGCGCCCCGACGGAATCGGCGATTGCGCGAAAGCGGGCGAAGTCGATGTGGCGCGGATAGGCGGAACCGCCAGTGATGACGATGGTCGGCTTGTGCTCTTTGGCCAGGCTCTCGACCTCGTCGAAGTCGATCTGACCGTCGCTCTCGCGCACGCCGTACTGCACGGCATTGAACCACTTGCCCGAGAGGTTCGGACGCGCGCCGTGCGTCAAGTGGCCGCCTGCGTCCAGCGAGAGCCCCAGGATGGTGTCGCCCGGCTTCGCCAGCGCCAACATCACGCATTGGTTGGCCTGCGCGCCGGAGTGCGGCTGCACATTGGCGAAGCTGCAATCGAACAGGCGCTTGGCGCGATCGATGGCCAACCGCTCGACCACGTCGACATGCTCGCAACCGTTGTAGTAGCGACGGTCAGGATAGCCCTCGGCATACTTGTTGGTGAGGACGGAACCTTGGGCTTCCAAAACCGCACGCGAGACGATGTTCTCGGACGCGATCAACTCGATCTGATCCTGCTGGCGGCCGAGCTCACCGGCGATGGCAGCAGCCAGATCCGGATCGGTCTCGGTCAGATGCGCATTGAAGAAGGTCTCTTCGGGTATGTAGGCGGTGGCTGTGCTGGACATAAGGTCGACCCTTTCTTCGTTAGAGTGACGGCGCGGCGCAAGACCCCGCTTACGGTTGCCCAAGTTTGTCGACACGACCTTGATGGCGGCCGCCGGCGAACTCTGTAGCGAGAAAGATCTTTAGGCATTCTTTTGCGACTTCAGAACCTATGACGCGAGAGCCTAAGGCCAGGATGTTGGCGTCGTTGTGCTCTCTGGCGAGCCGTGCAGCGGTCGCGTCATGGCAAAGCGCAGCGCGTGCACCGGCGTAGCGATTGGCGGCAATGGAGATACCGATCCCGCTCGCACAGACGATAACGCCCAAGGGCGCAAGCCCCTCGGCGACGGCGCGCCCCGCGGCGGCGCCGAAGTCGGGATAGTCTACCTGCTCCGGTCCGTCGGTTCCCAGATCAAGAACCTGGTGGCCGAGCCCTTCCAGCTCGCTCTTCAGGACCGCTTTCAACTCGAAGCCTGCATGATCGCTGGCCAAGGCAACCGTCAAAGACATCGTCAATCCCCTGGGACAGGTGCCGTGTAGGCACGAAGGGTTCAGATAATGTAGGAAGCTGCCCTTCGCCAGTGTATTTGGGGGAGCTCAACCTGGTTGCAATCCTTAAGAGGCTTGCAAAGGCGCCGCATCTCTTCGGCAAGCAGCGCCGCGGAGGTGGCCACCAAGAACAACGGCAACTCAATTGCGGCTGTCTGGATTTTGTTGAGGTTTAGGCTTCCTGCTGCATTGCTTTTGTGCAGCAGGCTTAGAGATGGATCGCTAGGAATTGACATCCGTCCCTGAAGCCGATCACTCTTGAGCGAACTGGCGACCATGAGCGAAGAGGTCAAGCGGAAAGAGCAAGGGGCCGTGTGTCACCACGCGGCCCCCGTCTCCAACGCTCCAATCGGTTTCAAGACCGATCCGGCGAAGCCTGCTTACCTGGCCATCTCTTCGTAGTCACCGTCCTTAAACTCGTACCAGACGTAAGAAGCCTCCTTCAGATCGCCCGATTCGTTGAAGCCGATGGTGCCGATTACGGTGTCCCAATCCTTCGAGCGCAGCGTCTCGGCCACCGTCTCGGAATCGGTGGTGCCGGCCGCGTTGGCGGCCATGGCCCAAACCTGGATCGCAGCGTAAGTCGAGAGGGTGTAGCCTTCCGGCTCGAAGCCGCCCTTGCGGATCTCGGCGACCACCTCCTGCGCGGACGGCAGGTTGCGGGCCTCGGCCGCGTTGGAGAACATGACGCCGTCGGCGGCGTCGCCGGCAATCGACACGAACTCTAGGGTATTCAGGGAATCCGGCCCGATCAGTTGCGCCTCAAGGCCCTGTTCTCGGGCCTGGCGGACGATCAGGGCACCCTCGGTATGGTAGCCACCGAGG
The DNA here is from genome assembly GCA_014324045.1 of Rhodospirillales bacterium. Taxonomy (GTDB): domain Bacteria; phylum Pseudomonadota; class Alphaproteobacteria; order Kiloniellales; family JACOMY01; genus JACOMY01. The sequence continues at coordinate 21,806 of JACOMY010000003.1, read as the reverse complement.
TAGATCACGTCGATCCCTTCGGCCTTCAGCTTGGAGACCAGCGCGGTGTAGTCCTGCTCACCGGCAGTATAGGCTTCATAGAGCTTCTCAGTCACGCCCTCGGCGTTCAGCATGGCCTTGGTCAGGTCGGCGATGCCCTTGCCATAGGTCGATTTGTCGTGCAGCACGGCGATGTTCTTGTCGCCCATGTGAGTGGCGATCCACTTGCCGGCAAAGTCACCCTGCTGATCGTCGCGTCCGCAGGTACGGAAGATGGTGGTGACGCCCTCGGCGGCCGGCCCGTCGGTAAATTGCGGGTTGGTCGAGGCCGGGGTCATCTGCAAAATGCCTTCCTCGATGTAGACGTCCGAGGCCGGGATCGAAGAGCCGGAGCAGAAGTGACCGGCAACGAAGACAACCTCCTTCTGGACGAAGTCGTTGGCGACCGCCACAGCCTGCTTGGGATCGCAGACATCGTCGCCGATTTCCAGCACCAACGACTCGCCGTTGACGCCACCCTTGGCGTTGATGTCCTTGACCGCGGCCGTGGCGCCCGACCGCATCTGCTGACCGAAGGCGGCGTAGTCGCCGGTCATGGGCCCCGCGGTGGCGATGACTATATCGGCCTGAGCGGCCGTGCAGAGCCCTACTGACAGGGCGATCGCCGAGATACCGAGTGCAAACTTCTTCATAACCTCTAATCTCCCAATTGCTTCCCTAGCGAAAGACCCGAATCCGACGTTGGGCCGGGCCGCCCTGGTACCGCTGAAACCCCATCTGAGGCCATTAGAGCACCAGCGTAGCAGGAACTTTACACACGTCGGCATGGACAGTCTAGTTCTTCCTAATCGAGCCTGTCGGCTCCCTTCTCGCGCCAACCGAAGAGGCCGGCACGTTCGTAGAGCCAAGGATATTGTGCGGTTATCCTGTGCACCGAAGCGATTCGATAGGCCAGAAAGGCAAGAAGACAGATCACTAGCGCGTCGACGACGAATCCCACTATGGAGAGCGCATCGCCATCGAACAGCGCATAGACCAGAAAACGATTGAAGAGCGTCAGGCCCAAACCGTAGAGTAGAATCTGGACCGGCGGGCGCCAGGTGCGGGCAATGGCCTGCCCCATCATGAAGCCGGCGCCGCCGAACAGAACACAGGTAAGTCCGATGAAAACCAGCGGGTCGTCGCCCAGGATCGCATCCATCAGCGACCTCCCTCCAGATAGGCCGCTCTGACCTCGGGGTTAGCCAGCAGGTCGCGGCCGCTGCCGGTCAACTGAATGCGGCCGTTAACCATGACATAGCCGCGGTGCGCCAGCCGCAAGGCGTGGTGCGCATTCTGCTCCACCAGGAAGATGGTCATCTTCTCTTCCTCGTTGATCCGACGGATGGCCTCGAAGATACGCTTGACGATCAGCGGTGCAATGCCGAGCGAAGGTTCGTCCAGCAACAGCAAGCGCGGCCGGCTCATCAAGGCCCGGCCGATTGCCAGCATCTGCTGCTCGCCGCCGCTCAAGGTGCCGCCGCGCTGCCGCTCGCGTTCCTTCAGAATGGGGAAGAGTTCGTAGACCTTGGCCAGGTCTTCTTCGAAGCGGTCGGGGCCCAAGATGGTGGCGCCGATCTGTAGGTTTTCCAGCACCGTCATGCGCGGGAAGATGCGCCGTCCTTCCGGCGATTGGGCGATGCCCATGCGCATGATCTCGTAGGTCGGCTTGCCGGTGATCTCTTCGCCCTTGTAGACGATGCGGCCGCTTCTGGCCTGGGGATCACCGCAGATGGTCATCAAGAGGGTCGACTTGCCGGCCCCGTTGGCGCCGATCAGGGTGGCGATCTCGCCCTCGTCGACATCCAGGCTAACGCCGTGGAGCGCCTGGATGTGGCCGTAGAAGGTCTGGACATTCTCGATGGTGAGGACCTTGTTCATGCGTCCTCCTCGTCTTCTTCCTCGCCCAGATAGGCGCGGATCACCGCCGGATCGGCCTGCACCTCGGCCGGCGTGCCGTCGGAGATCTTCTGTCCGTGGTCCAGGACCACGATATGATCGGAAATCTTCATCACCACCGACATGTCGTGCTCGATCAGGAGAATGCCGATCCCCTCCTCGTCGCGGATCTGCAGCAGCAACTGATTGAGCTCCGCCGACTCGGTCGGATTCAAGCCGGCTGCCGGCTCGTCGAGGCAGAGCAACACCGGCTCGGTACACATCGCGCGGGCGATCTCAAGCCGCCGCTGGGCACCGTAGGGCAGGCTTCCGGCCGGTTCGTCGGCGCGCTCCTCCATGCGGATGCGCTTAAGCCAGCCGCGGGCCATTGCCACCGCGTCGCGTTCAGCCTGCCGGTAGCCCGGCAGGCCCAAGAGACCGGCAATTGACCACTGCGAGGCGTGCTGCAGCTTGTTGTGCTGGGCGACCATCAGGTTCTCCAGCACGCTCATGGCCGGGAACAAGCGAATGTTCTGAAAGGTCCGCGCCACCGAGGCAACCTGCGAGATGCGGAAGCCCTCCATGCGTTCAAGAAAGTACCGCCCCCCTTGGGGATGATCCAGGCTCAAGCGGCCCACGCTGGGCTTGTAGAAGCCCGTCAGGCAATTGAAGACCGTGGTCTTGCCCGCACCGTTGGGGCCGATGATCCCCGTGATCTGCCCCTGCCCGGCGGCGAAGGAGACGTCGTTGATCGCGATCAGACCGCCGAAGCGCATGGTCAGATGCTCGACCATCAACAAGGACTTGGCCCCGCCTGAAACCGACGGGTCCGCTGTGCCCGCCATCACGCCGTCCCCTCGGAGGGCCTGGCCGACTTGGTTCTGCGGCCTTTGAACAGTCTCACCGTCGGATCGCGATGGGACAGCAGCCCGCGCGGCCGCCAGACCATCACCAGGACCATGCCGCCGCCGAAGGCAAGCATGCGGTATTCCTGCAATTCACGGAATAGTTCCGGCACGCCGATCAGCAGGATCGAGGCAATCACCACACCGATCTGGCTGCCCAATCCGCCCAGGACGACGATCGCCAGGATCACCGCCGACTCGATAAAGGTGAAGCTCTCCGGGCTGATGAAGCCCTGACGGGCGGCGAAGAAGCAGCCGGCAAAGCCGCCGAACATGGCGCCCAACCCGAAGGCCGTCAGCTTGGTGTTGACCGGGTTGATCCCCAGCGCCCGGCAGGCGACCTCGTCTTCGCGCAAGGCCTCCCATGCGCGCCCCACCGGCAGGCGGCGCATGCGCATGGTAAAGAGGTTGGTGATCAGCGCCAGCAACAAGATGATGTAGTAGAGGTAGACGATGCGGTCGACGGAACTGTAGTCCAGATCGAAGAAGCTGTGGAAGGTCTCCTCCCCTTCCCTGGGTTTTCGCCGGAACTCCATGCCGAAGAAGGTGGGGCGCGGGATGCCGCGGATGCCGTCCGGACCGCCGGTAAACCACCACCAATTGATCAGGATCACGCGGATGATCTCACCGAATCCAAGGGTAACGATCGCCAAATAGTCGCCGCGTAATCGCAGCACCGGGAACCCCAGCATGACGCCGAAAAAGGCCGTCATGGCGCCGCACACCGGCAGCGCCACCCAAAAACCGAGGTCGAAGTAGAAAGAGGTCAGCGCGAAGGTATAGGCGCCAACAGCGTAGAATGCGACGTAGCCCAAGTCCAAGAGGCCCGCCAGCCCAACCACGATGTTGAGCCCCCAGCCCAGCATCACGTAGGTCAGCACCAAGACCGCCATGTCCATAATCCGCCGGTTGGCAAAATCGAACCAAGGCATGACGAAGGCGAAGAGGATGAGGGCGGCGCCGATCCAGGGCGTCATTCTCCGAAGGGAGAGCGCGCCCTCCTCCTTGAAGACGGCCGGGGCCCCTTTATCCCCGCGGGTCAGCAGGAAAAAGCCGCGCAGGCTGAAGCCGATGGCCGCCAAGGTCACGATCCAGCAGACCACGGTGCTGGCGAAGGGCTTGGGCAACAGGCCGATACCCGTCTCGCCGACGGTCAGGAGGGCGATCAGCATCCAGGCGGAGAAGCCGCCAACAACAACGAGGCCGGCCAACACGCGGCCTCCGCTTAACAGAGACAACGCGATCCGCCCGAAGAACACAATCGCGACAGCCGTGAAGACGTCGTCGAAGCGATACTCCGCCTGCAAGCCTTGCGGATTGTCGACGGTGCGGATGCCCACCATGAAGACGGTCAACAGCGTGGCGATGCCCGCCGCCTTGGCGGCATCGATCAGAATCGGGCGCAGGAAGGCCAGAATCGGGCGCAGGAAGGCCGGGTCGAAGAGAGAGGTTTGCCTCATGGCGATCAAACCTTCTCGATGTCGGGCCGACCCAACAGCCCCGTGGGTCTGAAGATCAACACCAAGACCAGGATTGAGAAGGCGGCCACATCCTTGTACTCGACGCTGAAGTAGCCGGACCAGAAGGCCTCGATCAGCCCGATCAGGATGCCGCCCAGCATAGCCCCCGGCAACGAGCCGATGCCGCCCAAGACAGCCGCGGTGAAGGCTTTAATGCCGGCCAGGAAGCCGATGTAGAAATCCACGACACCGTAGTAGAGCGTCACCATGAAACCCGCCACGGCCGCCAGCGACGCACCGATGACGAAGGTCAAGCCGATGGTGCGATTGACGTCGACGCCCAGCAGCGAAGCCATCTTTTGATCCTGCTCGCAAGCGCGCTGCGAGCGCCCCAGCGGCGTCTTGGTAATGAGATAGGTAAAGACGACCATCAAGGCGACGGTTGTGACCACAATCAGGATCTGCATGAAACCCAGCTTGACCACGAAGTCGCTCCCGCTGGTGAGATCGAAAGAACCTTGGATCACAGGGGGCAAGGGCTTGTTGCGTGCGCCCTGCAGCAGCTGCACGTAGTTTTGCAGGAAGATCGACATGCCGATCGCGGTAATCAGCGGCGCCAAACGGAAGGATCCGCGTAGCGGTCTATAAGCCAGGCGTTCCACCGCCCAGCCGTAGGTGGAGGTCAGCACCACCGCGAGGAGCAGCACCAGCACCAGGGCCAGTGGGACCCAGGTCACGCCCAGGATGCCTAAGACCAAATAGACAATCACGGCATTGAAGGCACCGATCATGTAAACGTCGCCATGGGCAAAGTTGATCATGCCTATGATGCCGTAGACCATGGTGTAGCCGATGGCGATCAGGCCGTAGATTGAGCCCAAAGTGATGCCGTTTATGAGGAATTGAAGAAAAGGCTCCATCGCCGTCGCTCCACCTTATCGGTAGCTCAAAGGAAGGCCGGGCAAGAAGCCGTCTCAATCTAGAAAGCCGTGGCAACCGCGATGGCCGACACAGGCGAGACACCGACCAGACTTGCGCAACTACCCCGTCCGAAACTCTTTGCAGGGCGCTTCCGCTTTATCGCTTGGATAGGCGCTGCACCCCCGATTAGGCGTAAGGCTAGACCAAGCCCTTCCGCGCCGGCAAGAGCCTATGCGGGAGCTGTTCTACGGCCAAATGTAGTTCGGTAACATCTCCCGCACCTAATCTGCACTTAATCTCTGCGAGCGGTGGACCATCGCTCTTGGGAATGTCCCTGTCGATGTTGCACTTTGCAGAACTTTTAACGGACCCCTAGGCTCAGCGCGATTAAACCGTAAGGAAGCAACAGCGTGAAGAAGACGCCGTCCGAGGTGGCGCCGCCGCACGACAGCACCTAGGTTCCCTGCAAGACGAACAACGCCCCGGAGAATGACGCCATGAGCCCCGCCGAAGCTGCCATCGAGCTGCCCAAACCCGTGCCCACCGCCTTTCAGTGGGAAGACCCTCTGTTGTTGGCAGAACAACTGAGCGAAGAAGAGCGCATGATCCGCGATGCGGCGCGCGACTATTGCCAAGACAAGCTGTTGCCGCGAATCTTGGAAGCCAATCGCCACGAACGCTTCGACCGCGAGATCGTGCACGAGATGGGCGCGCTCGGATTCCTCGGCTCGACCCTGCCGGCCACCTACGGCTGCGCCGAGGTCTCCTACGTTTGCTACGGACTGGTCGCCCGCGAGGTCGAGCGGGTAGATAGCGGTTATCGCTCGGCCATGAGCGTGCAGTCCTCCCTGGTCATGCACCCGATCCATGCTTACGGCAGCGAAGAACAGCGTCGGCGCTGGCTGCCCGATCTCGCCAGCGGCGCCAAGGTCGGCTGCTTCGGCCTGACCGAGCCCGACGCCGGCTCCGACCCCGGCTCTATGCGAAGCGTTGCCAAGCGAGTAGAGGGCGGCTATCGCCTGACGGGCGCCAAGATGTGGATCACCAACTCCCCGATTGCCGACGTGATGGTGGTTTGGGCCAAGAGCGATCCCGACGGCAAGATTCGCGGTTTCGTTTTAGAGCGCGGCATGGATGGCCTGACAACCCCGAAGATCGAAGGCAAATTCAGCCTGCGCGCGTCGATCACCGGGGAGATCGTCATGGACGATGTCTTCGTGCCGGAAGCGAACCTCTTGCCTAACGCAGTCGGGCTCAAGGGACCCTTCGGCTGTCTGAACCGGGCCCGTTACGGCATCGCCTGGGGCGCCTTGGGCGCGGCCGAATTCTGCTGGCATGCTGCCCGGCAATATACCTTGGATCGCACCATGTTCGGCCGTCCGCTAGCCGCCACCCAGTTGATCCAGAAGAAACTGGCCGACATGCAGACGGAGATCGCCGTCGGCCTGCAGTCCAGCCTACGCGTCGGCCGCTTGATCGACGAAGGCAAGGAACTGCCGGAGGCGATCAGCCTGATCAAGCGGAACTCCTGCGGCAAGGCGCTTGAGATTGCGCGCACCGCCCGCGACATGCACGGCGGCAACGGTGTCTCGGACGAGTACCACGTGATCCGTCATGTGATGAACCTGGAGGCGGTCAACACCTACGAAGGCACGCACGACGTGCACGCCCTGATCCTGGGCCGGGCACAAACCGACCTTCAAGCCTTCAACTAGGCCCTGCAGTCCGGGCCGCCGGGTCACAGAGGCCTATGCCGGGGGCCATCGGCTGCTTAAGCCTTGCCGATGCCTGCTCCGCTGTCCGCTCCCATGTGGTCCAGTCCCGTGCGGTAACGTGCGAGGATGGGATTCTTGGCCTTCGACAGTGACAGCATCGTCGCCGATTTGAACGAGCGCGGCGCCAAAGCTGCCGTCGAGCCACATCCGCCCGCATCCTCTCGACAAGCATGTCTATCGCTGGCACCATCTCATCGAGAACTTCATGTGCAAACCCGAAGAGTTCGAGCACATAGCACGACACCCTGACAAAATCGACAGGAGCTTTGCCACTTGTATCTACCTGAACGCAACCGTCATCGATTGACGATCGATCTGCACAGGCATTAGAAGTACTCCAGCTTTACCGCTAACAGCTTTTCAAGATGCTTGACGTCCTGCTGCGCGGCGAAGAGGACCATTTGGTCTCCCGGTCGGATGACGGTGTCGCCCCGCGCGACGATGACCTGTTCTGCTCGCACCACGGCGCCGACGTGGACGCCATGCGGAAGAGCGGCGTCGCGCAACGGGACCCCGACCAGACCGGAGGTCTCCAGCGCCTCAGCCTCGATGGCCTCGGCAAAGCCTTCGGCGACGGAGTGGACCTTGCGAATGCGGCCGCGCCGCACGTACTGTAAGATCTTGGATGCCGTGATGGCCCGCGGGTTCACCACGGCGTCGATGCCCAAGGTACCGGTCAGCGTGGCATAACTGGCATTGTTGATCAGAGTCACTGCCCGACGGCAACCGTTCCGCTTAGCCAGCAAAGAGGCTAAAATGTTGGTCTCGTCGTCGTCGGTCACGGCCACGACCGTCTCCGCCGTTTCTATGTTTACCTCGTCCAGGACTTCTTGGTCCAGCGCCGAACCGCACAGTACCACCACGTGATCCAGCGCCTGCGCCACCTCGGACGCCCGCCCGCGGTCCACCTCGACGACCCGCACCGCCAGGTGATGGGCCTCCCCTTCCAATAGCGTGGCCAGGTAGAGGCCTATGTTGCCACCGCCCAAGATCACGACGCGGCGGGCCTCCTGATCCTCATGACCGAAGGCGGCCATGGCACGCACCACATGCTCGCTGTCGGCGACGAAATAGACATCGTCGCCGGCCTGCAGCCGCTCCTCGTCCTCAGGAATGATCCCGTTACCGGCGCGCCAGATGCCAGCTACCGAGAGCGCCAAGTCGGGAAAGAGTTCAGTCAGCTGCCATAGCGGCGTCTCCAGGATCGGCGTGTCCTCGGTGCAGCGCACGCCGATCAGGGTTACCTTGCCGTCGGCCATCGGCATCACGTCGAAAGCGCCGGGCACAGAGAAGCGCCGGGCAATCGCTTGCGCGACCTCCACCTCCGGCGAGATAATGGCGTCGATCGGCAGGTTGCCGCTGCCGTAGAGGTCCGACCAAAGAGGATTGAGATAGGTCTGGCTACGCACCCGCGCGATCTTGGTCGGCACATCGAACAGCGAATGGGCAACTTGGCAGGCCACCATGTTGATCTCGTCCATTTGGGTGACGGCTATCAGCATGTCCGCCTTGTCGGCATTGGCTTCCGCCAGAACATCCGGGTGCGAGGCATAGCCGACGATGCCGCGCACATCCAAGCTGTCCGCTGCCTTCTGTACGATCTCGGCACGCTGATCGATGACCGTGATGTCGGAGGCTTCCGCCGAGAGGTAGCGTGCGATGTTCAGGCCTACCTGGCCCGCCCCGCAAATGATCACCTTCATGGCAGATCTCCTAACTCCATTGCTGCACTACAAAACGAGGGTCGAGGCTCTTGCCAATCGCTCACCGGCCGGCAGAGCCTGCACGCTCTGCCGCAGTTCACCAAGGCGCTTGGCTGATCGTTATCGGAAACACATCAAAAATATATTTAAATCCATATATTTACCCTATAGATTCAAAAGATCATCGTTCCGCCTGAATGCCGAGGCTCCTGAGTTTGCGATGCAACGCAGAACGTTCCATGCCGACGAAGGTGGCCGTGCGCGAAATGTTGCTGCTGAAACGTAGTAACTGCGCCTCCAGATATTGCCGTTCGAAGACCTCGCGGGCCTCACGCAGCGGCAGCTCTAAGAGATCCGTCGAACCGTCGCCGCGCAGGGCCGTCGGCGCGTTCCCGGCAATCTCGGGCGGGAGATGGTCGGCAGTCAAGGGTTCGCCCGGATCTCCCGGCGCCATGATCAAGGCCCACTCGATCGCGTTACGCAGTTGGCGGATATTGCCGGGCCAGTCGCAGCTCTGCAGAGTGGCCAGCGCGTCATTGGCCAAGGAGCGCTGGGTCAGCCCGGCGGCCTCAGCCGCGCGGCGCATAAGGTGTTCGGCCAGCAGGGGAATATCGTCGCGCCGCTCGCTCAACTGCGGCAGAGCGATCGGCACTACATTTAAGCGATAATAGAGGTCTTCGCGAAAACGCCCCTCGCGCATCAGCCGCTGCAAGTCGCGATTGGTGGCGGCCAACACGCGGATATCGATCTCGATCCGGCGCTTGCCGCCGATCCGCTCGAAGGATTGATCCTGCAAGGTGCGGACCAGGCGGCCCTGCATCTCCAGCGGCAGGTCGGCAATCTCGTCCAACAACAGAGTCCCGCCGTGCGCCCGCTCTAGGACGCCGATCTTGCGCTCGTCGCCGATGCTGCGCTCACCCTCGGTGCCGAAGAATTCTTGCTCCAACCGTTCAACCGCCCAGGCGGCACAGTTCATCGCTACGAAAGGTCCGCTGGCCCGGCGCGACAAGCGATGAATCATCCGGGCTGCCACCTCCTTGCCGCTGCCCGGCGGTCCGGTCAGCAGCACCCGGCTGTTGGTGGGCGCCACCCGTTGAATCGCCTGTCGTAACCCCGTGATCGTGCTGGAGCGCCCGATCAGGTCGTCTTGCATGCCGGCGCGTTCCAGCAGCTCCCGGTTCTCGCTCTTGAGGCGTGCGGCCTCCATGGCGCGTTCGATGCACAGCAACAGAGGATCGGTCTTAAAGGGTTTCTCGATGAAGTCGTAGGCACCGTTGCGAATGGCGTTTACCGCCATCTCGACCGTGCCGTGGCCCGAGATCATGACGATGGGGATATCGGGGTGCTGCTCGATCAAGACTCGCAGCAGCTCGAGCCCGTCCAGTCGGGAGCCCTCCAACCAGATATCCAGCACGATCAAATGCGGTAGGCGCTCGTTCAAGGCCTCCAGGGTTTGATCGGCATCCCCCGCCTTCCTGGTCGAATAGCCCTCGTCTTCCAGGATGCCGGATAGCAGCAGCCTGATATCGGCCTCGTCGTCGACGATCAGCACTTCGCGTGCCAAGGGGGGATTGCGCATGGTCTAACTCGCCTCTTCTTGGGCTGCCCTCGCCTTGGACAGGCGGTTCTTGTGAAAACTGAGGCTCACGCGGGCGCCACCGCTATCCGGCCGATTGGCCAGCAGCAGCGCGCCGCCATGTTCCTCCATAATCTTCTTCGCGATCGCCAGACCCAGGCCTGTGCCCCGTGCTTTATGGGTCACGTAGGGCTCGGTCAGGCGGCTGGGATCTCCGCCCGGCAGTCCCGGGCCGTTGTCGGTCACCACGACCTCCACCGTCCCGGCCCCAGCTTCCAGGCTGCAGGCAATGCGGCCCTTCTCCTTCCCGGTATCTCCCTTCTTGTGCAGGGCCTGGGCCGCGTTCAGCAAGACATTGGTAAGGGCCTGTGTCACTTGGCGGGCGTCGCAGTCCAGCACCAGGGGCGCTTCGGGCAAGTCGAGGGTGAAAGCCACCTCAGGATACGCCTGGCGCTGCAGGAAGACCGCTTCTTTCATCAGCGCCCCCATGTCCTGCGGGGCCATCGCCGGGCTCGGCATACGGGCGAAGGAGGAAAACTCGTCCACCATACGGCCGATGTCCGCCACTTGGCGCACGATGGTGTCGGTACAGAGTGAAAAGGTCTGCGGGTCCTGATCGATCTGCTTCAGATACTTGCGTTTCAAGCGCTCGGCCGAGAGTTGAATCGGGGTTAAGGGATTCTTGATTTCGTGGGCGATGCGACGGGCAATATCGGCCCAGGCAGCCTTGCGTTGTGCGGACAGCAGGTCGGTCACATCCTCGAAAGTACAAACCAATCCTTGGACAGCCTGTCCGCCACCGCCCTGCGCCAAGACCCGGGCGAAGAGGTGACGGGTCTGGCCGTCTGGACGGTCGAAGGCGATCTGGCGCTCGGCATAGCGGCCGGGCCGCGCCCGGGCACGCTGCACCAGACCGCGCACCTCCGGCAGATACTCGCCAAGCTGGCTTCCGTTCAGAGTCTCGCTGCCGGCCCCCAGCAGGGTCTCGGTTGCGTTGTTGGCCAAGCGAATTCGCCCGAGGGAATCGAGCCCGACGACGGCCGAGGAAACGCCGCTCAGCACCGCTTCGATAAAACGCCGGCTCTCTTCGCTCTGGCGATTGACGGCCAGCAGATCGCCGCGCTGTTGCTGCAGCTGTTCGGTCATCCGGTTGAAGGCCGAGATCAGGCTCGCGACCTCATCGCCAGTCTTGGGCGGCGGCAGACGCGCGGTCAGATCGCCACCGGCCACGCGCTCAGCAGCGGCGATCAGGCTACTGACCGGCTTGGTCAGGTGATTGGCAACCGCCAGACCGATCCAAATCGCCACCAAGAGCAGCAACGCTGCAACCAGCGAGAAGACCACGGCGAAAGCGACCTGCAGATCGTACCGCTGTCCTTCGAGATCCCTGTAGAGCGCAACGGCACCGCGGGACCGGTCGATCTGCCCGAGAATCCGCGTGTCCACCGGGCGGCTGACGTAGAGATAGCTGTCGGAGAAGCTGTCCAGATAGACCAGGGCGCCGATACTGGCCCCCCGGTCGGCAGGTAGGATCACAACGTCGCCGTTGCGGGCCTGTTCCAGCGCCCAAGCCGTCAGGTCGCGGGGATTGAAATCGGCGAAGACGCGGAAGCCGCCGCGCGCGACCTGCCGCAGATTGCCGTCGAAGATCGTCGCCTCGGAGAGCGTACGGTTGCTCACCTGCTGCGACAGCAGCGCCTGCAAGCGCCGTTGATCGATCAGCCGCGTCGGCCCTTGAGCGGTTAGCACGCGCGCCATCGCGACGGCCTCGCCGGCGACCGCGCGCCGATGTTCGTCCAGATAGGCCTCGGCCACGGCCAGCGAATTGCGGATCGCAGTGCTCACCTGATCGCTGAACCAGATTCTCAATCCGAAGTCGAACAGCACCGCGGCGAAGATTGCCACTACGATCGCCGGCGCGACCGCCAGAAGTCCGAAAAGAGAGACCACCCGCGCGTGCAGCCGGGCGCCCGCCAGTCCGCGCCGACGCTCTGCCCAGATCGTCACCAGCCGGCGCGCCACGATCACGCAGAGACACAGTAACAGCACCAAGTCCAGCAGCAACAGAACGATCAAGGTCGTGTTGCCGACCGCACCGGGCAGCCGGCCGGTCACAGCGAAGAATGTCGCAACGCCGCTGACCACCGCCATGATCAGCAGCACAAGCATCAGCCAACGCTCGACACGTCCGCGCTTGGCCCAAAGCAGCAGCCTCCGCGCACTGACCACAGGCTTCGCTGCGCGCCCGGAAACCGCGCCGTTCCGATCCAGGCCGCTATGTTCGATAGATTCCGTCACCTGTTGCCCGCGACTTCTGTTGCAAGAAAGCCACAGTTATTTAAACGGCCGGCTGCTCTCAATGTCCAGATCTCTCGTCTTCTTCCTGAGCGTGTTTCGATTCGGCCCGAACACTGCGGCGCTCCGCAAGCGGTTGCCGCGGGTTGGCTTCGATGAGCGGCCGTTCCAGCTCTTGCAGAAAGAGATAGAGATGGAACGAGGGAGCCAAGGCTAGGCCACCGCGCTAGTTAGCGGCAGCCAGAGGATAGAACGGCAGGGCGAAAACGGCCGGCAGCCACAGTGCCAAGCGAACGATAGAACCGGCGGCGCAGACAGGGGCGCCATGATGCCGGGCAGAAGAACCGCAAGACTCCGGATCGGGTTGCTGCATGACTGCGGATTATAGAGCATTGTGTACTGTGGCGGCAGCGCTCTCGGTCTGACGCTCTTGACCGCAGGGGCGGGCCTCTGGCCTCTGTGAGCGCTGTCTTAGACATTCGCGCTGGAGACCATGGCAAAGACCTTTGCCCTCATCGTTGCTGCCGGGCGCGGCCACCGTTTCGGCGGGGGTCCGCCCAAACAGTACCGGGACCTGGCCGGGCGGCCGGTTCTGGCTTGGACCCTGGAGGCCTTTGCCGCGCATCCTGCCGTCGACGGAGTCCTCGTGGTGATCCATCCCGACGATCTGGCACTCTACCGCGCCGCCGCCAGCAGTCTGGATCTAATGGAACCGGCGTTCGGCGGCGCGGAACGGCAAGATTCGGTGCGCCTCGGACTGGAACGCCTCGCCGAGGTGGCGGAGACGCCCGGCAGCCTCGTCCTGATTCATGACGCTGCCCGCCCTTTTCCCGACCCGGCGGCGATCGACCGCGTGATCGCCGCCCTCGCCGAGTGTCCGGCCGCCCTGCCTTGCCTGCCGGTCACCGACACGATCAAACGCGTCGAGGGCGGCGCGGTTCGGGAAACCCTGCTACGGCACAATCTCTTTCGCGCCCAGACACCGCAGGGCTTCCGCCTGCAGACAATCCTCGATGCCCACCGTGCCCTAGCCGGCCAGGCCCTGACCGACGATGCGGCAGTGGCCGAGGCCGCCGGTCTTGAGGTCCTCGCTGTGGAGGGCGCGCCCGGCAACCTTAAGATCACGACCGCCGCCGACCTGGCGGCAGCGGCGCGCAAGCTGGAGACGGCACTGGAATTCCGCAGCGGTCAAGGCTACGACGTCCACCGCCTGATCCCCGGTACCGGCCTCCGGCTCTGTGGCCTCTACATCGAACACGACCGCAGCCTGCAAGGGCACTCCGATGCAGATGTCGGCATCCATGCCCTAGTCGACGCCCTGCTGGGCGCGATGGCCGAAGGCGATATCGGCCAACACTTCCCGCCTGGCGATCGACAATGGCACGGTGCGGCCTCCGATCTCTTTTTGCAGCATGCCTGCGCCCTGCTGGCCGGCAAGGGCGGTCATATCGTTAACCTGGACGTGACCCTGATCTGCGAGCGCCCCAAGGTCGGGCCGCACCGTCCGGCGATGCGCGCGCGCTTGGCAGAGATCGCCCGGCTGCCCTTGGCGCGCGTCTCGGTCAAGGCAACGACCAGCGAAAAGCTGGGTTTCACCGGCCGCGGCGAGGGCATCGCTGCAATGGCGAGCGTTTCCATCGCCCTGCCGCCGCCGGCCGGGTCTGCATGAGCCGGCAAGGATTCGCCAGGACCGTCGCGCTGGTCTTCGGCGTTGGCCTCCTGCGGCCGGCTCCAGGCACCTGGGGTTCGCTCGCGGCTCTGCCGCCCGCCGGTTTATTGGTCTGGGGAACCAGTCCCTGGGGGCTGGGCTTTTACAGTCTGTTGACCGCCGTCCTGGCCGTCAGCCTGTTCGGTATCTGGGCAGCCGGCATCTACGTTGCCCGCACCGGCCAAAAGGACCCGCCCGAGGTGGTCATCGACGAGGTCGCCGGCCAATGGACCGCCCTGCTGCCGCTGGCCGCAAGCAGCGCTTGGGAGCAATGGCACAACTGGGCGCTGGGCCTGCTCTGTTTCCGCTTTTTCGACATGGTGAAGCCTTGGCCCTGCGACGGCCTGGAAGCACTGGACGGCGGCTGCGGCGTCATGGCTGACGACCTTATGGCCGGGGTTTACGCCGCCCTCACCCTCTCCCTTCTGCTGCTCGCTCAAGGCGCCTTCCATGCTTGACCGGCCGCTCATAGAGCAGGCCGCACAGCTCCTCGCCGCCTGCCGGCGGGCCGGCCTGACCCTGGCCACCGCCGAGAGCTGCACCGGCGGCCTGATCGCCGCCTGCTTGACTGAGGTTCCAGGCTCCTCCGCCGTGGTCGAGCGCGGCTTCGTCACCTATTCCAACGCCGCCAAGGAAGCCTTGCTGGGCGTGCCTTCGGACCTCATCGGCAGCGAGGGCGCCGTCAGCCCGGAGGTCGCCGGGGCCATGGCGCAGGGGGCTCTGGTCCGCAGCCCGGCCCACCTCGCCGTCGCGGTCACCGGCATCGCCGGCCCAGGCGGGGCCACTCCCGGCAAGCCTGTCGGCTTGGTCTATCTGGCGACCGCCCGCCGCGGCGGCCCGCTCAGGGTGGAAAAGCGCATCTTTCCCGGCAACCGCAGCGTCGTTCGGCGCGCCACCCTCGCTCTGGCCCTGACGCTGCTCGAAGACGCTGCCCAAGGTTAAGTAGCCCAAAGTCAAGTAGCCAAACATTCATTACCCGAAGCGGGCCTTGAGCCGGCCCCCGACCTGCGATAGACAACCTCGCCGCTGCAAGCGGCGCGCGGGGCAGGGATGGGTGGCCGAGTGGTTGAAGGCAGCGGTCTTGAAAACCGCCGGGCGGGCAACCGTCTCGTGGGTTCGAATCCCACCCCATCCGCCATTTGCCGCTGGACCCTGGGGTCAGGCCCGGTAACCGATGGCAGACCTCGAACGGCGCTGGGAACGGCGCCGGCAACTCCCGGCCTCGCCGATTCCGATCCGGCCTATCCGGACTGGGAAATGGACATGGCAAGCGGGGACGTGCCGCCGCAGCATCTCTTGGCGGCGGTGCCGATGCGGCAGGGAGTCTTCGCGTGCGCAGTGTCGCACGCTGACTTGGCCCGGCACAGCGTTCATGAGGCCGCAATGCATCTGTCCCCGCCGGCTGGCGCTGCGCGATCGCAGCGGCCGGCGGCTTAAGTTTTCGCGTTGAACTTGCGCTGCTCCGGAGCGGCGCTGCCGCAAATCTGCGCTCATGCGGCTTGCGATTCTTTAGCGGCGATCAGATCGGGCGGACTCGCTGCCAAGTCCCTCAACCCCAAGTCCCTCAACCATTGCGACGATGGCGGCCCGGCAGTCCGATAGGGCTTTCGGATCGGTTCCGCGTACCACCAGCCTGGTCCCGGACCTGTTCTGCATTTGGAAGGGATAGCTGCCCAGTTCGAGTCCGGGATAGCGTTCTTGCAAGGCGGCCAGGCCGGCCGCCACCTTGCTCTCCGGCAGGTAGACGGTAACGCTCTCGGAGAGGATCGGCGCCCCTCCCTTCAGGCCCGGTTTCAGGCTTTCGAACATGGCCTGCATCACTTTCGGAATACCGGCCATGACATAGACATTGCCGATCCGGAAGCCCGGCGCCTTACTCACCGGGTTCTCGATGAGTTCGGCGCCTTGCGGCAAGGTTGCCATGCGCAATCGCGCCGCGTTCAGCTCTCCGGGCGGATAGTGCTCCCGCAGGATCGCGGCCGCGCGCTCGTCCAGAACATGCGGCACGCCGAAGGCCTGGGCGATCGAAGCCGCCGTGATGTCGTCGTGAGTCGGACCGATCCCGCCGGTCGTGAAGAGATAGGTCACCCGCGGTCTCAAGGCATTGACCGCCTCGGCAATGATCCCGGTCACGTCCGGGACGACCCGCGCTTCGATCAGGGGAATGCCGATCTCGGCCAGCCGTGCCGCGAGGAACGCCATGTTGGCGTCCTGGGTGCGCCCGGACAGCAACTCGTTGCCGATCAGCAGGAGTGCGGCGGTAGATGTCCCTTCGATCATGGCCGGATCGCCTTAGTTCCGCCGGTAGCCGCGTGAGACCAGACATCCCCGAAACAGCCGGTCGAAGCGCTGCTTGTTGGCATAGGGCCCTATTGCCTTGCCGTAGGCGAAGAGATTGCCGGCCAGGGCCGCGTTGCGCGTATTCAAAACGGTCGAGCGATCGTCGTTTATCCGCGCGTCGTTGCGGACCTGGGCAGTGGCGAAGGCATAACAGGATTGCAGATCGGCCCGATGCCGTTCCGAAGCGGCCTCGGGCACCGCCCAGCCGCCGGCATCGATCTCCAGGATGCGTTGCGGTACCGCCGTTTGCTTGTACGCGCTCACCGCTGGCGGTGGGACCCTGCCGACCACCGGTTGTGGCTGCCCGCTGTGCGGCGGCGCGCGCGCAGGCGCCGGATCGGCGGCGGGCAAAGGCTGCTGCGTACAGGCCGTCAGGAAGGCGCCCAAGCCGGCCACCAGACCCAGGTTCCGCGAGACCGCTCGCGCTTTCATCCCCAGCGTCATCTCGAACTCCTTAATCCTGTTATCCTGATCCTTGGCGCACAGCCCCGCATACCGGATACCGGGGCCAGACCCGGAACCGCCCGATAACCGATAGCAGACCTTGGCGGCGCTGGCGACTGCAGCGCGGAGGTTGCAGGCAAGCTTATCGTCGAGAGGCAGGGGACGTGAAGTGCTTAAGGCGCCGGACCCTAGGCTCGATGGCATTGCCCTGCCGGTTTTAGGACCCTGCCGCGGGAGAAAGACCGGGAAGCAGGCTTTCGGTACTGCCCGATCGCTTGTCATGACATCGCCTCGAAGCGCAAGCTGCGGACAACTTTCCGTACACCGGGTTACATTACCGGTAATGCGGCAAAGCGCCGAACGAAAGCGGACCGGCTGGCTGGACCCGGTTTCGCCGCAGCGAGGCCGCGCCTACACTAGGGCCTAGATTGAGGGATAACGTGGATCGCAGGGTAGGAAGGCTTGCCATGGAGACGGTCGAGGAGAGTGCGATCGAACGCGCTTGGGGCAATCTGGCGCGGGGCTTCAGGGACATAGCCGCAGGCGCGGCGCGCACCCTGGGCTTGAGCGCACGGAGCCTCTCTTTAACCGCGCCGGCCCTCAAGGAGGCGATGGCCGGCTGTCTCGATGCGCGCGGCGGCGATGTGTCCGCCCGTCTGAAGGCGGCAGAACTGGGACAAGCCTATTCGCACGCCGATGCGGCCGGCCGGCGGGCCTTCCTCGAAACCCTGGTGCAGGAGTTCGATGCCGAACCCGCCGGGATTTCCGGCGCCATCGAGGCCTGGCAGAATGCGGAGGAAGGCGCGCGCGCAGCCGAACAGGCGGCCCTGCGCGCAGCCCTGCGGCCGCCCTGGGAACGGCTGCTGACCCAGTTCTTGAGCCTGCCCGCCGGCGTCAAGTTTCTGGTCGATATGCGCGCCGACCTCTTGACCTACGCGCGCGAGAATGCGGCGCTGAAGGTTCTCGACCGGGACTTGCGGGCCCTGCTCGAATCCTGGTTCGATGTCGGCTTCCTCGACGTGCGGCGGATCTCCTGGAACAGCCCGGCGGCCTTGCTGGAAAAGATCGTCCACTACGAAGCCGTGCATGAAATTCGCTCTTGGTCGGATCTTCGCAACAGGCTGGAGAGCGACCGGCGGCTCTACGGTCTCTTTCATCCCCGCATGCCCGATGAGCCCTTGGCCTTCGTCGAGGTAGCCCTGACCGAGGGCTTGGCGGGCAATGTTCAGGTCCTGCTGGACGAGACCGCGCCCTTAGTCGATGCCTCGGCCGGCGATTCGGCGATTTTCTACTCCATCTCCAACACGCAAAAGGGCCTGACGGGGATCGCCTTCGGCGAGTGGCTGATCAAGAAGGTGGTCGGCCGGCTGAAGGAGGAGCTCCCCAACCTCAAGACCTTCGCCACGCTCTCGCCGCTGCCCGGTTTCGCCAGCTGGCTGACCCTGCAGCAGGCCGCCTTGCTGATCCGCATCACGCCGGAGGCCGAGCGCAAGAAGCTGCAGGGCGCGGTCGCCTCCGCACGCAGTTTCCCCCGCGCTCTGCAGGCGGCGCTGGAAACCGCGGACTGGGCCGCAGACGCGGCCTTGAGCGAGGTCTTGCAGCCGGTCTTGCGGCGGCTTTGCCTGCGCTATTTGCTCGACCGCCGCGCCGATGGGCAAAGCCTCGACCCCGTTGCCCGCTTTCACCTGCGCAACGGCGCCAGGTTGGAGAGGATCAATTGGCGGGCCGACCTCTCGGCCAACGGCTTGACCCTCGCCCATGGCCTGATGGTGAACTATCTCTACGATCTCTCGGCGGTCGATGCCAACCGCGGGAACTACGCCCAGCAGGGCAAGGTCGCCCTGGGCTCCGACCTGAAAAGCCTGGCCAGGCAGGTAACGGGCCCCCGCATTCCGGCCTTGCCGCCGATAAGCGGGCACTAGCAGCCTCCCCGGCTGCCGCAGCAGGACTTTCACCGGAGTTGCTAGCGTGAGTAGGGTCCGGGGAGCGGACTTCGCTCCGCCTGCCCGGCCTTGCCGGCAGCACCGGTCTGCATACAAGCTTCGTATCCGGTGCAGAGCCTGCACAAACTTTCCGCAAGGATGGCAGAGGATAAAATTTCGGCCCTGCACCGCTCTGCCGCCTATCGTCCGCCGCTGCGTCCTTCGCGGCAGCGGCGGCAGGTCTCCGGCGGCGGCGAGGCGCGCGCCCCGTTCGTGCAGGACACAAGGGGCAGAGATTCGATTGGCAATCCGGGCCGCCGCTCCCAGTCCCTGTTCTAGCCCTCCCCGCGCGCTTCGCTCCAGGCGGCGAAGCTGCTGCCTTCGGCTGCCAGACGCGCAAGCAGGGGCGCCGGCTGCCAATTTTGCGCCGAATTCCGGTCCCATTTCCGGGCCCCGTTCGCCATCGCCGCAACCACCTTGCCGAGGCCCAGTGCATCGGCCCAGAACATCGGGCCGCCCCGATGCGCGGGGAAGGCGTAGCCATGGATCCAGACCTGATCGATGTCGGACGGACGCAAGGCGATCCCTTCTTCCAGGATCTTCGCACCCTCGTTCGCCAACGCGCAGAGCACCCGGCTGCGGATCTCCTCGTCCGGGATTTCCCGGCGGGTAATGCCCTTCGCGGCCGCGGCATCGAGGATCAGCTTCTCCACCAGCGGATCGGGCAGCGGCTTGCGGCTGTCCTTCTGGTAACGGTACCAGCCCGCCCCGGTCTTCTGGCCCAGGCGGCCCAGGCCGTAGAGCTTGTCGGCGAGATCGACATAGCGCTCGTTGGGATCGCGGGTTGCGTCTTGGCGCCGGCGGTTGAGGTAGCCGATGTCGATACCGGCCAGGTCCTCGACCGCGCAAGGCCCCATGGCAAAACCGAAATCGGTGATGGCCTTGTCGATCTGCTGCGGCAGGGCCCCGTCTTCCAGCATGTAGCTCACCTGGCGCCGGTAGTACTTCAGCATACGGTTGCCGATGAAACCGTCGCAGACTCCGGCCACCACCGCGACCTTGCCCATCGACTTGCCGGCCTGCAGCGCCGTCTTCAGCACATCCGGGGCGGTCCGCCCGGTCTTCACGATCTCCAGCAGGCGCATGACATTGGCCGGACTGAAAAAGTGCATTCCCAGCACATCGCCGGGGCGGGCGGTAAAGCTGGCAATCCTGTCGACGTCGAGATAGGAGGTATTGGTGGCCAGCACCGCGCCGGGCTTGGCATACCGGTCCAGCTCGGCGAAGACTTCGCGTTTGACGTCCAGCTGCTCGAAGACCGCTTCGATCACCATGTCGGCCCCGGCAACGGCCGAGAGCTCGAGCGCCGGCTCGATCAGGCGCATGCGCTTTTCCACCTCGGCCCGGCTTATGCGGCCGCGCTTGGCGCTGCCCTCGTAGTTGCCGCGGATCCTCGCCAAACCGCGGTCCAGCGCCTCCTGCGTAGCCTCGACCAGGGTCACCGGCAGGCCCGCATTGGCAAGGCACATGGCGATGCCGCCGCCCATCGTACCGGCGCCGATCACCGCCGCCCGGTTCAGCGGCCGTGCTGCGGCCGCCGGCGCCAGCCCGGGAATCTTGCCGGCCGCCCGCTCACCGAAGAAGGCCTGGACCAGGGCTGCGCGCTGCGGCGAGGCCATGCAGTCCATGAAGATGGCGCGCTCGCGGACGAGACCCTCGTCGAAGGGCAAGGCCGCCGCCGCCTCCACGGCATCGACACAGGCCAGAGGCGAGGTCTGGCCGCGCGACCGCCGCCGCAGCGCAGCCCGCGTCTTCTCGAAGAGGTCGGCCGGCGCGGCGGTCAGCTTGCGGTCGCGCACCCGGACCGCCGGCAGCCCCTCTTCGATAACCTTGCGGGCGAAGGTCAGACCGGCCGTCTTCGCGTCCGGCACGTCGATCGTGGCGTCCAGAATCCCCAGCCTCCGGGCTTCCGCCGCCGGCACCGGACGTCCGGTGGCGATAATATCCAGGGCCGCCTCAAGCCCGCACAAGCGCGGCAAACGCTGGGTGCCGCCGGCCCCGGGAATCAGGCCCAGTTTCACCTCCGGCAGGCCCACTTTCGCCGATGGCAGGCCCACCCGGAAGTGGCAGCCCAGGGCGATCTCCAGACCGCCGCCCAGCGCCGTCCCGTGAATGGCGGCCACGATGCCCTTGGGCGCAGCCTCCATGGCGGCGATCGCCGCCCCCAGGCCGGGCTCCAGCGGCGGCTTGCCGAACTCCTCGATGTCGGCACCGGCGACGAAGGTGCGGCCGCCGCAGTAGAGCAGCAGGACCTTGGCCGCCGCATCCGCATAGCCCACCGTCAAGGCTTCTATCAGCCCGGCGCGCACCGCCTGGCTCAAGGCATTCACCGGCGGATTCGTCACCCGGATGAGGCCGATATCGCCCTCGCGCTCATAGGCTACAACATCACTCATGCGGTCATCCTCCCAATCGGCCGGCACAGCCGGACTTTTCATACGGTCTAAACGCTTTTCGAGGCACTTTCGGCAAGTGTCCGCTTTGGACAGGTATCCTGTTGGAAAGGGGCGATTGCCCCAGCCCAGGGCAGCGCCGGCCCTCGCGCGGGAATTTTGTACGCCCAGGCTCAGGAAATGGCCCCCATGAAATGCAAGCCCGGTGAAATGCAAGCCCGGTGCCGGCAGCTTGCAAGGGTCTTGGCAGAACCCCTGCTGCTGCCGCGGGCGCGGTTCTCAATCCGCAAGGATCACATTTTCGTCAGATTAAGGGCTCGACAGGAACTGCGTTTTATGTAGAGCTACAAATCCGGATCGGCTGCTTGCAATTGCAGCTGACGGAACTAACCATGAGGAGTAACCAGA
>JACOMY010000002.1 GCA_014324045.1 Rhodospirillales bacterium | reverse complement strand
CAGCTGCCCTGCTGACCCTAGGCTTGGCGGGACAGGCGCAATCGGAATCCCGATTCCAGTCTCAATCCTCTCTTCAGGCCACTTTCCAGGACCTGACCAATGCCACACGGGAGCATCAGGAGGGGCAGGCGAACAATCCTGGGTGGAGTGATCCCGAGACCTACAGCAGGATACCCTGGTGGTGGCTCGCACAATGGTGGGGGCGGTGGTAACACCGGGAGTGCGTTCATGGCTCCGATCATGCCGAAACCGCCGGAGAACCTCCGAAGGGCACGGCGTCATCGGGACCAAGAAGCTGTGAGCTAACGCATTAACAGCGCACAGATATAGGCGGAACCCTATAGGGGGCCTGCCAAGATCCTGAAGCCGGTCGCCCGGCCACCGGCTTCAGGCCGCCCGTTTATAAAGCCGGGGATGGATAGGGATGGGCACTGCGCTCAAGACGGGCGCAGTGCCCGTTTCTGTGTTGGGCACCGCCGGCGGTGACAACAAAGCTTCAGGCACAGACTGCGGGCTCTCCTGCCTGCGGCGCCTGGGTTATCCCTCCAGGTTACCCGCTCCGCATGCTGCGGACAGGGGCTCACGGCTCGATTTTCCCCGCTCTCGATTTCCCAGGAACGGCAGTCTAAAGCCAGGGACCTACAGGCGGTCCTTAAGCGCGTACCGGGCCATCGCCAGACTGGCCATGGCGGCGCCGTGGCCGGAGCAGCTGCCGGCACCAAGGATGTTCCCGGCAAGGCGCCGGAAGTCCGGCGGCGGGTCCTGGTGATGCCCAAGGTTCCGCCCCAAGCATAGTCGATGCGCTTGCCGGCCAGCTGGGGAAAGGTCCGCAGCATGGGCTTGCGGACCTTGGCGGCGATGCTGGCAGGGAAGCGGTAGCCGTAGGACTCGCCGCCGCCGAACAGCATGCGGCGGTCCTGCGACAGGCGGAAGCGGTCGATCGCGAAGCGGGAATCGGCAGGGGCCCGGTTATGGCGGATCGGCCCCCTGCGCCTCGGGCTCGGCTCAGGGGTCCTCGTTCAGGGGGCCGGCCGTGGCGATGACGTTGCCGAATGGTCTCCATCTTGTCAGCGAGGGAGCGAAAGCGGACTTGGCAGCACTGGCGGAGATTGTCACGGCAGCGCAGCTTGGCGGGGGCGGGTCAGGGACAAAAAGCAGCCAGTGTCGAACCGCGGAGCTACCGCTTCTTGCGGATGCGGGGAGTCTGGGTCCGCCTCAGACGGCGATGCGCTGTTCCCTCCCTATCGTTGGACCGATCCTTAGGCTTGGGATCGGGGGGCTTGGGAGCGGGCGGGGCATCGATATTTGGCCGGCCTTTAGCCCCGCCGTCCTCAAATAGCGTTACCTCAGCCCTGTCCACAGGGCGGGCGCAGGGCAGGACGATGCAGATAGCCTTCCGGAGTTCGCAGCAGACCCATGTGCGGCGCAGGTTCTCGGCGACACGGACGGAACCGGATCGGGCGCGGTTCGTCGCCTTGGAGCATATCGGGGAGCAGGACGGTGTGGACGCCATGGATCGTGCCTCGCATGCGATCCGTCAGGCTGGATCGTAGTGGAAGAGCAGGCCCAGTACCAGCCGCGGCATTTCGGGATCGGTGTCCTTGTCGCCAGGCAGCTTGTGGGACAGCAGCTGGAGGGCGCGGGTCATGACCTCAATGGCGGGCGGCGCGGTCCGGCGCAAGGTTGCCCAGGCTCGGGGGTACTCCGGGGCGGCGAGCGCGCGTTGCCGGATGTCGAGATTTGCAGAAGGAAGGGAGAAAGCTTTCCTCATCCGGGACCCGCAGGCCCGCTCATGAGCGCCTAGGGTGGGGCGCCTAAGGTGGGGCGCCGGGGTCCAGTTGCGCGCCCCGGGCTCTACTCGGCAGCCTGCACGGCCGGGCTGACTGGAACTACCGAGGCGGCGCAGAATTTGAACTCGGGGATCTTGCCGTAGGGGTCCAGCTGCGGATTGGTCAGGACGTTGGCCGGGGCTTCGGCGAAGCAGAAAGGAATGAAGATCATGCCGTCCGGCACCTCGCGGTCGCGCCGGACTGCCAACTCGATGCTGCCGCGCCGGGTCGTGACCCGTACCTTGCCGCCCGGTTCGACACCCAGGAGCTGTAGCTGGCGGCCGCTCATGCAGGCAATGGCCTCCGGCTCGATCGAATCCAGGACCTTGGCGCGTCGCGTCATGGCGCCGGTGTGCCAATGCTCCAGCAGGCGCCCGGTGGTCAGCACGAAGGGGTAGTCGGCATCCGGCAACTCGTCGGGGGGCACCAGGCCGGCCGGCACCACGCGCACGCGGCCGTCGGCGGTGGGGAAGGACTCGGCGAAGATGACCTCCTTGCCGGGCTTGTCCGGCGCATCGCAGGGGTAGGTGACCGAATCCTCGCGCTCCAACCGCTCCCAGGTGATGTTGTTCAGCGAAGGCATGACCTGCCCCATCTCGGCGAAGACCTCGCTGGGGTGACTATAGGACCAGTCGAGCCCAATACGCCGGGCGATCTCCTGGATCAGTTCCCAGTCTTGGCGTGCCGCACCCGGCGGGTTTACGACGGCCCGGCCCATCTGCACCTGGCGGTTGGTGTTGGTGAAGGTCCCGGTCTTCTCCGCCTGCGCGGAGGCCGGCAGGATCACATCGGCATGCCAGGCGGTCTCGGTCATGAAGATGTCCTGAACCACCAAATGCTCCAGCTTGGCCAAGGCGCCGCGGGCATGCTGCTGGTCGGGATCCGACATGGCCGGATTCTCGCCCATGATGTACATGCCCTTGATCCGGCCGGCGTGGATGGCGTCGACGATCTCCACCACGGTCAAGCCGCGCTTGCTATCCAGGGGCTTGCCCCAGAAGTCCTGCATTTGGGCGCGGATCGCCTCGTTCTCCACCGAGCGGTAGTCGGGAAAGACCATGGGGATAAGGCCGGCGTCGGAGGCACCCTGCACGTTGTTCTGGCCGCGCAGCGGGTGCAGGCCCGTGCCCGGACGTCCCTGCTGGCCGGTGATCATGCAAAGGGCGATCAGGCAACGGGCATTGTCGGTGCCGTGCACATGCTGGCTAATGCCCATGCCCCAGAAGACGATGGAGGATTTCGCGGTCGCGAAAGCACGCGCGACCTCCCGGATGGTCTGGGCCTCAATGCCGCAAACCGGGGCCATGGCCTCGGGCGGGAACTGCGCGACCCGCGCCTTCAGCTCCTCGAAGCCGGCGACATGGGCCTGGACGTACTGCCGGTCCACCAAGTCTTCGGCGATGATGGTGTGCAGCATCGCGTTCAGCAGCGCTACATCCTGTCCCGGTTTGAACTGCAAATGCCACTGGGCGTAGCGCACCAGCTTTTGCTTGCGCGGGTCGGCGACGATCAGCTGGGCGCCCCTCTTCGCCGCTTGCTTGAGGAAGGTGGCGGCGACCGGGTGGTTCTGCGCCGGCCGGGCGCCGATCACCAGGATGCACTCGGCCTGTTCGGCCTGGGTGAAGGTGACCGTCACGGCGCCGGAGCCTATGCCCTCCATCAAGGCGGCGACGGAGGAGGCGTGGCAGAGCCGCGTGCAGTGATCGACGTTGTTGGTGCCAAAGCCGGTGCGCACCAGCTTCTGGAAGAGATAGGCTTCTTCGTTGCTGCCCTTGGCCGACCCGAATCCGGCCAGCGCCTGCGAGCCCTCGCGTAGGCGGAGGGTCTTCAGTCCGCCGGCGGCGCGCGCCAGCGCTTCTTCCCAACTGGCTTCGCGGAAGACCTTGGCCCAGGCGCCGTCATGCAGCTGCAGCTGCACATCCTTCGGCGCATCATCGCGGCGGATCAAGGGCTTGGTCAGGCGGCCGGGATGGTGGGTGTAATCCAATCCGAAGCGGCCCTTGACGCAAAGGCGGTTGCGGTTTGCCGGTCCGTCGCGGCCGTCGACGAAGAGGATCTTCTCGTCCTTGACATGAACCTCGGTCAGACAGCCGACGCCACAGTAGGGGCAGACCGTATCGACGGAGCGGTCGGGATAGTGCGCCCGGACCTCGTTTTCGTCCAAAAGCGAGGATTCCATCAGCGCGCCGGTCGGACAGGCCTGGACGCACTCGCCGCAGGCCACGCAGCTGCTCTCGCCCATGGGATCGTCGAAGTCGAAGACGACCTTCGACCTCTGGCCGCGATAGGCCATGCCGATCACGTCGTTCACCTGGACCTCGCGGCAAGCGCGCACGCAGAGCCCGCAGTTGATGCAGGCCGCGAGATTGACGCGCATGGCGGTGTGGCTGGGGTCTGCGTCCGGGCGCGCGCCGGCCGGGAAGCGCGAGGTCTCGACGCCGATGCCGGACGCCCAGGTCCAGAACTTGGAGTCGGGGTCGGGGGCGCGCTCCTTCGGCGGCTGGTCGGCCATCAGCAGCTCGAAGACCAGAGCGCGGGCCGATTTGGCGCGCGCGCCGGCGCTGTTTACCTTCATGCCGGGGGCCGGGGTGCGGATGCAGGAGGCGGCCAGGGTGCGCTCGCCCTCGATTTCCACCATGCAGGCGCGGCAGTTGCCGTCGGCCCGGTAGCCGGGTTCCGGCGCATAGCAGAGGTGCGGGATCTCTTCCCCGGCCTTGGCGGCGGCCTGCCAGATGGTCTCGCCGGCGAGAGCTTCGACCTCGTTTCCGTTCAGGGAGAAGCGAATGGGCGCGCTCATGTTTCTCACGTCCTGCCTGGGTGAATTGAGTGCGCACTCTAGCGCGCGGAGACCTGAGGAATCGAGTCTGCGCGACATCGGTTGGCGCCCAGGCGACTCCCGCCAGGTGACACTTGCCCGCCGATGCCGCCGGTCCCCTTCGGTTCGGTTAGCCAGGCTGCCGCTCGTCGCACTCTTTGGCCTTGCAGTACAACAGGCAGTGCAGTCTCGGGGTAACGCACCCTCGGGGCAACTCACCCCGGGACAAAGCTCCGGCGCTACTCGACGGTGACCGATTTTGCCAGGTTGCGGGGTTGATCGACGTCGGTGCCCAGGGTAACGGCGGTGTGATAGGCCAGCAGCTGCATCGGCAGGGCATAGACCAAGGGTACCAGATAGTTGGGGACTGCCGGTACTTCCAGTTGGCGTGCGCCCTCGAAGGCCGTCGCCGTCAGGCCGGCCCGATCGGTCATGACCAGCAGGCGGCCATGGCGGGCCGCCACCTCTTGGAGGTTTGACCGGGTCTTGTCGAAGATCTCGGTGCTGGGGGCTAGCGCGACGACCGGCATGGTCTCGTCGATCAGAGCGATGGGGCCGTGCTTCAGCTCGCCGGCGGCATAGCCCTCGGCATGAATGTAGGAGAGCTCTTTCAGCTTCAGCGCGCCCTCCATGGCCAGCGGCATGCCGAGGCCGCGGCCGAGGTAGAGCGCATGCTTGGCCTTGGAAAGCCAATAGGCTTCCTGCTTCAACAGGGGCTCCAGGCGCAAGGTCTCGGAGAGCAGGCGCGGCAGTTCGTTCAACTGCGCAACCATGTCCTGCTCGTCCGCCGCGCTCACCTGACCGCGTTGCCGTCCGGCATCGATCGCCAGCGCCAGCAGCACCGCGAGCTGACAGGTGAAGGCCTTTGTCGAGGCGACGCCGATCTCCGGTCCTGCAAGCGTCGGCAAGACCAGATCGGCCTCGCGGGCGATGGTAGACTCGGCGACGTTGACTAGGGCTGCGGCCCGCTGACCCTCGGCCTTGCAGTAGCGCAGGGCCGCCAGGGTGTCGGCGGTCTCTCCGGATTGCGAGATGACCAGAGTCGTCTCTTCGGCCGGGATCGGCGGGTTCCGGTAACGGAACTCCGAGGCGATGTCGATGTCCACCGGCAGGCGGGCCAGGCGTTCGAACCAGTACTTGGCGGTCCAGGCCGCCAGATAGGCGGTGCCGCAGGCGACGATCGCCAGACGGTTCAGCGCAGCGAAGTCGATTCGGCTTTCCTGCGGAATTGCGGCCGACCCCTTGGCGAAATCGAGATAGTACCCCAGCGTACGTCCGATAACCTGCGGCTGCTCGTGGATCTCCTTGGCCATAAAGTGGCGGTAGTTGGCCTTGTCGACCGGCGCAGCCGAGGCACGGGAGCGATGCAGGCGGCGGCCTATGGCTTGGCCCTCCTTGTCGAAGAATTGGGCGCCGGCGCGGGTCACCGCTACGATATCGTCTTCTTCGAGATAGGCGATGCGGTCGGTGAAGGGGGCCAGGGCGATGGCGTCGGAGCCGAGGAAGCCCTCTTGTTCGCCATAGCCGACGGCCAGCGGGCTGCCGCGGCACGCGCCGATCAAGAGATCCTCCTCGCCCTGAAAGAGGAAGGCCAGTGCGAAGGCGCCCTCAAGGCGGGAGAGGACGGTCCGGACCGCCTCCAGCGGGGAGAGCCCCTTCGCCAGGCTGCGCTCGACCAGCAGCGCCACCACCTCGCTATCGGTCTCGCTGCCGAAGTTGGCGCCTGCCTCCTGCAACTCCGCCTTCAGCGGGGCGAAGTTCTCGATAATGCCGTTGTGGACCACGGCGACGCGGCCGGCGATGTGGGGGTGCGCGTTGGCCCAGGTCGGCGCGCCGTGGGTGGCCCAGCGGGTGTGGCCGATGCCGCTCACGCCCTTGAGGCCGGCCCCGGCAGCCAAAGCCTGCAGATTGGCAAGCTTGCCTGCGGCGCGCAGGCAGGCCAAGGCGCCCCTTTCCAGGGTGGCGATGCCGGCCGAGTCGTAGCCGCGGTACTCCAGCCTGCGCAAAGCCTCCAAGAGCCGCGGCACTACCGGCTCCCGCCCTAGGATGCCAACGATACCGCACATGGGCGTCTTGTTCCCTTCGCTATCGTTAAACCTTTCGCTATCGTCGGGCTGCCCCGGTCAAGGCCGCGACAATGTCGTCGACGACCAGGTTCACCAGGTCGGCATCGTCGCCTTCGCCCATGATGCGGATCAATGGCTCGGTGCCGGAGGGGCGAATCACCAGCCGTCCGCTTGCGCCCAGGCGCTCTTCCCCGGCAGCGATGGCCCCTTTGACGCCGGCGTCCTGCAAAGGCGCGCCGCCCGGAACCCGGACGTTCTTCAGCACCTGCGGCACGGGATCGAAGCAGTGGCAGACCTCGGACACCGGGCGGCCTTTCCGCTGGATTAGGCTCAAGAGCTGCAGCGCTGAGACCAGACCGTCGCCGGTGGTGGCGTAGTCGGTCATGATAATGTGGCCGGACTGTTCGCCGCCCAGGTTGAAGCCCTCTTCGCGCATGCGGGAAACGACATGGCGGTCGCCGACCTTGGTGCGGGAGAGCGCCAGTCCTTGGCCGTCCAGGAAGCGCTCGAGGCCCAGGTTCGACATGACCGTAGCGACGATGCCGGGACGGGCCAGGCGCCGGTCTTGCGCCCAAGACCGGGCGATCGCCGCCATCACTTGATCGCCGTCGACCGCGCGGGCCTTCTCGTCGACCACGATGAGGCGGTCGGCGTCGCCGTCCAGCGCGATGCCGATATCGGCACGCACCTCGCGCACCTTGCGCTGCAGCAGTCCGATCGAGGTGGCACCGCAGTCTTCGTTGATGTTGGCGCCGTTGGGGGCCACCGACAGCGGGACCACGTCGGCGCCCAGCTCCCAAAGAGCCGAAGGTGCGACGCGGTAGGCGGCGCCGTGGGCACAGTCCACCGCTACGCGCAGCCCCTCCAGGCTCAGGCTGCGGGGCAAGGTGCGTTTAACGAACTCGACATAGCGGTCGCGGGCCGATTCGATCCGGGTCGCCCGGCCCAGATCCTCGGGTCCCGCCAGGTGGCGGGTCGGATCCTGCTCGATCAGCGCTTCGATCTCTGCTTCCTTGGCGTCCGACAGCTTGTAGCCGTCGGCCCCAAATAGCTTGATGCCGTTGTCGAAGAAGCGATTGTGCGAGGCCGAGAGCACCACCCCGATGTCGGCTCTGAGCGAACGGGTCAGCATGGCAACCGCCGGCGTCGGTACCGGCCCTACCAGGAAGGTGTCCACGCCCATGGCGGTAAAGCCGGAGACGAAGGCCGACTCCAGCATGTAGCCGGACAGGCGCGTATCCTTGCCGATCACCGCGCGCTGGCGATGGCTGCCGCTCTTCAACGACAGGGCCGCCGCCATGGCGATCGTCAAGACCCGGTCGGGGCGCATGGTGCCGGCGTTGGCCTGGCCGCGTATGCCGTCGGTCCCGAAATACTTGCGTCCCATAGGTTCTGGGTTTCCACCTGTCCGGCTGTCTGGCGGGGCCGCGCTTGCCGCCGTTCTGCCGGTATTGGCGGCCCCGGTGTCGATGGCCCCAGTGTCGATGGCAATGGAAGGCGCCCCCGATCGTTGCAAGGCGCTGCCGCTATTCGGCCTGGGCCCCGGACAGGGCGTGTTCGGCGACATAGCTCTCTACTTCGTGCGACATCTCGTCCATGTGATCGGCGAAGAAGTGAGTGGCGTTCTGTATCACACGGTAGTCGATGACGATGTCGCGCCGGTACTGCAGCTTGTCGACAAGGTTTTTCACCTCCGGCTCTGCGATCAGTTGGTCCGCCCCGCCTTGCACGACCAGACCGGAAGAAGGACAGGGGGCGAGGAAGGAGAAATCGAGCATGCCGGCCGGCAGCGAGACGCTGACGAAGCTGGCGATCTCCGGCCGGCGCATCAGGAGCTGCATGCCGATCCAGGCGCCGAAGGAGAAGCCGGCGATCCAGCACTCGCGTGCGCTCGGGTGATGGCTCTGAAGCCAATCGAGTGCGGAGGCTGCGTCGGACAGTTCGCCCTCGCCGCGGTCGAAGTTGCCTTGGCTGTGCCCCACGCCGCGAAAATTGAAGCGCAGGACGGAAAATCCCCGTCGTGCAAAGGCGTGGTAGAGGGTGTGGACGACCCGGTTGTTCATGGTGCCGCCATGTTGCGGATGGGGGTGCAACATCAGGGCGATCGGTGCTCTGGCACTGCCAGTGGACTGGTAACGGCCTTCGAGACGCCCCTCGGGGCCGTTAAAGGTTACATCGGGCATAGATCGGGGAACTTTTGTCGAAGCATTGCGTCTCTGCCCTCGCGAGTGGGGCAGCCGATAGTGGGAAAAGGCCTGTGGGCATCCGGGGTTTGTCGCTTCGTCCGACAGAGGGCACAATAGTAACACTCCGTGACGAAAACTTGATAGCTAGGCTGGGCCATGTATATCCCCCATGCAGAAGCTGCGGCCGTTAACGCTCCAATCTGGGCGCCGCCAAGGTTGATGATAGGGCAGAATAGCGGCAGGTTTGTGTAAGATCTGATCGGAAGGCGACGGATTATAGCATGGGCGGAACCGGAATGTTCAAGTCGTTGAAGGCAGAAATCGATGCGACCGTAGCTCGCGACCCGGCGGCCAAGTCTCGGCTTGAAGTCCTGCTTTGTTATCCCGGTTTTCAGGCGGTGATGGCACACAAGCTTACGCATCGGCTCTGGACCTGGCGCTTGCGCCTGCCGGCGCGCTGGATTTCCCAGATCGCCCGGATCGCGACCGGTATCGAGATTCACCCCGGCGCCAGGATCGGCAAGCGCTTCTTTATCGACCATGGCATGGGCGTGGTGGTGGGCGAGACGGCTGAGATCGGCGACGACGTGACACTTTATCAGGGCGTCACCTTGGGCGGTATCGCCCCTTCGGTCGATAGCGACTTGCAGCGCAATCAAAAGCGCCATCCCACCTTGGAAGACGGCGTGATCGTGGGGTCCGGTGCGCAGATACTGGGGCCCTTTGCGGTCGGCAAGAACGCCCGCGTCGGCGCCAATGCCGTGGTAACCAAGCCGGTTCCGGCCGGAGCCACGGTTGTCGGCATCCCGGCCCGTGTGGTGGCACCGCGGATGATGCCCTTTGAGACCCGGCCCGAGGCGGAGCCTTTGGGCTTCGCCGCCTACGGCATGCCCAAAGGCGGCTTGCCCGATCCGGCAGCCCGCGCATTCGAGGCGCTAGAGGAAGAGATCGCGCGCCTGCATGCCCGCATCGACGAGTTGGAACAACCCGCCTGCAAGGAAGGGTCCAGCTGCAAGGAACGACAGGGAGCGCGCTAAGGAAGGCGCCCTCCCGGTCTCTCCGATGCCGCGCGAAAGCTATCTCGATTACAATGCCACCGCCCCGCTGCGCCCGGAGGCGCGGCGGGCGATGGTTTCTGCGCTCGATCTGGTAGGCAATCCCTCGTCGGTGCATCGGCCGGGCCGGGCGGCGCGCGCCGCGATCGAAGAGGCGCGGGAAGCCGTTGCTGCCTTGGTCGGCGCCAAGCCGGTGGAGGTGATCTTCACCTCGGGCGCCAGCGAGGCCAACGCCACCGTTCTGCGCGGCTGCGGTGCAAGCGCGCTCTTCGTCTCGGCAGGCGAGCATGTCTCGGTCCTCGCCGATCCGTCGGTGACGCCCGTGGCGCTGCTGCCGGACGGGCGTCTCGACCTCTCGGCGCTCGAAACGGCGTTGGAAGGAGGCTCGCGACCGCTGGTCTCCTTGATGGCGGCCAACAACGAGACAGGGGTGATCCAACCGCTTGAAGCGGCTGCGGCTCTGGTCCGCGCCCACGGCGGCTGGCTTCACTGCGATGCCGTACAGGCAGCCGGCCGGCTGGCGCCGGATCTGTGGCGCGATGCCGACTACCTCAGCCTCTCGGCACACAAGCTGGGCGGGCCGAAGGGCGTAGGGGCCCTTGTCCTGCGGGGCAATGCACCGCTGGCGCCGCTCTTGCGCGGCGGCGGGCAGGAGTGGCGCTTGCGTGCCGGAACCGAGAATGTGGCGGCGATTGCCGGCTTCGGCGCGGTGGCGCAGAGCTTGCTGGGCTTAAGTAGGGAGGAGCGGGCAGGTCCCGCCGGCCTGCGCGATGCCTTCGAACGGGATCTCAAGATCTTGGCGCCCGGCGTGACGATTCACGGAGCAGACGCACCCCGCCTCGCCGGGGTCTCCTGCTTTTCCTTGCCGAACCGCCGGGCCGAGACCCTGCTGATCGCCTTAGATCTGGCTGGGGTCTACGTCTCCTCCGGGTCCGCTTGCTCGTCCGGCAAGGTGGAACGGAGCCACGTACTGACGGCCATGGGCGTGGCGCCGGCCGAGGCGGCAGCGGCGATCAGGGTGTCGCTCGGTTGGGCGAGCAGGGCGGAAGATCTATCGAGATGTCTGGACGCTCTGGCAGGATTGCTGTCGCGGCCCGGTCTGGTTGTGGCGTAATTGGGAGTGCCGCATGCGCAACGATGCCTCGCTGCCGATCTACCTCGATTTCCAGGCCACCGCCCCTTGCGACCCGGCAGTGGTGGAGGCCATGCTCCCCTATTTCACCGGGCGCTTCGGCAATCCGCACAGTGTCGAGCATGCCTTTGGCTGGCAGGCCGAGGAAGCGGTCGAGGAGGCGCGCGCGGCTCTGGCTGCATTGATCGGTGCCGAGGCGCGCGAAATCGTCTTCACCTCCGGTGCCACCGAGGCCAACAATTTGGCGATCAAGGGAGCGGCGCGCTTCCGGCGTAGGCAGGGCCGCACCAAGGTTGTGACCCTGGCAAGCGAGCACAAGTGCGTTCTAGAGAGCGTCCGCAGCTTGGCCGAGGAGGGCTTCGAGGCCGTTTTCTTACCGGTGCGGCCGGACGGGTCGGCCGATCTGGAGCGTCTGGCCGGGGCGGTGGACGAAACCACGGCTCTGGTCTCGGTCATGGCTGCCAATAACGAGATCGGTACCCTGCAGCCCTTGGCCGAAATAGCCGGGATCGTGCATGCGCAAGGGGCGTGGCTGCATAGCGATGCTGCGCAGGCTGCGGGCAAGGTGACGCTGAACGTACGCGACCCGGACTTGGATCTGGTCTCGATCTCCGGTCACAAGATGTACGGCCCCAAGGGGATCGGCGCGCTCTTCGTGCGGCGGCGGCCCCGGGTGCGGCTGGAGCCGCTGTTCAGCGGCGGCGGGCAGGAGCGGGGCCTCCGGTCCGGGACTTTGGCGCCGCCGCTCTGCGTCGGCTTGGGGAAGGCGGCAGCACTCTGCGGCCAGGTGCTGGAGGAGGAGACGGCGCGCCTCTGGGGGCTGCAACGGAGGTTGCGCGGCGCGCTTCGCGCCGGCTTGCCGGCGCTGCGCTTCAATGGCCATCCGCAGCGGCGTTTGCCCGGCAATCTGAACGTGACCTTCCCCGGTGTCGATGCGCAGGCCCTGTTGCGCGCGGTGCCGCAGCTGGCACTCTCGACGGGCTCGGCCTGCAGTTCGGCCTCGGTCGAACCCTCCTATGTCTTGAGAGCGATCGGCTTGGACGAAGCTGCCGCCCGCGCCAGTGTGCGGATCGGATTGGGACGAACCACCACGCAAGACGATGTGGATCGGGCGGCCGCATTGCTGATCGCTGCCGCCAGCGCACTGCAGGCTGCAGCATAACGGGTCTGGACAGCGCCGCATCGAGCGCCTAGTAGCTGGCCGTCGAGACTTGGAAGGGCGGACGCTGCCCAAGCGGTAAGGGTTTATCGAGTAACCATGCCAAAGATGACCTTCATCTTGCACGACGGCACGGCCCGGGAGGTCGATGCGCCGATCGGCCTGTCGGTTCTGGAGATTGCGCACCGCAACGACATCGATATCGAGGGCGCGTGCGAGGGCTCCATGGCCTGTTCGACCTGCCATGTGGTCGTGGATAGCGATTGGTACGAAAAGCTGGAAGAGGCTTCGGAGGACGAAGAAGACATGCTCGACCTGGCGTTCGGCTTGACCCCTACCTCGCGGCTGGGCTGTCAGATCGTCATCGCCGACAAATTGGACGGGCTGACTGTCGCGCTGCCGAAGGAGACCCGCAATCTGCTGTTCGACTAGGCTGCGCCAGTGACTGAGGATCTGGCGACTGAGGATCCGGTGACCGGGGATCTCTTCGCGCCCGGATCGTTCTTTGCGGCGCTGCGCGGGGCGGCGGCTGCCGACTGGCAAGCCTATAGCCGTCATGCCTTCCTCTCGCAATTGGCCGACGGCAGCCTGCCGGAGGCCGCTTTCCGCTACTACTTGATCCAGGACTACATCTTCCTGATCAACTTCGCGCGGGCCTATGCTCTGGGCGTCTACAAGGCCCAGACCTTGTCCGAGATGCGTCACTGTCAGGCCTCGGTGAATGCTCTGCTGGAAACGGAACTATCGCTCCATATCGCCTACTGCCGCGACTGGGGTCTGGAAGAAGCGCAGGTGCTGGCCAGCGCCGAGGATCCCGGCAACCTGGCCTACACCCGCTATGTCCTGGACCGCGGTTTGGCGGGCGATTTCCTGGACCTGATGGTGGCGCTGGCCCCTTGTGTGGTGGGCTATGCCGAAATTGGCCATCGTCTTCATGCCGATCCCGCCAGTAAGCGCGACGGCAATCCCTACTGGCGCTGGATCGAGACCTATGGTGGCGAAGACTATCGGGCCTTGGGGCGCGGTGCCGTAGCCTTGCTGCAGGAGGCTGCCGAGCGCCGCCTGGGCAGGGATCCTGTGGCGAGCCCGCGCTTTGCACAGCTCGCGGCTGTCTTTGTGCAGGCAACACGGTTGGAAGCCGATTTCTGGCAGATGGGCCTCGACCGGGGTTAGAGCACGTCCTTCGCCTCCTGCGCTGCCTTCTAGCGATTGCCCCTATGGCGGCTGCGGCCTAAATGGCAGGTTTGTAGGAAACGAGGCTCCAGACGCTTCGCGCTATCTGGAGCGCGCTGGCGGCTGCCGGCCGGATACCGCCGCCGCGGCAGGTAGCGGTTTGTCCAGCCAATTGCCCATAAGCAATTCTATGCATGACGTATAATCTTTTGAATTAAGGAAAGAAAGTAGATTACTCGTTGCGAACCCCGTCAACGTGGCACTGAAGATCTATTGACAAGCGCAAAGTCGCGATGCTATCGCATTGATAAATGCAGCCTGCCGTTCCCGATGGTGGTCCGGTGCCGGCAATAGCAGCGATTTTCCGAACAGACGGTTTTGCGGGGAGAGATGCAGAAAAAGATAGAGACGGCCTATCTCCATATCGGCTTCTCAAAAACCGGGACCGCATCGCTCCAGAGGGCCTTGGCCAATTCGCGCAGGAAGCTGCGCGGGAACGGCATCCTCTACCCGGGAAGGAGCTTTCCCAATCACAACTTCCTGGCCTACTCACTAACGAGCTTGCCGGAGCTTCAACCGAAGAAAAACGGCCAGCCGGTCCGCAAAAGTCGGCTTCTCGGCAAAGCGCCGGAACTCCACCGGGAAATGGAGCAAGATATCGAAGCCTTCTCCGGCGGCGTCATGATCGTTTCGGCGGAACTGTTCGATCGCCTCGATCGAGAGAATTGCCGCAAGGTCGTAGAGTATTTTAGCCAATACTGTAACAAGATGACGGTCTGTGCTTACGTAAGGGACCCCTTCGACTTCACCGTAAGCTTGATTCAGAAAAAGGTGAATAATCTGCCCGTGACGATCGAACACCTGGAGAGATCGGATAGAATAGACACCTTGCTGTTGAACAAGGAGCGATTGTCGGTCTGGATCGACGAGGCCGGTCTTGGGAACATGCTGCCGGTCCGCTACGATCGCGAGCGCTTGATCGGCCGGTCCACAGTAACGGACTTCCTGGCCCGGACTGAAATAGACGGCGCGCTGGTCGAGATCCCGCCGGGAGAATTGAACGCAAGCCTGACCATGACCGGCATGTTCGTGAAAAACGAGATGAACAAGCGCGCCCGCACGAAGGGTTTCGGGCTGGGAAGGACCGACTACCTGTCCTCGCTGCCGGGCCCCAGGTTTCTGCCGTCGGAGCACTTTGCCGAAGCAATTCGGCAGCGCTGCCGGGAAGACCGCGCTTGGCTGTCCGCAACCTTCGCCATCGACTTTGCCAACGGCAGCGGCGGCCATCGGGGGCCTTGGCAAGACTATTTCACCGATGAAGTGAAGACCGTCCTGAAGGACATGCTGGACCGGGGCTGCAGATTCGGCTCGGCAATAGAGGAGCAAGTCTTTCGAGAGGTGGCCGAGGGCGTCTTGAGCGGCGGGATCTTCACCCGACGCTCTCTTCTCCGAACAGCGCGCCGAGGAATCAAGGGGATCTTGAGCGGGGGGATCTTCACCCGCAAGGACCGGATTCCGCCCTCCCCTGTTGCCAGCGAAGATTCAGGGCGCGAAATCCGCAGGCCCGGAATCGACGACGGCAAGAGCCGAGCCGAGCGCGACCGGCAGCAGCAGGTGCAGATGGACCGTTTCCTCCCGGAGGCCGGTAATGCCTGGGAAGATCCGATAGAGCGCCAAAGGGCCATCGAAGACCGGGAACGGCAGAACCTCAAAGAGCGTCAGCTGCACCGCGCCGCAGAGGAAGCCGCCCAGGACAAGCGGCGGCGGCCCAAAGGCATCGCCGCTTTCTTCGCGAGGCTCACCGGAAAGGCCAGGCGCATCGAGAAAGAGATTGCCGGTGCCCGTGCCCATCGGATCGAGCGCAACGCCGCCGAATGGGCCAAATTGGGAAAGTACCAACTCGAAGAGCGACAGGCCGGGCCCGAGCGCGATCTAGGCTCGATGTAAGCGGTCTTGGCACCGACGGCAGCGCTCCAGCCCACATCTTCTGTACAATGAACGTGGGGGCTTGTGCATAAGCTCCGGGCCGTTGTCGGATCCGATGTATTGCCGATCCCGGGAGAGGACGGGGTACGAGACCCTGTCCTCATTTCTTCGCGAAGGTGTCCTTGGCCGATCCTCCCGGCGCATTCGCGCCACAGGGTCCGCATCTATCTGCAAAAAGGAAAGAAACTTATTGCTTTATGCCTGGCAGAGATGTGAGCGGATCTCTATCTATCGGGAGGTGAGGCTCAGGCCTCCGCTCTTTTCCTTCCTAAGGCCTTTTCCAATGGAGGACTATTATGGCTGCTCCCTTCCAACTTCCGGCACTTCCTTTCGCCGACACCGATTTGGCTCCGGTCATCTCGGCCGAGACGCTCAGCTTCCACTACGCTAAGCACCACAAGGCCTATGTCGACAATCTGAACAAGCTGGTCGAAGGCACCAGGTTTGCCGACCTTTCGCTTGAGGAGGTGATCGAGGAGAGCGCCAAGGACGGCAACGCGGGTGTCTTCAACAACGCAGCCCAAATCTGGAACCACACCTTCTATTGGAACTCGCTCTCGGCCGACGGCGGCGTGCCCAGTGGCAAGTTGGCAGAGATGATTGATCGCGACCTTGGCGGTCTCAAGCAGTTCCAAAAAGACTTTGCGGTCGCCGGCAACACGCAATTCGGTAGCGGCTGGGCCTGGCTGCTGCACAAGGACGGTAAGCTTTCGATCGAAAAGACCGCCAATGCCGAGACGCCGCTGACCGGCGGCGGAACGCCGCTTCTGACCATCGATGTCTGGGAACATGCTTACTACATCGACTACCAGAATCGCCGCCCGGCCTACACCGAAGCAGTGGTAACGAACCTCCTGAACTGGCATTTCGCGGCTGAGAACCTTGGTTGATCGGCGTGGGGTTCTCACAGAAGAGGGGGAGCCCCGCAGCCCCCCTTTTCATGGGATACTGGTTTTCATTGGAGACTGGGGGCCGCGGGCTTGCCCATCGGACCGCCGGGTAACTCTGCCAAGCAGGGCTCAGCCTTTGAAATAGACGCCAAGACTGCTATCTGCGCAGAGTGTCGAGATCGAGGATCGCCCGCGGGGCCCGGAGCATGGGAATCCGATGATCTACAAAGCACGCGATCTAGCCAAACGCTTGGAATGCGAATTGGTTGGCGATCCCGATGTGTCGATCGGTGGAATCGGCTCGCCCGGCTCGCCGCCGGGTCCGGGGGATTTGGTGGTGGCCTTCACCCCGGGGGCGGAGCGCGCGGTGGCCGGAAAGCCCGTGGCTGCCGTCCTCGTCGAGGCGTCGCAGGAGCGCCCGGAGGGACCGCGTTGCTATCTGGTGAGCCGGCGCGGACGGGTTGCCTTTGCCTTGCTGCTGCAGCTGTTCGACCCTGGGCGTCATGTGCCGCGGGGCCTACATCCCTCGGCCGTGGTCGATCCCTCGGCCGAGATTGGTGAGGATGCGGCGATCGGCCCGCTGTCGGTGGTCGGCCCCGGGGCGGTGATCGGTGCGCGCAGCCGGCTCTTGAGCCAGGTGACGGTTGGGCGCGGTGCGGTCCTTGGTGAGGACTGCCTGCTCTATCCGGGCGCCCGCATCGGCGAAGACGTGGTGTTGGGCCGTGCCGTGGTGGTGCAAGCCAATGCGGTTGTCGGCGCCGAGGGCTTCAGCTATGTCAGCCGCGAACCGAATGCCATCGAGTTGGCCAAGCCCATGGACGGCGCGGCAAGGACGCAGAACGGCCCGGTTATTCGCATGCCCCCGCTGGGCACCGTGGTGCTGGAGGACGAGGTCGAGATCGGCGCCAACACGGCGATCGATCGGGCGACCTTGGGGGCGACGCGAATCGGCGCCAGAAGCAAGATCGATAATCTGGTTCAGATCGGGCACAACTGCCAGGTCGGAAGCGATTGTCTGATGTCCGGGCAGTCCGGCCTTTCGGGCAGCGTCACGCTGGGCGACCGCGCGGTTGTGGGCGGCAAGGCCGGTATCGCCGACCACCGCAAGGTCGGCACCAATGCGATGATCGCGGCCGGAACGGGGCTCGGCAACGATGTCGCCGACAATGAGATTTGGATAG
This sequence comes from Rhodospirillales bacterium, assembly GCA_014324045.1. GTDB lineage: Bacteria > Pseudomonadota > Alphaproteobacteria > Kiloniellales > JACOMY01 > JACOMY01. The sequence goes on along the minus strand of JACOMY010000002.1, from coordinate 119,831 downwards.
GCTATCCGGCGGGCCGAAAGGACAAGAAGATCGAAGAGTGGATGTCGATTGCCCGCCTGCCGCGCATGATCCGCGATATCCTCGACTTGAGAAAGCGCCTTGGCGCATTGGAAACGGCGTTGGCCGGAAAAGATAAGGAGAAGGCTTGAGGCCATGACCGAGATCGAAGGCAAGGTTCTGGATATCGTCGCCAAGGAATGCCGGCTTGATCGCGAGAATCTGACTCTGGATAGCAAGATCGAAGAATTGGACATACAATCAGTCGATCTGATGCAGACAATTTTTCAGATCGAAGAGACCTTCGACATCTACGTGCCGCAAGAGAGCGAAGACTTCAAGCTGAACAGCCTGCGCGACGTCACCGACGCCGTCACCGGTCTGGTCTGCGAAAAGACCGCGCACGCCAACTAGGCTTCATGCACCGCGTTGCGATCACCGGCCTGGGCTGCATCTCCGCTCTGGGCTTGGACGTGGCCAGCACCTGGGCCGGGCTCAAGGCTGGCCGGAGCGGAATCGTGCCGCTGACCCAGGTCGAGGGCGAGCGGCTGACGGTGAAGGTCGCAGGCCAGGTCGGGGGCTTCGATCCGCTGCGGCAGATCGGCGAACGGGTGGCAGGCTTCACCGATCTCTGCGCTCAGTACGCCATCGCCGCCGGCTGCGAAGCCTTTGCCGATGCCAGTCTGGAGCTTGACGCCAAGGCGGCGCGGCGCACGGCCTGCCTGATCGGCACCGGCATGGGCGGCATGCGCACCCTGGACGAGGGATTCGATCGTCTCTATCGGCAACGGATCTTGCGCCCGCCGCCGCTGACGGTGCCGAAGGTCATGCCCAGCGCAGCCTCCAGCCAGGTCAGCATGGCCTTGGGCTTGACCGGTCCCGCCTTCGGCGTGACCTCGGCCTGCTCTTCCTCTAGCCACGCTATCGGCGAGGCCCTGTGGATGATCCGCAGCGGCCGGGTCGATCGGGCGGTGGCCGGTGGCAGCGAGGCCTGCCTCTCCTACGGCTGCCTGAAGGCCTGGGAGGTCCTGCGTGTGATGGCCCCCGACACCTGCCGCCCCTTCTCCAAGGACCGCAAGGGCATGGTCATCGGCGAGGGGGCCGGCGTCGTGGTGCTGGAGAACTGGGACCTGGCAAAGGCCCGCGGCGCCCGCATCTACGCGGAACTGGCCGGCTGCGGCTTTTCTGCCGATGCTGCCGACCTGGTGCAGCCTTCGCCGGATGGGGCCGCTGCCGCTCTGGCGGACTGCCTGGAGGACGCGGGCCTGAAGCCGGAAGATGTCGGCTACATCAACGCACATGGTACGGCGACCCGGATCAACGATCGGGTGGAGAGCCAAGCCATTCGCCGGGTGTTCGCGGCGCAGGCGGACCGCTTGGCGGTCTCCTCCAGCAAATCGATGCTGGGACACGGTCTGGGGGCGGCCGGCGGACTGGAAATCATTCCGACCGTCATGGCCATAGTCGAGGGCGTACTCCCGCCCACCGCCAACTACAACGAGCCCGACCCGGCCTGCGACCTGGACTACATTCCCAACGAACCGCGCGCGCAGGAGGTGGGGGCGGCCCTCTCCAATTCCTTTGCGTTCGGCGGACTGAATGCCGTACTCGCGGTCAAGCGGGCGGAGCTATAGAGCCGTCGGAGTAACGGCGGGCGAGCGCGCCAAGATAGACACAACAGAGAGAAGAGAGCGCCCTTCGGCACAGGTAGGAACAGCTAGGCACACTTCAAAATACTCTTGTCACCCTAAACGCCCTCCAATTTCTCGACGAGGTCATCCTGAGCCACCCTCTAACGTCCGCCCGCCGGTCGGCGCCGGGGATCGTGTTGGCAAGGAGGGCAGTTCTTCAAAAAAGTGTATTGCCCCTTGCAACGGCCCCCAAAGAGGGCTAGGCTCTGGGAACAAGATAACGCAGAGACAACCGTCGCCGCGCATAGGAAGGAACGCCTTAGATGACCCAATTACAGACCACATACGGCTGTGACCGCTACGACTTCACCAAAGGCCACCAAGTTCTAGCGGCATTAGGTTTGTTGGCCGTGATGTTCATCGTGCCTGCAAATGCCTTAGCTAAATGCACAACCTGTTTCTATGCAAATAAACAATATTCGCCAGGATCTCAGATATACGAAGGGCAGAGAATACTGACGTGTACTTATAATGGCACATGGAATTGCAAAAAACCGCATTACGACACGTTTGGTAATCGGTATAGTGGTTATGTGAGTTGTTGAGACAGATATGAAAACCAACTTCACCCGTCGTTGTTAGAATACCGCTATCAATCAGGGAACAGGGAATTTGGGGCGAGTTCCAGCTAGAGGCAATCGATAAGGTCGATTTAGCTCGACAGCCAGTTGCAAGGGCGCATACTCGATGACTGTGCCACCGCTCCGAAAGACTGTCAGCCGATCTAGGGTTCTTTCGCAGTCGTCTTCCCGATCATCCGCGCATCGATCCGGGCGCGATATTGGCTCGGAGTCTCGCCCATGCGTTGGCGGTAAAAGCGGCTGAAGTAGCCCGTGTCGGAGAATCCCAGAGCGTCCGAAATCTGGGTGACCGCTGTGCGCGTGTAGGCAAGTTTGCGGTTGGCCTCCTGCAAGATGCGGTCGTGGATGATTTGCAGCGGGCTGCGGCCAAGAAAGTTGCGGCAATCGCGGGTCAACTGCGCCTTGGAGATGCCGATTTCGGCGGCGTAGGCAGACGTGCTGCGATGGTTTGTGTAGCTGCGCTCCAGGAGATCGAGGAAGACAGCGATCCGTTTCTCCGAGTTTCCTAACCGGCCTTTTAGTTCGGCTTCGGCCTGCTTGTCCTGGCCGGCGCGCCGGATCCAGGCCAGGGAAAGTTCGATCAGGGCGAGGATCGCCCGTTCGCGCCCGCTGCCTTGGCTCCGGTACTCCTCGCCGATGATGTGGAGGGCCTGGGTAAGGCGGTCGAATCCAGGTGTGTCTACAGCGAGCAAGATGGGTGGACTTTGCGCGACCGCCTGGGCGTCCTCGCCGCGGAGCAGCTCCATGGGGATCGTCGTCACCGTCCCAATCACCTGGGGCGAAAAGCAGAATCCGTGCACAACACGGGGCGGCACCAGCAGAATCGAAGGCGCTTCGGTTTGAATCGAGCGCCCGTCCAAATCGATGCCGACGCAGCTGTCGAACCAGAAGATCTGACAGAGGCCGTAGTGACGGTGCGGCTCAATCTCCCAACCGTAAAGCTGGCTCCGATCCTTGATCGTCTCGACGTGAATGAGGTCCGGCAGGCCACTGCGCTGCGGATCGCCATAGAGCTGAAAGTCGGGGACGCTATGCCGGCCAGCCGCTGACATCTTATAAGCACCTGCAGCAGTTCGCGCCGAATGTACAAAAGTTCGGTCCGAACGTCCATGGCTCATCGGCCCGGGACCTGCTAGTTGGCTAGGCTATCGACAAGAGGCAAAACAGCCGACTGGCAAGAGGGGAGGTTACACTCATGCATAGACGTTGGGTTTTCTCGGGTTTGGGGATTTTCTTGGGCCTGGCGACGGCCATCGCCACGCTGGCGGCCGCGCCGATCAAAGCAGCGGAGCCCGAGTACACCTTTACCATTCATCACTTTCTCAGCCCCAAGGCGCCGGCGCAGACCACGCTGATCGAGCCTTGGGCCGAGCGCATCGCCGCCGCCTCCGAAGGCCGAATCGCGTTCGAAATTTTTCCCTCGATGACCTTGGGCGGAAAGCCGCCGGAACTCTACAAGCAGGTGCGTGACGGAACCGCCGATATCGTCTGGACGGTGCCCGGCTACACGCCCGGTGTCTTCCCGCGGCTGGAGGTCTTCGAACTGCCGACCGTCCACCGGGGCAGCGCCGAGGCGACGACCCTGGCCATTCAAGACGTCATGCCCGACCTTGAGGCGGACTTGCAAGACGTCAAGCCCCTGTTGGTTCATGTCCATAGCGGCAACGCCTTGCACTTGGTGAACTTGGACGTGAACGGGCCTGACGACGTTAAGGATTTGAAGATTCGCAGCCCCTCGCGCACCGGCGTTTGGATGCTCGAATCCTGGGGGGCCGAGCCCGTCGGCATGCCAGTCCCAGCCTTACCGCAGGCCTTGTCGAAAGGGACCATCGACGGCGCCTTGATCCCCTTCGAGGTGGCCATTCCCTTGAAGATCGCCCAGTTGGCCGAGCATTCGGTCGAGCTGGACGGCGGCCGCCGCTTCGGCACCGCGACCTTTCTTCTGGCCATGAACAAAGAGCGTTACGAGAATTTGCCCGACGATCTGAAGAAGATCATCGACGATAACTCTGGCGCTGCCATTGCCGGCGAGATCGGTGCGGCCTGGGATTCGATCGAACCGGTGGGCAAGCAGATCGCGCTGGATCAAGGCCGCAACGTATATGCCCTGTCGCCTGAGGCCACGGCTGCTTTCGACAGCCTGCATCAGGGCCTCTCCGACCGCTGGGTGGAAGAGGCGAGCGAGAAGGGCATCGATGCCGAGGCACTGCTCGATAAGGCCCGTGCAGCTGTGGCCAGTCACAGCGACTAGACGGGCTGGGTTGGGCCACTCGCTCCGCTACCTGCCGGAGGTATCTCCGGCAGGCTTAGGGCTCCCCCCGGTTGGAGGACGCAATGCTCCGTCCGCTGATCCGTTCGGCTGCTTACGCCCTAGCGCTTGCCGCCGGGGGGCTGTTGGGTGCGGTGGTCCTGATTACGGTGGCGAATGTCGGCGGTTTCGTGCTCAACACTGTTGTCCGTCCCTTTGGCTACAGCGTATCCGGCCTGCCCGGCTATGAGGATGCAGCCTCGATTCTGGTCGGCATTGCGGCGCTGTTCATCCTACCTTACTGCCAGTTGATGCGCGGCCATGTCAGCGTCGATCTTTTCACCAGTTTTCTCTCGAGCAGAGGGCTGAAGAGATTGGGCCGTGCGACCGACACCGCCATGGCGCTGCTCGCCGGATTCCTCGCCGCGATGATGACTTCCGGCATGCTGTCCTACAAAGCCGACGGGGTGCGCACGCCGGTCTTGGATTGGCCGGTCTGGCCCTTCATGCTGCCCGGTATCGTCGCCCTCGCGCTCTGGGCTCTGACGGCTCTGATGCTGGCGATCGACCCCGCTGCTGCCGGCGCCGGGAAGGCCGACGCGCAAGGGGGCCCATCGTGACCGATCGGGAATTGGTCGGCGCGGGCGCCGTTGCGGTCCTTTTCCTGCTCATCGGGCTGCGCATCCCGGTGGCCTTGGCGATGATCGCAACTGCAGTCGGCGGGGCCTATGCCTTGAGCGAGGTGGCGCCCTTCCTCCGCTTTGCACCCTACATGATGCAGTTCTCGACCACGCTCTGGTCGGTGGTTTCCAACTACGACCTCTCGGTCGTACCGCTTTTCATCCTCATGGGCTTCCTGGCCTCGGAAGCGCGGCTGAACTACGACTTGTTCCATGGTCTGAACGCCTTGGTCGGGCGATTGCGCGGTGGCGTCGCGATCGCGACCATTGCCGCCTGTGCGGGCTTCGGTGCGGTCAGCGGCTCCTCGCTTGCCACGGCAAGCACCATGGCCCGTATCTCCTTGCCGGAGCTGCTGCGCCTAAAGTACCAAGAAGGGCTTGCCACCGGTGTGCTGGCGGCCGGCGGAACGCTCGGGATCCTTATCCCGCCCTCCGTAGCCCTGGTGATATACGCCATCGTGGTCGAAGCCTCGATCATCCAGATGTTCCAGGCGGCGGTGTTGCCGGGGCTGCTGGCAGTCCTGGTCTTCATTGCTGTAATCTGCCTGCTGGTCGCCCGCCGGCCAGCGATTGCGCCGCTTGCCGATCCCCTGCCAGCCGACGAGCGGCGGGCGGCGGTGCGGCGGCTGCTGCCAGTGTTGGCGATCTTCGGCGGGATGATCGCTGGCCTGGGCTTGGGCCTCTTCACGCCGACTCCGGCGGCTGCGGTCGGGGGCTTCGTGGTTGCCCTCTACGGCTTCCTTTCGCCGGGGCGGCCGCTGCGGCTGCCGGGCATTCGTAAGGCGGTGCTGGCGACGGCCACCACCTCGGCCATGATCTACTTGATTCTCTTCGCCGCCGACATGCTGAAGGGCTTCTTCGCCAGGACCGGACTGCCGGCGAGCCTCAGCAGCCTAGCCGGGAGCAACGGTCTCGATCCCTACCTGGTACTCTTAATCCTACTGCTGGTTCTGATCTTGCTCGGTTGTTTCATGGAGTCGCTGTCCATGATTCTTGTGGTGGTTCCGTTCTTCTGGCCGGTCCTGGTCGAGCTTAACGGTGGCGACTACGCGACGGCGGCGACGGCGGCCTTCGGCATGGGCAACGAGGAACTGAAGATCTGGTTCGGCATCTTGGCCTTGGTGGTCGTCGAGCTGGGACTGATCACACCGCCGGTCGGGCTCAACGTCTTCGTGATCAAGAGCTTTCGGCCGATGACGCCAATGTCCACGATCTTTCGCGGCGTCTTTCCCTTCTTCCTGGGCGAAATCCTGCGGGTGGGGCTGCTGATCCTGGCCCCGGCGCTTTGCCTGCTCTTGCCCAGACTGCTCGGGAGTTGAGATCCACTATGGCGACAGAGGCATTCGAGAAGCGTGCGAAGACGCAGGTGGCAATCGTCGGCGGCGGCCCCTCCGGCTTGCTGCTGGCGCAATTGCTGTGGCTTCAAGACATCGAATCGATTATTATCGAGCGGCAAACTGCCGCTCATGTCGAGGGCCGCATCCGCGCCGGCGTGTTGGAGCAGGGCTCGGTCGATGTGCTGACCCGGGCCGGCGTGGGCGAACGGCTCGCCCGTGAGGGGGCGCGCCACAGCGGATTTTACCTCGCGATCAATGGGAAACGCTGTCCGATTGCGCTGGAGGCTCTGGTCGATGGGCAGGTGACCGTCTATGGCCAGACCGAGGTCACCAAGGATCTGATGGCAGCCTGTCGTGCGGCAGGCACCGAGATGCACCATGCGGCATCGGAGGTGGCACTGCACGACCTCGAGACGGCGAAACCTGCGCTTACCTTTCGGCAGGACGGTGCGCGCTGGCGGATCGAGGCCGATTTCATCGCCGGTTGCGACGGCTTCAGGGGGCCGTCGCGCCAAGCGATCCCGGCCGAACGGCGGCGCGAGTTCGAACGGGTCTATCCTTTCGGTTGGCTGGGTATCCTGGCCGATGTGCCGCCATGCCAGGACGAATTGATCTATGCCCACAGCGATCGCGGCTTTGCACTGGCCAGCATGCGCTCGGCCAAGCGTTCACGCTACTACATCCAGTGCCGCGCCGACGAGCCGCTGGAAGATTGGCCCGACGACCGGCTCTGGGAGGAACTGAAGCGGCGTCTCGGTCCCGAGATCGCGCCCAACATCACCACCGGTCCGGCACTGGAGAAGAGCATCGCGCCGCTGCGCAGCTTCGTTTGCGAGACCATGCGTTTCGGCCGGCTGTTCCTGGCCGGCGATTCTGCGCACATCGTGCCGCCGACCGGTGCCAAGGGCCTCAATCTGGCGCTGGGCGACGTGCACTACTTGTCCACGGCTCTGGCGGCCTGGTACCGCGACGGCAATGCCAGCGGGATCGAGCGCTATGCGGAGGTGGCACTGCGCCGGGTCTGGAAGGCCGAGCGCTTTTCCTGGATGCTCACCGCCCTGTTGCATGACTTCGAAGACGACGACAGCTTCGGCAAACGGATGCGATTAGCCGAGCTGGAGTACATCTTCTCCTCTAAGGCCGCACAGACCTCGATCGCTGAGAACTATGTCGGTCTGCCCTTCGAGAATGTGCTGGCATGACGAAAATGTGGAATGAAAGAAGGGCAGAATGAAAGGGGGGCGGAATGAGAAGGGCAAGGGAGCGCCATGCATTTTGTGGGCCTGAACGGAACCACGATCCGCTATCGGATCTCTGGGGATCCGAGAGGACCGGCCGTGGTTTTTGCGAACGCCCTCGGGACCGACCTGACGATCTGGGACGATGTCACCGCGCGCCTTCCGGCGGGCTATGCCACGATCGGCTACGACAAGCGCGGGCATGGGCTGTCTGGGCTGCCGGCAGGGCTTCTCACGCTGGAGGACCATGCGAGCGACCTCTTGGCCTTGGTGCATCATCTGGGGCTCGAGGACTTCGCGATCTGCGGCCTGTCCCTAGGCGGGATGATTGCCCAATCGGTGGCTGCGCATGCGCCGGAGAAGGTGCGCGGCCTAGTGCTCTGCAATACCGGCGCGAAAATTGGCCCGCCGGAGATCTGGAACGACCGCATTGCCGCGATAGAGGCGGGAGGCCTGGCGCCGCTGGCCGATGCGGCGATGGAGCGTTGGTTCACCCCGGCCTTCCATGTTGCCAAGCCGGCCGCGCTTGCCGGCTATCGCGCCATGCTGCTGAACAATCTGGCGGCCGGCTATGCCGCCAGCTGTGCGGCCATCCGGGACGGAGACTTGACCGAAAGTACCTCCCGGTTGAAGCTGCCGGCACTCTGCATCGCCGGTGCGGAGGACTTGGCGACGCCGCCGGCCACGGTGAATGCCTTGAGCGATCTCATCGAGGGGGCGCACTATCGCGAAATCCCGGCCTGCGGCCACATTTCTCCGGTCGAGCAGCCCGAGATTTGCGCCCGCCTTATCGCCGACTTCCTGGGCGCGCTCGAGGATGAGAGCGTCCCCGCCGAGAGGGGCATGGCGGTGCGCCGGAAGGTGCTTGGCGACGCCCATGTCGACCGGGCTAGGGCACAAGCGACCGCTCTCGACCGGCGCTTTCAGAGCTTCATCGCCGAGGGCGCTTGGGGCAATCTCTGGGCCGGCCGCGGCTGGAGCTTGCGCGAGCGTTCCCTCGTCACCCTGGCCCTCCTGGCTGCAGGCGGACAGGACGAGGAGGTGGCAATGCACTTGCGCGCGACCGCCAACACCGGTGCCACCGAGGACGACGTCGCCGAGGCCCTGATGCACGTCGCGGTCTATGCCGGGGTGCCGCGGGCCAATCGCGCTTTCAAGATCGCCAAGCGTGTGTTCGCCGACAGCAGCGAGGAGACTTAACATGGCGGAAAGCAGATCGGGACGAAGATGGTCGGACAGTCCGTCCACGATCTTCCCCGACTACAAGTCCTCGATCCAGCGCGGGCCGGGTAAGGCGCCGATTTCGGTGCCCGGCTGGGACCGCTCCCTTAGTCTCCGACCGGTCTGGCCGCAGTTGCCCGAGGGCGACGCCGACCTCACTGCCAACGGGCGGGTGAACGGCGATCCCATCGGCGAGCGTATTCTGCTGGAAGGAGGGCTGACGGACGAGGCGGGGCGCCCGGTGCCGGGGGCGCTGGTCGAGATCTGGCAGGCCAATGCAGCAGGCCGCTACATCCATCGCGAAGAGCGCCATCCGGCGCCGCTCGATCCCAACTTCCTGGGCGCCGGCCGGGCCGTCAGCGATGCCGGCGGTAGCTATCGCTTCGTCACCGTAAAGCCGGGCTCCTACCCCTGGAACAATCACCGCAATGCCTGGCGTCCGGCGCACATACACTTCTCGATCTTCGGGGCGGGGATCGCGCAGCGCCTGATCACGCAGATGTATTTCCCCGGCGATCCGACCTTGCCCTACGATCCTATCTTTAATGCGACGGCGGACGCCGCGGTGCGGAACCGCTTGATCGCGCGCTTCTCGATGGAGGAGAGCGTTCCCAACTGGGCGCATTGCTACCGCTTCGACATCGTCCTGTCCGGCTCTGCCGCCACCCCTTTCGAGGAGGAGCAAGACCATGACTGACCTGCCGGGTTTCGGACGGATGAACCCAAAGGATCGCGGCGGCCCGCACGACTACCTCTATCCGGACGCGGGCAGCGGGCCTGTCTCCGCCGGGCCGACGCCGAGCCAAACCCTGGGCCCTTTCTTCGCTTACGGATTGACGCCGGGGGCCTACGGCTATCCCTTGCCGGAGATCCATAGCAACGACCTGGCAGGTCCGGCAGTCGCCGGTAGCCGCATCACCGTCGAAGGCCAAGTCTTCGACGCCGCCGGTGTGCCGGTGCATGACGCTATGGTCGAGATCCTGCAGGCGGACGGCCAAGGCGCCTATGCCGAGCGGCCGCGCAACGACGGCTTCACCGGTTATGGCCGCTTCGGCACCGGGAGCGAAGGGCCCGGCGGCGACAAGCGCTTTCTGTTTCGCACCATAAAGCCGGGCGCGACGGAACCGGGGGCCGCACCCTTCATCGCCGCGATCTTGACCATGCGGGGACTGCTTAACCACTGCATTACCCGTATCTACTTTCCCGAGGATGCCTTGGCGCAGGATCCGGTCCTGGCCGCTGTCCCGGAAGAACGGCGCCGCACCTTGATTGCCGAGGCGATCGGGCCGGGCCACTACCGCTTCGACATCCGGATGCGGGGCGAGCGGGAGACTGTGTTCTTCGATGTCTGATAAGCCCCGGAAACCCTGCATGATCTGCGTGGCGATCACCGGGTCCGTGCCGACCAAGGCGAACAACCCCGCCGTCCCGATCACTGTCTCGGAGCAGGTCGAATCCACCCATGAGGCCTTCGAGGCCGGCGCCGCCATCTGCCACGCGCATGTGCGTAAGGAGGATGGCAAGCCGACCAGCGATCCGGAGACCTTTGCCCGTCTCAAGGAGGGGCTGGAGAAGCATTGTCCGGGCCTCGTCGTCCAGTTCTCCACCGGCGGCCGCTCCGGGGCCGGGCAGGAGCGGGGCGGCATGCTGCCGCTGCGTCCGGACATGGCCTCGCTGGCGGTCGGTTCGAACAACTTTCCGACGCGCGTCTACGACAATCCGCCGGACCTGGTGGACTGGCTGGCGGCCGAGATGTGCCGCTATGGCGTCAAGCCGGAGATCGAGGCCTTCGACCTGTCGCATATCCACAAGGCGGTGGCGATGTGGCGGGAGGGCAGCCTTCCCGGCGTGCCCTATATCCAGTTCGTCATGGGCGTGAAAAACGCCATGCCGGTGGATCGCCCGACCTTCGACTTCTACGTCGAGACCCTGCATCGCCTCTCGCCCGAAAGCGAATGGTGTGCGGCCGGCATCGGGGCTGGACAGCTGGTTGTCAACGAGTGGTGCGTCGCCGCCGGCGGGCATGCGCGCACCGGCCTGGAAGACAATGTCAGGCTCGACCGCGACCGGCTGGCGCCTTCGAACGCTGCGCTGGTCCGCCGGGTGGCCGAGCTCTGCGAGAAGTACGAGCGGCCTGTTGCCAGCTGGCGCGAGGCCCGCTTGCTCCTGGGACTGAGAGATCCGGCAGGATTGGCGGCGGTATGACCGTCTGGCAGGCGCCTTCGCTCGGTGTGGCCGCTGGCCTTCTTGCCGATGAGGCGCTGAATGCCCTCTTCACGCCGGACGCCGAGTTGGAGGCGATGCTGGCCTTCGAGCGCGCGCTGGCAAAAGCGGAACAGGCTGCCGGCAATCTGTCCGAAGAGAGCCTGCGGGCCGTCTTGGCCGCTTGCTGCCCCGATTTTCTGGATCGGACCGCCCTGGCGGAGGGCTTTTACCGTGACGGGGTGGTCGTGCCGGCGTTGGTGCGGCAGCTGCGGGCGACGATCGTAGAGCCTCATGCACAGTATCTGCATCGCGGTGCGACCAGTCAGGATGTCATCGACTCTGGCCTGATGTTGCGCCTGAAGCCTGCTGTCGCGATCCTTGAAGATCGCCTGTCAGCCTTGATCTTGGAGTTTGAGACCTTCGCTGCCGCATCTGGCAGGCAGCGGGTGATGGCCCGGACCCGCTTTCGGGACGCATTGCCCTTTACGCTCGCCGACCGGGTCGAGACCTGGGTCGCGCCGCTGCGCGAGCTGAGGGCCGAGACACCGAGCGTTTTCCCCTTGCAGCTAGGCGGTCCGATCGGCCTCCGTGCGGAGGCCTTCGGCCCCCTGCACGCCGCCATCGCGGAGACCCTGTCTCAAGAGCTTGGCCTCTGCCTGTGGGAGCGCGCTTGGCACGGCGACCGCCGTCCTCTCTGGGCCATCGCGCAGTGGTGCGCCGCCCTCACGACAGCGCTCGGCAAGGTCGGCATCGACGTTGCGCTCATGGCGCAGACGGCGGTCGGCGAGATCCGTACGCCCGGAGGTGGCTCCTCCGCCATGCCGCACAAGAGCAATCCCGTCGGCGCCGAACGGCTGGTTACGCTCTCCCGCTACGTCTCCGGGCAGGCCGCGCTGCTGCAGACTGCGGCGCTGCATGAGAATGAGCGCTCCGGCATCGCCTGGAGCCTGGAGTGGTTGGTCCTGCCCCCGCTGATCGTCGGCTGCGGTGCCGCCACGCTATCGGCGGCTCAATTGCTGGCGGGTTTGCAGCCGGGCGACGGATCCGGGGCCTAGGGAAGGGTTGGGACGACCTTCGCGCCCCCCTTTTGAGGAAACTTCAGGAAACATCGGGTCTTGTGCCGCTCTTACGGCCCCGGCTGGCCCAACCCGGCGATCTTTTCTGCAATCTCGTCCAGAATCGCCGGATCGTCGATGGTGGCCGGCATCTTGTAGCTCTTGCCGTCGGCGATCGAGACCATAGTCCCGCGCAGAATCTTGCCGGACCGGGTCTTGGGCAAACGCTCCACCGCCACGCAGAGCTTGAAGGCGGCAACCGGGCCGATCTCCTTGCGGACCAAGCCGACGCATTCCCTGGCGATCTCCTCCTCCGGCCGCCCGCAGCCCTTGTTCAGGCAAACCAGACCCAACGGCGCCTGGCCCTTCAGGCTGTCGGAGATGCCGATTACTGCGCACTCGGCGACGTCGGGGTGGGCGGCGAGCACCTCCTCGATGGCACCGGTCGAGAGGCGGTGGCCGGCCACGTTGATAACGTCGTCGGTGCGGGCCATGATCGAGACATAGCCGTCCCGGTCCAGCATACCGGCATCGCCGGTCTCGTAGTAGCCGGGGAAGTGCGCCAGATAAGAGGATTTGAAGCGCTCGGCGGCGTTCCAAAGGGTCGGCAGAGTGCCCGGAGGCAGCGGCAGCTCGATGGCGATAGCGCCCAGGGTGCCGGGCGGCAGCGGGCGGCCGCTTTCGTCCAGGATCGCGATCCGATAGCCCGGCATGGGCACTGCCGGAGAGCCGGGCTTGATCGGCAGAGTCTCGATGCCCAGCGGGTTGGCGGCAATAGACCAGCCGGTCTCGGTCTGCCACCAGTGATCGATGACCGGCTTGTCCAGATGGGCCTGGCACCAAAGCACCGTGTCGGGATCGGCCCGCTCGCCCGCCAGGAAGAGAGCCTGCATGGCGGAGAGGTCGTACTGCCTGATGAAGGCGCCCTCAGGATCGTCGCGCTTGATGGCGCGCAGCGCGGTGGGAGCGGTGAAGAGCACCTTTATGCCATGCTCTTCGATTACCCGCCAGAAGACGCCGGCGTCCGGCGTGCCGACCGGCTTGCCCTCGAACACCACGGTGGTGCAGCCCATCAGCAGCGGTGCGTAGCAGATGTAGCTATGGCCCACGACCCAGCCGACGTCGGAGGCGGCCCAGTAGACCTCGCCCGGTCCCACATCGTAAAGGTATTTCATGCTCCAGATCAGCGCCACCATGTGGCCGCCGTTGTGGCGGACCACACCCTTGGGCTGACCGGTGGTGCCGGAGGTGTAGAGGATGTAGAGCGGATCGGCAGCGCCGACCGGCACGCAATCGACCTCCTCGGCCGCGGCGACGGCCTCCTGCCAATCGAGATCGCGGCCTTCGATCATTTCGGCCGCCAACTGGGGACGCTGCAGGACGATACAGAAGTCCGGCTTGTGCTTGGCCTGGTCGATGGCGGCGTCCAGCAGCGGCTTGTAGGCAAGGGTGCGTCCCGGTTCCAGCCCGCAGGAGCCCGCCAGGATCGACTTTGGCGTCGCATCGTCGATGCGCACCGCTAGCTCGTGCGCCGCGAAGCCGCCGAAAACGACGCAGTGCACGGCGCCGATGCGCGCGCAGGCCAGCATGGCCACCAGGGCCTCGGGCACCATCGGCATGTAGACGATTACCCGGTCGCCTTTGACCACGCCGCGGGCGGCCAGTGCGCCGGCCAGGCGCGCGACCTGGCTCTTCAAAGCCTTGTAAGTGATCTTGGTCTGGCAGCCGGTGATGGGACTGTCGTGGATAATCGCGGTCTGCTCGCCACGGCCGGAGGCGACATGGCGGTCGACGGCGTTCCAGCAAGTGTTGCAGCTGCCGTCGGCGAACCAGCGATAGAAGGGCGCCTCGCTGTCGTCCAGCGCGCGGGTAGGCTTGCGAATCCAGTCCACCTCTTCGGCGGCGGCCATCCAGAAGGCCTCGGGGTCTTGCCTCCAGGTCTCGTAGACCTCCTTGTAGTTCGGCATGCTTCCCTCCCTAGGGGTCTTCTTAGCGTTTCCATGGCGTTTGCAAGCTCTTGAGGAGCGCGCGGGCCGCTCGACAACCTGCAAGACAGAACGGAGAGGGACGCCGGGTGCTCCGGTCCGGTGTTTTTGCCCTATCAGGCGGCGATCTTGCCGCCCCGCTCACGGATCAGCCGCAGCACTTCGCGGGCCGCATCCGGAATGTTGGTACCGGGGCCGAAGATGGCTGCAACCCCATGCTCCTTCAGAAAGTCGTAGTCCTGTGCCGGGATCACGCCGCCGCAGATCACCAGGATCTCGTCCGCCTTGGCTTCCTTCAGGGCCTCGACCAGGGCCGGGGCCAAGGTGCGATGACCGGCAGCCTGGCTGGAGACGCCGATCACGTGGACATCGTTGTCGATGGCGTCCTGCGCGACCTCTTCCGGCGTCTGGAAGAGGGGGCCCATATCGACGTCGAAACCGATGTCGGCGAAGGCGGTGGCGACGATCTTGGCGCCGCGGTCGTGACCGTCCTGCCCCATCTTCACCACCAGCATGCGCGGGCGGCGTCCCTCGGCCTCGGCAAAGGCCTCCACGCTCTTCTGGATCGAGGCGAAGCCGTCGTCGCCTCGGTAGGCTTGGCCGTAGACGCCGGAGATCGAACGGACCTCGGCGCGATGGCGGCCGTAGACCCGCTCCATGGCGCCGGAGATTTCGCCGACCGAGGCGCGGGCCCGCGCACAGGCAACGGCCTGTTCCAAGAGATTGCCTTCGCCGCTCCCGGCCAGGCGGGTGAGTTCGGCCAGCGCCGCCCAGCAGGCTTCCTCGTCCCGTTCGGCGCGGATCCTGGTCAGCCTGGCGATCTGACGGTCGCGGACCTTGCGGTTGTCGATGTTCAGCACCTCGACCGGGTCGGCCTCGGCCGGCCGATAGCGGTTGACGCCGACGATGACCTCGTCGCCGCGGTCGACCGCCGCTTGACGGCGCGCTGCGGCCTCCTCGATGCGCAGCTTCGGCATGCCGCTGGCCACCGCCTTGGTCATGCCGCCCATGGCCTCGACCTCCTGCATCAGTTTCCAGGCTTCTGCGGCCAGGGATGCGGTCAGGCTCTCGACGTAGTAGGAGCCGGCCAGCGGGTCGATCACCTTGGAGACCCCGGTCTCGTGCTGCAGGATCAACTGCGTGTTGCGGGCGATTCGCGAAGAAAACTCGGTCGGCAGGGCGATGGCCTCGTCAAAAGAGTTGGTGTGCAGCGACTGGGTGCCGCCCAGCACCGCGGCCAAGGCCTCGTAAGCCGTGCGCACGATGTTATTGTAGGGATCCTGCTCCTGCAGAGAGACGCCGGAGGTCTGGCAGTGAGTGCGTAGCATGAGACTCTGCGGCTTCTTGGCGCCGAATTCCTGCATAATCCGCGCCCAGAGCAGGCGCGCGGCGCGCAGCTTGGCCGTCTCCATGAAGAAGTTCATGCCAACCGCGAAGAAGAAGGACAGGCGGCCGGCGAAGGCGTCGACGTCGAGCCCCTTGGACAGTGCCGCGCGCACGTACTCCTTACCGTCGGCCAGGGTATAGGCCAACTCCTGCACCAGGGTCGCGCCAGCCTCCTGCATGTGATACCCGGAGATCGAGATGGAGTTGAAGCGCGGCATCTCCTTCGCCGTGTATGCGATGATGTCAGCGACGATCTGCATCGAGGGCTCAGGCGGATAGATGTAGGTGTTGCGGACTATGAATTCCTTCAGGATGTCGTTCTGGATGGTCCCGGAGAGTTCCGAGCGCCGGGCGCCTTGCTCTTCGCCGGCAACGATGAAGTTGGCCAGAACCGGAATCACCGCACCGTTCATGGTCATGGAGACCGACATTTCCTTCAGGGGAATAGCGTCGAAGAGGATTTTCATGTCCTCGACGCTGTCGATGGCCACGCCAGCCTTGCCGACGTCGCCGATCACGCGCGGGTGGTCGCTGTCGTAGCCGCGGTGGGTGGCCAGGTCGAAGGCCACCGACAGACCCTTCTGGCCGCCGGCCAGCGCTTGACGGTAGAAGGCGTTGGATTCCTCGGCTGTCGAGAATCCGGCGTACTGGCGGATGGTCCAAGGGCGCCCAGCATACATCGTGGCCCTGGGGCCGCGCGTATAGGGGACAACTCCGGGCAGGTTGCCCAGATGTTGCAGTTGCTCCAGGTCTTCGGCGGTGTAGAGCGGTTTGATCGCGATGCCCTCCGGCGTCTGCCAGGTCAGGTCTTCCAGCGGCTTGCCCCGCAGTTCCGTGGCCGCCAATTCGGTCCATTGCTCCAGGCTGGGTGTCTTCCCGCTCATCATTCGAATTCCATGATCACTTGATCGACGGCCAGGCTATCTCCGGCCGTGGCCTTGATGCTGCTGACCGTCCCTGCGCGGGCAGCCTTAAGGATGTTCTCCATCTTCATGGCCTCGATCACTGCAAGGGTCTGCCCTTCCTCGACCGCCTGGCCCTCTTCGACCTCAATGCGGACCACCAGGCCCGGCATAGGGCATAGCAGTAGCTTGGAGGTGTCCGGCGGCACCTTGACCGGCATCAGCTTGGCCAACTCGGCCGCACGTTTGGATCTGGCAATCGCCACCAGATCGGTGCCGCGCCAGCGCAGGCGCCAGCCTTCGAGCGCCGGGTTGACCTTGACCTTTAAAATCTTTCTGTCGAAGCCGGCTTCGGCCAGTTGCCCGCCCGGTTGCCAGGATAGGGTGAGCGCCGGTCCCTCGGAGAAGCGGAAATCCTTCCCCGCGCGTGCCGTGATCTCGAAGGGAAGGTGCTTGCCATCGATTGCGACCTCCCAGCGATCCTCGCGGGGCAGCGGCTTGTCGCGCAGCCGTCCCGAAATGTTCGAGAGATAGCGCTCCTGCAGCTGTGTGAGGCCGAGGGCCACCCGGGCCAACAAATCCCGACCGGTCTCGGAGATCTGCGCACCGGAGAAGCCTTCCGGAAACTCTTCGTCGATGAAGGCGGTGGAAAGCCGGCCTGCTATGAAGCGTGGGTGATCCATCACGGTGGCGACGAAGGGTAGGTTATGGACGATGCCCTCGACCTCGAAGCTGTCGAGCGCCCTGCGCATGGTCTCGATGGCTGCCGCCCGGTCCTCGCCCCAAGAGCAGAGCTTGGCGATCATCGGGTCGTAGAACACGGAGATCTCCGATCCCTCCTCGACGCCGGTGTCGTTGCGCACGATGCCGGTTGCACGCTTGCCCTCTGCCGGCGGGCGGTAGCGGGTGAGGCGCCCGATCGAGGGCAGGAACTTGCGGTAGGGATCCTCGGCGTAGATCCGGTTTTCGATCGCCCAGCCTTTCAGCTCGATATCCTCTTGGGTGAAGGGTAGAGCTTCGCCCGCGGCGATCCGGATCATCTGTTCTACAAGGTCGATGCGGGTGACCAGCTCGGTTACCGGATGCTCCACCTGCAGACGCGTGTTCATCTCGAGGAAGTAGAAGTTGCGGTCGGGGTCGACGATGAATTCCACCGTGCCGGCGGAGCAGTAGTCCACCGCCTTGGCGAGCGCTACCGCCTGTGCGCCCATGGCCGCACGGGTCTCCTCGTCCAGGAAGGGGGAAGGGGCTTCCTCCACCACCTTCTGGTTTCGGCGCTGGATCGAGCACTCGCGTTCGCCTAGATAGAGCGTGTTGCCGTGTTTGTCGCCCAAGACCTGGATCTCAATGTGGCGCGGCTGCTGCACGAACTTCTCGATGAAGATACGGTCGTCGCCGAAGCTGGAGGCGGCCTCCGACTTGGAGGCGAGAAAGCCCTCCTCGGCGTCCTGTGCGTCCCAGGCGATCCGCATGCCCTTGCCGCCACCGCCGGCCGAGGCCTTGATCATCACTGGATAGCCGATCTCCTCGGCGATGCGCTGTGCCTCCTCGGGGCTGCCGATCAGGCCCATGTAGCCGGGCACCGTCGAGACCCCGGCCTCTGCGGCCAATTTCTTGGAGGCGATCTTGTCGCCCATGGCCTCGATGGCCCCTACGGGCGGGCCGATGAATGCGACGTCGGCGGCATCGAGCGCCTCGGCGAAGGCGGCACGCTCGGAGAGGAAGCCGTAGCCCGGGTGCACGGCCCCGGCGCCGGTCTGGCGGATGGCGTCGAGGATCTTGTCGATCGCCAGATAGCTCTCGGTGGCCGCCGGCGGGCCGATGTGCACAGCCTCGTCGGCCATCTGCACATGCACCGCGCCGGCATCGGCGTCGGAGTAGACGGCGACCGTGGCGATGCCCATGCGCTTGGCCGACTTCATCACCCGGCAGGCGATCTCGCCACGATTGGCGATCAGGATCTTCTCGAACATGGGTGGCTTTCTAGAGCGGGATATTGTCGTGTTTCCGGAAGGGTGTCTCGATTTCCTTGTTGCGCAATGCGGCGAAGGCACGGGCGACGCGCCGACGTGTGCTGTGCGGCCAGATCACCTCGTCGATGAATCCGCGCTCGGCAGCGACGAAGGGATTGGCGAAGCGCTCTTCGTATTCCGCGGTACGCGCTGCGATCTTCTCCAGGTCGCCTAGTTCGCTGCGGTAGAGGATCTCGGTGGCGCCCTTGGCCCCCATCACTGCGATTTCAGCGGTGGGCCAAGCGTAGTTCACGTCGGCGCCGATATGTTGAGAGGCCATGACGTCGTAGGCGCCGCCGTAGGCCTTGCGCGTAATCACCGTCACCATCGGCACGGTCGCTTGCGAATAGGCGAACAGCAGTTTGGCGCCGTGCTTGATGATGCCGCCGTACTCCTGGCTGCTGCCCGGCAGGAAGCCCGGAACGTCGACGAAGGTCAGGATCGGGACGTTGAAGGCGTCGCAAAACCGCACAAAGCGGGCGGCCTTGCGGCTTGAATCGATATCCAGACAGCCGGCCAGGACCATCGGATGATTCGCCACCACACCCACCGTTGAGCCCTCCAAGCGGATGAAGCCGGTGATGATGTTGGCGGCAAAGTCGGCCTGGATTTCGAAGAAATCGCCTAGGTCGGCAACCTTACGGATTAACTCCTTCATGTCGTAGGGTTTGTTGGGGTTGTCCGGGATCAGGCTGTCGAGGCTGAGTTCGACCCGATCCGGATCGTCCAGTTGCGGCAGGCTGGGGGGCGTTTCACGGGCCGAGGCCGGCAGGAAGTCGAGCAGCCGGCGAACCTGGGCGATGGCCTCGACGTCGTTCTCGAAGGCAGCGTCGGCGACCGAACTCTTGCCGGTGTGGGTCTTGGCGCCGCCCAGTTCCTCGGCGGTGATAACCTCGTTGGTGACGGTTTTTACTACGTCGGGGCCGGTGACGAACATGTAGGAACTGTCCTTCACCATAAAGATGAAGTCGGTCATGGCCGGCGAGTAGACCGCGCCGCCGGCGCAGGGCCCCATGATGACGGAGATCTGCGGCACCACGCCCGAGGCACGCACGTTGCGCTTGAAGACCTCGGCATAGCCGGCCAGCGAGGCTACGCCTTCCTGGATACGGGCACCGCCGGAATCGTTCAGGCCAATCACCGGCGCCCCGTTCTGCATCGCCTTGTCCATGATCTTGCAGATCTTCTGGGCATGGGTCTCTGACAGCGAGCCGCCGAAGACGGTGAAGTCCTGGCTGAAGACGTAGACCTGGCGGCCGTTGACCGTGCCCCAGCCGGTGACCACACCGTCGCCGGAGACTTGCTGGCTCTGCATCCCGAACTCGGTGCAGCGGTGGGTGACGTAGGTGCCGTATTCTTCGAAGGAGCCCTCGTCGAGCAGTAGCTCCAGCCGCTCGCGGGCGGTGAGCTTGCCCTTGGCGTGCTGAGCGTCGATGCGCCGCTGGCCGCCGCCGAGATGCGCTTCGTCCCGGCGGGCTTGCAGCTTTGCCAGAATCCCGGACATGGGGTCTCTCTTAGCGGCGGAAGCTGTGGGTTACGGCGGCATAGCCGAGGCCGGCCAGTAGCGCCTTGATTAGATCGCCGAGGATGAAGGGGTACAAGCCGAAGGCTAGCACCGGCTTGTCCCAGCCGATGACGGTGCCCAACTGTAGCAAGCCGGTCGGATAAACTAGTGCGCCGCCGATAATGGAGACGGCGGCGGCCGCTTCGGGGTTGCGTGTCCAGCCGCGGTCGCGGGCCCAGCCGCAGAAGGCAGCAGCGATGACGAAGCCCAGCAAGTAACCGCCGGAGGGACCGACAAAGACAGCTGGACCCGCGGCACCGCCGGCGAAGACCGGCAGGCCGACCAAGCCGGCGGCCATGTAGGTCATGAGCGAGGCAAAGCCGAGGCGCAAGCCAAGCGCCAGGCCGACGGCCAGGACTGGCAGAGTCTGCAGGGTCATGGGCACCGGATGACGGACCACCTCGATTTGTGCGCTGGCGGCGATGAGCGCGGCGCCGCCGATCGCTAATGCGGTCTTGCGCATGAGGTTATGGGTGCGGGTTACGGAGGCGGTGCGGTTGAGGGTCGGCATGACTGTTCTCCTGATTGCGATCTTAACCTGTCCGGCAATGTGCCATCCTTCGGTTCCGGGGGAAAGATCCCTCGTGCAGCGGGAGAAGGCTTTTGAAGTGGTCCTATGCGGTCCTATCCGGTCCTATGTGGACTGAAGGGCGGTGTTATCGGGGATCGGCCGGCTGCAACCGCCGTTGCCTCACCCTGGTCCGGGCGGCCGGATTCGAACCGGCATGGGCAGGGGCCCGAGGGATTTTAAGTCCCTTGCGTCTACCAATTCCGCCACGCCCGGGGTTGAGGGGGATCCCTGGAGGGGACCCTAGTATAAGAGGGGAGTGTAAGGGAAATCCTAGCGCCTTCCGGTCAGTCGCGCCAGAGCAAGGGAGGCAGCACCCGCTCTGCGTCCAGGAACATGATGTTGGCGGCGACCGACATGCGCTCTTCCCGGGCCCGGTTGACCGGTACCGAGTGGTAGAGCCAGGCCGGGAAGAGCAGCAGCCGGCCGGGCTGCACCTGCAGGGGATAGGAAGAGACGTTGGCCGGTACATGCCGTTCCGCGTTGGGGCGGATCGGGAAGTTCTGCTGGCGCGGTTCGTGGAAGACGATGGTGTCGCCGCCCTGCGGTGCGCGCAGGTAATAGACTGCCGCCAGCCAGTTGTTGGGATGGTTGTGGGCGACGTGGGGCACGCCGGACTTGTTTACGTTGGCCCAGCAGCCGGTGATCGACCAGCCGCGGTGCTGCACCTGCAGCTTGCCGGCGGTCCGCTCCACCGCTTCCGAGAGCACCTCCAGCAGCGGCGCCATGGGGGCGTGGGTGTGCAGGTTGTGGTGGGTGTTAAGGTTCTGGCCCGGCATGACGTCGGGCGGCGGCGTCAGCAGGTTCTGCACATGGCCGGCGACGGCCTCGTTCAAGGGACCGGCGCGCGCCGGTTCCAGATCGTAGAGGAAGAGGAAGGTCGGGAAGAGCTGCAGAGGCTCAAGCTTCGGCTGGTGCACGGCCGTTCCCCTTCAAGTGCGGTTGCGGTTGGCGGTCATGCCGGTCCACATGGGCGGCGATACCTTCTCCGCCATGTTGCGGAACAGGGTCTGGCCGCGCAGCAGCAGGATCTCGCCGGTGCCGCCGCCGCCCTGGACGGCATGCGGCTGCCAGCCCGGCAGCAGCAGCAGCTGGCCCGGTTCCAGCGCCAAGGTGGCCTGGCGGGCGTTCAATCGATTGGGCGCGCTTACCATGGGGACGATCACCTGCGCCTGCGGGCGCGGATCGGTCAGCAGGACGCCAAAGCCCGCCGCTGCCCGGAGGGGCAAAACGAAGGTGAGATGGGCATTGGGCGCCTGGGCGATGGGTTCCGCCCAGGCGGCCGGCGCCGCCTCGGCCCAGAGCGCGGTGACCGTGCAGTCCGGCCGCTCAAAGGCGGCCAGGCGCAGCGCCTCTGCGGCCAGGGCGGCGATGGACTGCACCAGGCCGCGAAAGGCTGGCTCGGCCTGCAGCGCCGGCGGCGAGCGGCGGCGCGGGCCCGGCGGGGCTTTGGCTTGCCCATTTGCGGCCGGCCCAGCTGCGGCTGTCAAGGCTGCCTGGGCAGCGGCGGTCAGCGGCCGGATCTCCGGACCTAGGGCTTGAGTGCGAAAGACGAGGGTCGGAAAGATGCCGAGCGTCTCTTCGGCGACAAACATGAACGCGATCCTTCGACAGGGCGGTGTGCCGCGACTCTGGACTGCCGGGCGGCGGCGCCCGGCAAGAGGTCCGGCGGGGGCGGGCAGGGAGCTCGGTTCGGACCGGCCCAAGCTCCCGGCTCTGCGCCAGGATCTTCTATCTAGCTTGCCGGCCCTGCTGCCGGCAAGCTCCCGCCGTCTTGAGACAGTCCGGTTCCGCTGGAGCGCAAATTTCCTGTTTGCGGCGCCCTGCATGTCGGCAGCTCGCGGAGCTGCTGCGATTTTTGCTTGTTGTCCAGGTTT
The DNA here is from genome assembly GCA_014324045.1 of Rhodospirillales bacterium. Classification (GTDB taxonomy): domain Bacteria; phylum Pseudomonadota; class Alphaproteobacteria; order Kiloniellales; family JACOMY01; genus JACOMY01. Next base: position 97,284 of record JACOMY010000002.1, on the reverse strand, counting down.
CCAAGGCTGCGCCCGGGGGCCGGGGAAAAATTCAACGGTTGGAAAATTTCATGTTGACGGCTTGGGGAAAGTGCTGCTCTTCTTGTGAATCTCAGTTATCGGGCCCGGTTATCGGAACAGTTCCAACCGACAAAAAATAGAGGGTGTTAACGATCATAAAAAGTTTCCCCGAACTCTGCATCGCGCTCTCGGCTGCCACCCTGCTGACCGGCTGCGGCAGCGATGGAGACAATGGCCCGGGCGGGTTCCGTCCGCTAGCCTTCGAAGAGTTCCAAGAGAGGGCAATCGCGGCGGCGGGACTCCCCGAAGAGCATGAGCCGCAAGAGACGGCTGCTACCCAACTTATGAGAGCGGAGAGTGATCTTGGCCAACTCTCTAGCCTAGATTACATAGTCTTCACTGGCGCCTTCACCAGCGATTTGACACGGACTGGTGTGACGCTCAGCCTCCCTGTCGACGACGAAACGCTGAGGTTGGAGGTAAGTACGGAAGAGGAAGATCTGGAGTTGGAGGTAAGTACTGAAGATCTGTTCGGCCCTTCAGACGATCTTGAGAGTGGAGCGGTTCTGACCAAGAATGGCATCACTTTAGTTCGCCGCAGCCCCGGAGAGGACAGCGGCGATCGGCCGTTGACTCATAGTCTTTACGGAGCCTGGATGGACAACGCTGGCTTCGTCGTTGCAGTCGATGGCGATTTTATCGTAGCGGACGGCGACGATACTCGCCCGATCCCGGGCTGGGTTGCAGCGTCGAGCGGCGTTGCGGCAACATCCCATCCGACGGCAAATGCGACCTGGGAGGGTTTGATGGTCGGAGCGATCAGGCGTGGGGATAACAGGAACCAGATCCTGCAAGGCGACGCAGAACTGATCTTGGATGTGTCCGCAAGCACAGTCGATGCGACCTTCAGCGAGATCTACAACCTCGATAAAAACGCGGCGCACCCCGGAGGGTCGATAGAATTCACGGACGTTCCGTTGGCTAACACAGCTGGCTTTCGCTATGATGAAGATGACGGTTCACTAACAGGTCAGTTCATGGGCGACGGCGGTGACGAGGTCGCCGGAGTGTTCGACAGGGGTGATGTGATCGGAGCCTTCGGCGCCAAGAAGGCGGCGGATTAACGGCGCCCACAGCTACGCCGACAGCCGGCGGCCTTAGGGTCCTGACAGGGTTTTCCTGCCAGGGGCCTGCAAGTTGCCGCGCCCGGCATTTGGCTTCAGCCGGGACGGCACTTCGAACCCGCCGGACGCCGCGCCTGCCGCGGGCGGCCAGGCGCAAGATCCGCCGGAACCGGTTTTCTGCCTTCGTCTACAATAGCTTGAGCAGTTCGCGTGTCGCCGGACCGCTCCTCCTTTCCTTGGCCCTTCTTCGGCGTCATGCTGCCGTCGGCGGCTGGGGCACTGCCGCCGGTGTCATCGGTAAAACGCCCCGCGCCTCAAGACGGCGACGCTATAGGAGTGCGGCGGTGCCAAGCTACCGGGGCACTTGTCTCTGCGCTTAGCTCTGAAGGCGCTCGTCTTTGCGGCCGGATCCGCCATCGTGCCGGGGTATCGCGTTGGGTGTATCGCGTGGGGGGGCGGCCGGGCCTTCGCCATCTCCGCTCCCTCCGTCCGGCCGGGGCGGTTGTGCTCACTTCAGGCAAGGACCGGCGGGAAACAGGGGTGCGGCCTCTGCCTGCAAATCAATTTTTTCTTGCCGGCCGGTCGCTCTTGCCGGTCCTTAGCCCTTGTTAATTGCTAAAACAGGATGCAGGGACAAAAAGCGATGGCTGGACGCCTGGAGGGCAAGGCCGCGATTGTGGTGGGTGCGGGCTCAACCGGGCCCGGTTGGGGCAACGGCAAGGCGGCGGCGGTGCTGTTCGCGCGCGAAGGCGCGCGCGTGCTCTGCGCCGACATCGACCCGGATGCGGCTGCGGAGACGGCGGCGATCGTCGGCAGCGAGGGCGGCGAAGCCTCGGCCTGCGTCTGCGATGCCGGCAACCCGGACGGCATCGCGGCCATGACGGCGGCCTGCTTGCAGCGCTACGGCCGCATCGACGTGCTGGAAAACAATGTCGGCGTCTTGCAGCTGGGCGGCCCGGCCGAGGTGGAGCTCGACGACTGGGAGCGGCTGTTGCGCATCAACCTCACTTCGATGTTTCTGGCCTGCAAGGCGGTGTTGCCGGTCATGGTGCGGCAGTTCGAGGAGAGCGGACGGGGCGGTGTCATCGTCAACATTGCCTCGATCGCCGGCATCCGCGATACCGGCATCCCCTTTGTCGCCTACAACACGACCAAGGGCGCCATCCTGCCCTTTACCCGTTCGATCGCGATCCAGTACGCCAAGCAGGGCATTCGGGCCAACAGCGTGCTGCCCGGCTTGATGCAGACCCCCATGGTGATGCAGTCCTTGCAGGAAAGCTACGGCGGCGATGCCGAGTCTCTGGTGCAGCAGCGCAACGCGCTCTGCCCGACCGGCGCCATGGGCGATGCCTGGGACGTCGCCTATGCCGCGCTCTATCTCGCTTCGGACGAAGCCAAGTACGTCACCGCGGCGGAATTGGTGGTGGACGGCGGGATCACCGCCCGGATCGGCGCCGCCGGCCCGTCAGGCGATAGATAAGGCGATAGATAAGGCGGTGGGCCAGCGGCGCGGCGGCCGCGGCCGGGACGATGCCTAGAGCGCGGTGCGTGGCCGCATCCAGCCCCAGGGTCAAGGCGAGCAGGCTCGCCCCGGCCAGGCCGTCGGGCGCATAGGTCAGCAGCAGGGGCCAGCAGCAGAGGCGCGAAGGGCAGGCTGGTGGGCCGGGCGGTCGGCAGTGCGAAGAGCAGGGTGACGGCCAGCAGTAGCGACAGGCCGCTGGCTCCCAAGAGGGCGCGCAGCAAGAACGCGGGCCGGCGCCGGCGAGGCGCGTGCCGGTGGCCACGCCGATTGCCACCTGGGCGGCTGCCATCAGCTCGAAGGGCGGGGAGGCTGCGGTAATGTCGGCCAAGTGAATGCCGGCCGATAGCAACAGGAGCCGCCGGCAGAGGCAACAGCCTAGCCAGCGGGATAGCCGCGCGCAGCCGCCTAGGCCAGATTGAGCGGCGGAAGCCCGGCAGTGGCTCTCCGGGGGCGGCCCCGGGGAGGCAGTGGCCTCCGGTCGCCCGCCGGGGAAGAAACTGGAAGCCGGGGGCAGCGTCAGGACCGCAAAGAGGATGCGGGCCGCAGGGGTGAGCGCGATGGTACGCGGATCGCCGCCGGTGCCGGCCAGGACCGATCGCGGACAGACCGCCCGGCACCGCCGGGAAGTAACAGGTTGCCCGGCGGTAGCCGAACAGCGGCGGAGGTAGGGATAGCCCGCCATGGCTGGGACGGCGGTGCAGGGGACCGGTGCCCACAGACTCACCTAGAGCGGCAGACTCACTCAGAGCGTCGATCGGGGCCGGGCTGGGGCCGCTGCCCAGTAGGCCGCCCAGGATCGCCAGCATGTTGCCGCGCAGCCGATAAGGAGGTGCGGAGGTCCAGCTCCCCGACGCCAGCGGCGTCACCGCCGCCATGGCGCCGGGCGTCCGGGGCAGCGGCACTTCCGGACGGCCGGCAGGACGCTAAACCGGACCGGGGCCGCCGTACAGACCCGGCGGCCGCTAGTCTGCATCATAGTCTACACTATGATGATGATGATGACAGTCTCGGTCATGGCAGGCATGGCAGATCCTGCAGCGAGCAGAATTCCTGTAGCGATTCGAAACGCAAACCTCTTGACCATTTTTCGCTCCCGTATGCTTCACCGGTGCGGGGTTGCATCCGGTGTTCACAAGAATTAAAAAGATTTCCTGACCAGTCGATTGCCGCGAAGCGGGGCTTGATTCGGCGGTTCCGGGAGCACTTACCCTTGAGGCATGTGCCGATGGGGAGTTGGAAGAAGTCAAAAGAACACTTAGCTACGATGCATCGGTTGAACTACTCAAGGAGGTATTGATGAACAAGGAGGTATTGATGAACAAAGTGACGAAGTTCTCGGTCTCGGCTAGCGAATCTGCGCACAGCCTCGTGGCCAAGGCCAACGATTGGTACAGACGTTCTGAAGTACGGGCCGAACTGGGGCGAATCGGCGGAGACGTCCGCGAATGGCTTGAGAGGAACAAGGAGTCCGCAGACCGTTACGGAGATGGCAGGATCCGCGATGGATCTTGGCTCCCTATATCGGGCTGGGACCACACAGAGGACGACATACGGCTAGACCTTAGACTTGCCGGCACCCGCAATCGGCTCTTTGAACACGGTCTGCGGCGGTATCTCAATCGCATGGTCTACGCCGGTCTTCTGTCCGGCGAAGCACACGAGCGTTTTGACGTTGCCGTGACGTTCGAGATGAAAGCGCTGCACGAGGAATTGATTGGCTATCGCCTTTCCACCATTCCAAGAGTGCAGTCAAAGACCGTTAGTCTGACCGATCTCCGGGACCGTTTCAACATGTCCGCCAACACCAATATGACCAAGATCCGAGACGGGCGCTTGGTGGTCATGGCGGCTTTTGGGCTTTGGTCCGTTCGCATCGACAGGTACGGACACTACGCGATCCGTGCGGGTGAGGTGGCGGTGACATTCCACAGAGCGGTGTTCGCCCCCGTACTTGCCCACTTCAAGCCGTTACTGAACGGCAAACCTTCCGAGGAGAAATGATATGAAAGCAACACTAGTAGCCTTGGGTCTGCTTCTTGCGGCGACCATAGGTGCGGTTCCTAGCGTCAGCGTCGCGGGACCGGGCGACGTAGTCGTCTCCGCCAAACAAACTGTACTAACTCCGGCATAGGATCACCGGGAAAGCGTTTTCGTGCCGGGCGGCAGGCGCCGCCGGGCCGAGGCGCTTGCGGCCGGCGGAACCGGGCCGTGAGTTTGGCCGCGGGCGATCCGGCGGCGCTGTTTTCTCCGGCACGACAGCCGAGCCAACCATGTTAGTTGGCTGCCGGGCAGTGTCAAGGCCGCGCACAGGCCGGTGGCACTCTTAGCTGGCGGATCGCGGCAAGGATGGCGCGTGTGCTCGCCGGTTCCGGCCTTCCCGGCCCTGGTCCGCAACGGCGGGCTCAAGGCCAGGGCCGGGCTGCTGGGCGTCGTTCCGGCTTGCGGCTCTGGTTTGTCCGGGTGGTCGGACCTGTGCGTGCTCTCCAAGGGGAGCCGGGGGCTTCGTCCCGGACGGTCCGGCCGGGTTGCGGCGAACGCTGTTGCGCCGCGGCGCCTTTTGGCATTGCCGGCGGAGGGCGGAGGAGGGGGCGCCGCGGCGGTTACAGGCGCGGGTCACACACAGGCGCAGGTCATCGGCCTAGGTTAGAGGTCCAGGGTGTCGAAGGTGCGGTCGGTTTGCATGCGGTCCCAGGCTTCGAGGACGAGGCGGCGGGTGCGGTATTCGCCGTGGCGGTGGATTTCGTTCTTTTGCAGAACGCGGAAGGTTTCCGAGGGGTGGGCCTGGCCCATGACGTCGGCGGGGTCGAGGATGTAGCGCAGTTCGTCGCGGGTCAGGCCGTAGGCGCGGGCGAAGAAGGCGTCGAGTTCGGCGCGGAGGAGGGCGCGGCGGTCCTCGTCCCAGGGGAAGGGGGGCCCGTGGTGGTCCAGGTCGCGGGCGAAGGGGGCGAGGCGGTGCGAGGTATAGGTGAGTTCCAGCACCCGCGGTGCGACGAAGCTCAAGCGGCCGGGTGTGTAGAAGTCCGGCGGGAGGAGCGGCAGCTGCTTCAGATATACAAGGTTCAGATTGGTGCCGCCGATCTTCTGCCGGGCGGCGAAATCGAGGGCAAGGGAAGAGAGGCAGGCAAGAAACCCGGCCACGGCAGCGGGCGGCCGAGGCAAAAAGATCAATGGCAAGGAATTTCCAACCGCCGATCTTGGCAAAACGGCGGCGATCGCCGTGCGCTCATCCGTTGCTCTAGCTATGCCGCGGCATCCCAGCAGCCAGCCGCGCGTCCAGTTGCGTTGCCGGAGCCGGTCCGCGACCTCGGCGGCCGCCACCCAATAGCGCGGGCGCGGCTGCCAGTGCGGATCGGATTTCCGGCCGGCCGGTGCCTCCGAGACTTTACCCGAGGGATCGTATCCGGCCCAGCGGTGGTCGAAGTGATGCAGCATCTTGGCTTCGTAAAGCGGAAGAAAGCTGCCTTCGGTCGCGCCGGTTCCGCGGGAAGGGTCGAGGGGATTGGGCGCCGCTTCGATCCAGTCGCCGCAGTCCCCGGGTAGAAATCCCTCCGCTTGCAGTTCGGGGCCGGTGCGGAACAGGCGGCTGTCCAAGCTCATATCGAAGAGGCGCTGAAATTCCGCGGCCCAGGGATTTGCCCGGGGATTTTTCGCTTGGGGATTTTTTGCAGTATGCGGATCGCTTTCGTCGATCAGGACGGGGGCGCGGGCGTAGAGTTTCGCGGTCAAATCGGCGTCGCGGCGGGAGCGAAAGACGGGTGCGGTGCGGGTGTTGGAATTGAAGGTCGCAATCTGTTGCGGGGAAAGGGTAAAGTTGCGCTCCGGGTCGGCCAGCTGTGCGGGTTCGGTCAGGAAGAAGGCGAAGCGCGGCGCCGGTTGGTCCCGGCCGAGGGTGAGCAGGCAAAATTTCATGAGTCTGGCGACGGCCGGAAATAGCCCGGCGCGGTTCTCGAAATCGGCCAGGCGGGAGAGGCGCCGCCGGGCGATCAGGCGGGAGAAGAAGGGGGCCGCGGTTACCTCGGTGGCGATGCCGGTGGGCAGGATCGCGCCGGCGCGGCCATGCGGTCTGGCGAGCGCTGCGAAGAGTTCGGCGAAGAGTTGGTAGGCGTTGACGTCGCCCCTGCCGGTGAGCGGGAAGCGCTCGCCCTCGTGGCCCTGTAGCCGCACGAAGTTGGAAAGCGCCTCGGACAGACGCTTTGCCGTCCGGAAGGCATCCCAGAGCGCGCGGGCGGGTGCAGGCCCGGCGCTGCGCAGCCGGTCGATCAAGCGCTTGCGTGCCGCTGCGTTCGGGGCGGTGGCGATTTCTTCATCGCGGGCGGCGAAGAACTCCTTCTCCTGTAGTTTGATCCTTTCCCAAGGCGGATTGCCCAGCACCAGGTCGAATCCGCCGCGCCGCATCGTATCGGGGAATTCCAGCGGCCAGTGAAAGGCGCGGGCCTGGCGGGCGGCCTCGGATGCCTGCGCCATGGCGCAGCGTCCATCGCTTGGGGGACCATCGCCTGGGGCGGGGGGCCTATCCTGCCCGGCGAGGGCCATCCAGAGTTCGGCGCTGGTCGGGAGGGTGCGGGCCGAGGCCCCCGCCGGCGGGCCGCCGGTCTTGGGCAGCAGGAAGGCGGCAAGATAGAGATCCGCCGCCGTCTGGCGCCGGAGGAAGGACGGGTCCTGGCGCCGCGCCCGGAAGCGGCCGGCCTTGGCGGCAAGCTGGGCCGGCGTATCCTCGGGCAGATCGCGGAATTCGGAAGACTCCGGCGCGGGCGGCGGCATCGCGGATGGGGCGGGGCGGCCGGCGGCAAAATCGGCGGCGCCCTGGCCGGATTTCGCCGCCCGGTTGGCCTGCAGATAGTAACGCGCGGTGTCCTTGTCGTCACCGGTCAGCGGCCTGTAGGCGGCGTCGGGTATCCCCTCCTGCAGAACCTGCAGATCGAAGACGCCGAGCAGCGAATCGCCGCAGCGGATCTGGGCATCGAGGAAGCCGAGGGGCAGGCCGGGGTCTAGGGTCTCGAACCAGAGCGCGACCTTGGTCAGTTCCACCGCCATCGGGTTGCGGTCCACCCCGTGGATGCAGCGGCGGACGACATCGCGGAGGGCATGGCGGAGGTCGGCGGCTGCGGGTGCGCCGCCGGCGCGGATGCGGGCCAGGCGGGTGGCGATGCGGCGGGCGGCGGCCAGCAGGAAGTGGCCGGGGCCGCAGGCGGGGTCGAGGTGTAGGGTGACAGAAGTCTTTTGAAATCGGGCGGTTTCAGGGGTGCGGAAGCATCTGAAAAAGCGGTTTTGAGGTCAATTTCGAGGGGGGTGCAGAAGGCTTGGAAAATCCGGGCCTTCCGCAGCCCCTGTTTTGCCGGAAAAAAGGTTTTGCCGGAAAAAGCGCCGTCGTGCAGAGCGCTTGCAGAGGCGTTGCAGGGTGCTTGCAAGGGCCGTGCAGAGGGCGTGCAGGGGCCGTGCAATGCCCTTGCAGGGGCGGTTCGCGATCGGCCGTTACCGGGTTGCCGGCGGTGCCGGCCGGCGGGTGGCTGGCTCTAGCGCGGGCGAGGCCTCGGCGTGGCGGAGGCCGGCTTTGCGGTAGCCTCCGTACTGCGAGGCCAGCCTCGACCGGCGGGAAGCCTCGTCGCTCAGGATCGGGTCGTCGTAGCCGAGGCCCGGGCTGGGTTGGACGCCGTCGAAGACGGGCGGCAGGGTGGAGCGCAGCGGCTGGTCGAGGATCGGCCAGAAGACGCGGGCCAGCAGGTGCAGGAAGTCGGCGGGGCCTTCCGGGGCCGCCGGGATCGGCGCCCTCGTCGCCGGGCAGCTTATGGAAGAGCAGTTGGCAGGCGCGGGTCATGACCTCGACGGCGGGCCATGCCGGGTCGTAGCCGGGGCCTTCCAGCGTGGCGCTGCCGTACTCCTGGCCGAAGCGCTCGCCGGCCTATCGGTCCTGCCGGCCGGTGCTGGGATAGGGGGGCGAGCCCGGCGATGGGGTCGCGGGTGCCGCCCGGCCTTGCGGTGCGTCTTTTGTGGAGTTGCTGGAAGAGCCGGCCGATGTCCGGCATGACCTATTGCCGCTGGTGGAGGTATTCGTGCAGCGCATTGCCTGGGTCGTGCGGGACCGGGGTCCGGCTTCTTCGCTGCCGGCCCCTTGGCGGTCGTGAGTCCTTGGCAGCTTCGGTAAGGCTCATGTTTCGTGCAGCCGCTGCAAAGGCCAGTATCGGCTTTGTCGACGGCAATTTGCGAAAACCTACAGCCATTATTCAATCGTTCACTGTGCCATCTGCGGCAGCGTAACAATAGGTTATGCGGCGGGACATAATTTTGCTTGCGAAAAAGCAGGCAGGCTGTGCCAGTGTTTCGATCAGATCGCTGAAAGCATCGAAAAGACGCAGACGCGCCGACAGGGTTGGCCGGACAGGGGGGTTGGCCGGACAGGGGGGTTGGCCGGACAGGGGGGTTGGCCGACAGGGGGGTTGGCCGACAGGGGGCGGCCGATGGGGGCGATATGACAAGAGACAGCGCAATCAGATGCGAAAATCTTTGGAAGGTTTTTGGAGCATGCGCCGATCAGGCGCTTGCGGCGGCAAAGCGCGGGGAAGTGGACAAGGATGAAGCCTTTAAACGATTTGGCTGCGTCATTGGAGTTGCGGACGCCAGTTTCTCGGTCAATCGGGGCGAGGTGTTTTGCATCATGGGGCTGTCGGGATCCGGGAAGTCGACGATTATCCGACATGTCAATCGGCTGATTGAACCGACCGACGGACAGATTCATGTGGAAGGCCGCGATGTGATGAGTCTGAATGCCGGCGATTTGCGGGATCTTCGCGCGCGCAAAATCGGCATGGTGTTTCAGCATATGGCGCTCTGGCCACACAAGACGATTGCGGCCAATGTCGCCTTTGGCCTGGAGGTGCAGAAAAGACCCCTGGAACAGCGCAAGGCCGCCGCCGATGCGGCGCTGACCAAGGTTGGGCTGGCGGGTTGGGGTGCACGTTACCCGGATGAATTGTCGGGCGGTATGCAGCAAAGGGTGGGGCTGGCGCGGGCGCTGGCGGCAGACCCGGATATTCTTTTGATGGACGAGCCCTTCAGCGCACTCGATCCGCTGATTCGCAACGATTTGCAAGACGAGTTCCTGAAACTGTCCCGTGAGGTCAAGAAGACCACGCTGTTCATCACCCACGATCTGGACGAGGCGATGAAGATGGGCAACCGGATCGCCATCATGAAGGACGGCCGGATCGAACAGACCGACAGGCCCGAAAATATCGTTTTACGGCCGGCTACGGATTACGTGGCCCGGTTTGTCAGTTCCATTTCGACCTTGAAATACATCTCGGCCAGTGAGATCATGACCGCAGGTAAAACCGCCGGCGATGCCGCGGAATTCGGGCCCTCGACCCCCTTGCCGGTGCTGTTGCAGGCCTTTTCGGACGGGGCGTCCGAGTTGGCCATCAAGGACGGCGATGCGACCCTGGGCATCATTCGTGCCAGCGATGTTCTGGACAGAATCAAAGAAGATCTGTCGCGGGTGTAGGGTAATATGGATCGGATCCTGAACCCATTTGACCATTTCGCAATTCCCTTCGGGAAATGGGCGGAAATCGTGCTGAATGCGATTGTCGAATTCAGCCGTCCGACACTGCTGGCGGCCAAGATCCCGGTACAGTCTTTTCTGGATTTCGTGCAGGGCGCGCTGGAATCTATTCCGCCCTCTGCCGGGATCCTAGCCCTGATCCTGCTGGGCTATTATCTGGGGGGAAGGCGGCTGGCCCTGACCGGGTTCGTGTGCCTGACGTTCATCGGGCTGATGGGGGCCTGGCAGGCGGCGATGACCACGCTGTCCATTGTCATTTCTGCCGTGGCGATCTGCATCCTCTTTGGCCTTCCCATCGGCATTCTCGCCGCGCGCAGCGACCGTTTTTTCAAGGTGCTGCGGCCAATTCTGGACTTGATGCAGACGGTGCCGTCCTTCGTCTATCTGATCCCTGTGGTCATGCTGTTTGGCATTGGCGACACGCCGGGTGTCATCGTGACGTGCCTCTTTGCAATTACTCCGCTGATCCGGCTGACCAATCTGGGGATACGCGAGGTGCGGGCAGATCTGGTGGAGGCTGCGCGCGCTTTCGGTGCCAGCGAGATGCGCGTGCTGCTTGGCACACAGTTGCCACTGGCCCGCGCCACCCTGCTGGCAGGATTGAACCAGACGGTTTTGTTGTCGCTGTCCATGGCGGTAGTCGCGTCCATGATCTCGGTTGCCGGTCTGGGCCGGATCGTGCTGGAAGGCATCGGGCGGCTGGATTTCGGGTCGGCCACCATTGGCGGCATGGGGATCGTGCTGACCGCGATTGCCCTGGATCGTTATGTGCAGGCGATGGGTGCGGCCGCGCGCGACCGCGAGGGAAGGGGCTGAGCCCCCCATGGACCTGAGCCCCCCATGGACCTGAGCGTTCTTCTCGACCCCTTTGCCGCCTTGCAACTGCCGCTGGCGGAGTGGGCCAATGACTCGATGCGGTGGATCACCTCGAACTATCGTCCGCTGTTTCAGGCGATCAAGGCCCCGGTCAAGGAGTTTCTGGATTTTGTCGAGGACGGATTGCGCGATTCCCCGCAATCGCTGATCGTGATCATCTTTTCCCTGTTCGCCTGGCAGATCGCCAATCGTGCGGCGGGGATTGTCGCCTTTTTCGGGTTGATCGCCATAGGCCTGATTGGAGCATGGGATCCGGCGATGACCAGTTTCGCGGTGCTGCTGACTGCCGTGTGCCTGTCGGTGCTGATCGGTCTGCCGCTGGGGATCTTGTGTTCGAGGGTCACTATCGTCTGGGCCATCCTGCGGCCGATACTGGATTTCATGCAAACGATCCCGTCCTTCACCTATCTGGTCCCGGTCATTCTGCTGTTTGGGATTGGCAATGTGCCCGGCGTGATTGTCACCGTCTTTTTTGCCACGCCGCCTTTGATCCGGCTGACAAACCTTGGCCTGCGCGAGGTGCGGCAAGACCTCGTCGAGGCGGCGGACGCCTTTGGTGCATCGCCCTTCAAGCGTCTGATCTCGGTCGAACTGCCGTTGGCGCGCCCCACGATCATGACCGGCATCAACCAGACCGTGATGCTGTCGCTGGTGATGAGCGTCATTGCCTCGATGATCTCGGTCGCGGGGCTGGGGCGGCTGGTGCTGGTTGGCATCGGGCAGCTCGATCTGGAACGGGCTACGATCGGCGGGGTCGGTATCGTTCTGCTGGCCATCATCTTCGACCGGACAACACAGGGCTTCGGCTTTACCCGGCGCGACCGGGGTAATCGCGGGCTGTGGGAACAGGGGCCGGTTGGCTGGGTTCGCGCTAAACTCAATGGGTCGAAAAAATGACCCGGCCAGCACCTGCAACAGAGGAGGACAAAATGACATCAACCTTGCTAAAAGGGGTGCCGGCAAGCGTTTCGCTGTTGGCGCTTATCACTGAAACAGAGGAGGACAAGATGACATCAACTTTGCTAAAGGGGGCGCTGGCAAGCCTTTCGCTGTTCGCGCTCACCACGCCTGCCATCGCGCAGGAGGCCACTGCAATGAGCACCGGGCGCACCGATCATCAATTGATCTACGAAGTGATCGAGGAAGGTCTGATCGCGCTTGGCTATGAAAACGGAGAGATGCTGACCGGTAACTATCCGGCCATTCACCTGTCCATCGGGCAAGGCGATGCGGATTACACCGCCGTCCACTGGAAGCCGCTGCACAATGAGTTTTATGCCAATGCGGGCGGCGATGACGCGCTGGTGCGCGCCGGCCCGATGTATACAAACGCGATGCAGGCCTATTTCATCGACAAGGCAACGGCAGACAAATACGGCATCACTGCGCTGGAGCAGATGAAAGATCCGGCGATCAAGGCGCTGTTTGACACCGATGGCGACGGCAAGGCCAACCTGACCGGTTGCAACCCCGGCTGGGGCTGCGAAAAGGTGATCGAACATCACCTGGACGCCTATGAGTTGCGCGATCATGTCAACAACGACAAGGGCGAGTATTTCGCGCTGATGGCCGATACGATTGCGCGTTATAACGCGGGCGAGCCGATCTTTTATTCCACATGGGCCCCCAACTGGATCATGGGCACCTTGCAGGAGGGCCGCGATGTGGTCTGGCTGAATGCGCCCTTTTCCTCGCTGCCCGGCGATCAGGGCAGCGATACCGAATGGGCAGATGGCCGCAATCCAGGCTTCGGCGTGAATGACAACTATATTCTGGCGAACAGGGAATTTTCCGAAGCCAACCCGGTTGCCATGGCCTTTATGAACGGTCTGCGCATCCCGGTGCCCGATCTGAGCGCGATGATGACCCGCATGAACAATGGCGAGGATTCCCCGGAAGAGCTGGAGCAGATCGCCAAGGACTGGATTGCGGATCGTCGGGCCGAATGGGATGCTCTGATTGCCCAGGCCAAAGCCGCCCAGTGATATGAACAAGTGATATGAACAAGTGATATGCGAGAGACCCGCCCGGGTTTCGGGCGGGTCTCTCGACAACAAGACAAGACGATGCTGCGCGCCGATGTGATCCCCAAACACACCGACAGCAACGGCTGGTGGCATATCTTGCCCAAGGCGCCGCCGTCCCGTGCTCTTGAGGGCGCGGCACAGGCCCGAACCCTGGTCATCGGGGCAGGTGTGTGCGGGATTGCGGCCGCGTTCCGTCTGGGCGAATTGACCCCGGACGATGAAATCATCGTGCTGGAGGCCGAACGCGCGGGCTTCGGTGCATCGGGGCGCAATGCCGGTTTCATGCTGAATCTGCATTCCCACGGCCCGCCCAAGGAGCTGAATATCCTGCGCCGCAACATGAATCTGTGGGCATCGGGCCTAAGCGACCTACGCCGAAGAGTGCAGGAGTTTCAACTGGACTGCCAGTGGAGCGAAGCCGGGCGCTTTTACGGTTCTGCCGGACCGGACGGCGAAAAGCACATCGATGAAATCGCCAAGACTTTGGACGCGCTTGGGCTTGAACGCAGCTGGCTGGACCGCGATGCGATGGAACGGCGCACCGGCACGCGTTTTTACAACCGCGGTCTCTATACGCCGGGGAACGCCCTGGTAAACCCGGCGGCGCTCATGCGTGGCTGCGCCGCACATTTTCCGATCAACGTGACCCTTTTTGAAGAAACTCCGGCCTTGACCATAGATCGCAAGCCCAGGGGATTTACCGGGGGATTCCCTGGGGGATTTACCGGCGGATTTCCTGGGGGATTTCTTGTCAAAACGCCAAAAGGCGAGGTGTCTTGCGAGCGTGTCGTCCTGGCCAATGGTGTATTCATGGGGCATTTCGGTGTGGCCAAGGGGCGCTATGTGCCGATGGCGACCTATGCCAGTCTTACGGCCCCTCTGGCGGACGAACAGCTGGCGCAATTCGGCAGCGCCGAAGAATTCGGCCTGTTGGGCGGTTCCGAATATGGCGCCACAATCCGGCTGACACAGGACCGCCGCCTGATGGTTCGAAACTACTTCAACCATATGCCAAACGCGCCGATGCCGGGCGCACGCGTGTCAGGGCCGATCGCGAAGCTGCACCGTCAGGCAATGCTCGCCCGCTGGCCGGATATGGTGGATGTGCCCTTCGAACATAGCTGGGGCGGGATCATGGCCTTTACCGGGAACGACGGTTGCGTGTTCGGAGCGGTCGAGCCCGGAATTTTCGCCGTTCTGACAAATGACGTCTCGCCTATGACACGGGGGACTGCCAGCGGTCGTTTGCTTGCGGATTATATGGAAGGCGTCGACAGCAAGTTGTTGGATCTACAGCTTGGTATGGCGGGGGCAAGGCGGCTGCCACCAAGACCCTTTTTGGACATCGGCATTGCCTATCGACGGGCAAAACTCCGGTGGGCTGCAAAGCAGGAATTTTAGGTGGGTCAGCGCACCGAAACACCCGGATTCATCAGGTCGTGCGGATCGAAGCAAGCATGCAGCGCGCGCATCAGATCGCGTTCGGTGGCCGCGCGCCATTTGTCCGCGATCGGAGGTTTGCGAAAACCCAAACCATGCTCAGCCGCAAATGAACCGCCCATTTCGTCCAATTTCTCATATACCGCGTCCGACAGCGCTGTCAGAACCGGATCGGAGGCGTCTTTGCCGGGAATGGAGTAGTTGTAGTGGATATTTCCGTCGCCAAGATGGCCAAAGGCACAGAGCTGCACATCCGGCTGCATCGATCTGGCCTGCGTCCCGGCCCTTTCGATAAAGTCGGCAACCCGGCTTACCGGAACCGAAATATCGTGTTTGGCTTGCGGTCCGTTTCGCTTTTGCCCTTCCGGCAGTTCTTCGCGCAGCCGCCACAGATCCAGGCGTTGTGCTTCGTTCTGGGCGATGACGCCGGCTGTTACCGTTCCCTTTTCAAACTCTGCCGCAAAGGCGTCCTCCAACAGGGCAGACAAATCGAGATCCGCCAGTGCAGAGGACAATTCGACCAGCAGATATGCGCCCGCGCGTTTGTCCAATGGAAACGACAGTTCCGGGATGTTGCGCAGGGCCATGTCCAGAACTGTGTCGTTCATGAACTCAAGGCCGGTGACAACCTCGCCAAGGCGCAAGCGAAAATTTGCCCCGAAGCGCAGCACATCCTGCATTGAGCGGCAAGCAAAAAAGCCGGTCGTGCGGGCGCGCGGCGCGGTATGCAGGCGCAATACCGCGCGCGTGACGATGCCTAATCGCCCCTCTGACCCGCAAAACAGGCGGCGCAGATGAAAGCCTGCATTATCCTTGATCAGGCTGCGCATCCCATTCCAGACGCGGCCGTCGGGCAGCACGACCTCAAGACCTAGAATCTGATCCATCATCATGCCATAGCGAAAGGCCAGATTGCCGCCGGCATTCGTGGCGATCAGGCCACCGATCTGCGCAGAGCCTGCCGAGCCCAGCCGAAGGGGAAACATCACTCCGCTGCCTTCCAGCTTTCGATGCAGCGTCTCCAGTATAACCCCGGCCCCCAAGGCGACGCAGAAATTGCCCGGATCGACCGGATCGATGCGATCGAGCCGCGACAGCGACAGGATAATGCTACCGTCCCGATGGGGAAAGCTGCCCATCACCAGCCCCGTGCGCCCGCCCTGCGGCACGATTGCGACGCCTGCCTTGTGGCAGGCGGCGACGGTTGCCGAGACCTCTTCGGTATTGGCCGGGCGCGCGATGCCGATAGGCCGCTTGTCACTGCGTCCAACCCAATCTGTCGAGTGGGCAATCAGATCCGGCAGATCGCTCAGCCAACCCTTTGGGCCAAGAAGGTTTTGCAGGTCTTGCGCGATCATGTGTTGGCCCCGATCAAGCCAGGGCCGCTTCGATCAGCAGCGGACCCGGACCATCCAGGCCCCGGTCGATTGCCGATGCAAGATCTTCGGCGGTGGAACAGCGCAGCCCGTCAACGCCATAGCCGCGGGCAATGGCCACCCAATCCATGCGCGGATCCGTCAGTTCCAACAGCGGGTTCGCGGGGCCGTCGGGCTGCATTGCACCGACGCGGTACATCTCACCCTTGAGAATTTCGTAGCTGTGGTTGGCGCAGATCACCACTGTCACGTTCAGCCTGTGGCGGGCCATGCTCCACAGCACCTGATGCGTGTACGATGCACTGCCATCGCCGCTGAGGCACAACAGCGGGCGATCCGGGCAGGCAATCGCCGCCCCAAGCGCCAGCGGCAGACCGGCCCCTATAGAGCCGCCGACATTGGTCAGATAGTCGTGTCGCGGCGCATTGCCGATCCGGTCGAGCAAGGCGCGCGTTGTCGTTACGCCCTCATCGACGATCAGCGTGTTTTCACGGATTGCGTTTGCAACGGTGTGCATGAGCCTATCCGGGTTCAGCGCACCGGATGGCATCGGCGGAACCGGCGTTGCATCCCTGTCGATCCCCTGCCCGCCGATCCGATCCGCAATGTAGCGCAAGGCGGCAAGTACATCGTCGCGGGCCGAAACCACCGGAATCAAATCCGCATGTTCCGGAACCACGCGGCTTGGCTTGCCCGGATAGGCAAAAAAGGCGACCGGTTCGGGCGCACCGAGCAGGAACAGTTGGTCATAAGGTGCCAAAAGATCCACAGCCGCATCTACAGGGAAAGGAATTCGGATGGTTCTGGGCAGGCCCCTGCCGCGCTGGACCCGCCCGGATGCATAGGGGAAAAACAGCGTCGCGCCCGTTGCCGCCGCGATTTGTCCGGCCAGCTCCAGCCCTTCGTCGAAAAGTGCCTCTTGGCCTGCAATCAGCCCGATTTTGCGTCCCGTGTTTTTGGCGTCGCGCATTCGGGACACCGCGGCGTCCAATATGGCAACGTCAAGCTTTTTTCGATGGCATGCAGGCGCGGGCAGAGTTCGAGCTGCGCTTGGCCCCCAGGCAATATCGGCAGGCACGATCAGCGATGCGATCTGCCCGCCATGCGAAATCGCCGCTGAAATCGCCTCTGCCGCATCTTCGGCCAGCCTGTCCGAGCAGGACAGTGTCTTGACCCATTGGCAATAGGGACGGGCGGTGGCCTCGATATCCGAATTCAGCGGTGCGTCATAGTGTTTGTGAAAGGTCGTGTGGTCGCCGACGATATTGAGCATCGGGGAACAGGCTTTTTTCGCATTGTGGATATTGGCAATCCCATTGGCCAGCCCCGGCCCCAGATGCAGCAGGGTCGCCGCAGGCTTGCCGGACATGCGCGCATAGCCGTCTGCGGCCCCGGTTGCGCCGCCTTCAAACAGGCATAGAACCTTTTCAACCTCGGGGTATTCGGCAAAGGCCGCTGTCAGGTGCATTTCCGATGTGCCCGGGTTGCCAAACACCGTGTCGATGCCAGAGGCAAGAAGCAGGTCCAACAGAAGATGCGATCCGGTTTTGCCCATCGCTTCAGTACCCTCTTTCCAGGTCCACCCTATGCGACGGCATTTCGCCGCGTTCCAGTTTCAGGATGTCCATGGCGATCTGGCGCGGCGCGCTGTCCTCGTTGGTTGGCCCGGCGGCATGGGGCGTGATGTTAATTTTTGGATGCGTCCAGAACGGATGCTCCAGGGACAAAGGCTCGGTACGGAACACATCCAGGGTTGCCCCGCTCATCGCACCGGAATCGAGCGCGGCAATCAGCGCCGCATCCTCCAACACCTCGCCGCGCCCCATATTGATCAGGGCAGCACCCTTAGGCAGTTCTGCAAGGCGCCTGGCGTCCAGCAATTGCGTTGTTTCGGCTGTTGCCGGCAGCATGTTGATCACGATGTCGGAGCGCTGCAGCACAGTATTCAGGCCCTCGGGTCCGCGATAAACACGCAGGCCGTGCAGTTCCTTGCCGCTGCGGCTCCATCCTGCGGTGTCGAACCCCATGGCGGCCAGTTCCTGTGCAATCCGCCCGCCAATCGCCCCTAACCCCAAGACGGTCACCCGGCGTTGTGCAGGGGTCAGAACCTCTTGACGATCCCAGATACCGCCAGCCTGATTGGCGCGATAGAGATCGAATTGCCGGTGATAATGCAGCACCCAATAACAGGCATAAAGCCACATATCCCGGACCGAAATCTCATCTACCAAGCGCACTACGGGAACCCCGGCGGGCAGGTCAGGATCGCGCAGGATATGCGAAGCACCCGCCCCGATCGAAAAAATACCCTTCATGTTCGGATAGGTCTGCAACTCCCCAATCGGCGGCATCCAGACCAGCGCATAATCGATCTCTGCCTTGTCAGGCACGTCGGGGTAAATGTGAAACCGCACATCCCCCAATTCCCGCGCCAATGCCCTGGCCCAACGATCCCTATCGCCGCCTTCCCAGATAAACAGAACTTCTGTCGTCACAGCTTTCCCTCGCCAATCTCTTTTTCGCGGCGCAAAACATAATCTCGAAGGGCCTCGCGTTTTGCGATGTCCAGAACCGGCGCTTCGTCTTCGTAGCGATCCAACAGGGACCGGCACCACGCACAGCCGCGCTCTGCAACCGTTTTCGATCCGGTCGCCACCCAGCTTTCAAAGCGTTCGTTGTCCTGTATTTCGTCCAGAAACGGCAGGTGCTCACGGGTGAAATCCTGGTTAAAGAAATGCCCGCCGGGCCCGATCCTGGCCAGGTCGTCCAGCACCGTTTCTATGTTGTCAAAACTCGCCCCCCCAAGCATCGTGTAGAAGCTTTGTAATTGCTGGCCATCTGCGGCCAGCTTGCCCAGGGAAATGCACAGCGACCCTTCCAACGTCCCGCCGCAATGGGTCAACACATTGCAGCCACCCAGAATTGCCGGGTAAACCTTCAGGATTGAATCGTACCCGGCATAAAGATCTTCCTGCTTCGATCCCGACTTCGCCCCGTTGGTGCGCCAGGGAATGCGGTAAAACCGTGCCATCTGCCCAAAGATATACATGGTCAGCGCAACTTCGGGCGAACCGAAGGTGGGGGAGCCGGTCTTCATATAGACGCCCATCGGCGCAACCCCCATCACCGCCCGGCAACCGGGCCGGACGATCTGGGAAAAGGCCACACCGGCCAGCACCTCGGCTACGATCTGCGCCGTGCCGCCAAGGATATGCACCGGGCTGGAGGCACCGTAGAGCACGAAGGGCGACAGATAGAGCGTCTGATTATGCGCAGCGTAGATCCGCAGCGCTTCCAACTGGGTCCGGTCCCAGACAAGGGGCGAATTGCAGTTGAAGATCGCCGCCATCCCGACGTTTTTGTCGAGAAAGTCCGCGCCAAATACGATCTTGGCCATCTCCAGACTATCGCGCGCCTGATAATCCGATTGCGGTGACCCCATGATCGGCTTGTCGGTCAGGTTAAAGCTGCTTTCCACCATGGCCAGATGGCGTATCGGCACCTCCACATCCATCGGCTCGAAGGTATAGCCGCCATTGTATTGCACCGCCGGGTTCAGTTGATGCAGCTTCATTACCGTGCGCATATCCTCGGCCGTTGCCTGCCGCCGCACACCATCCAGATCGATGATGTTAGGGGTGCCGTAGGCGGGGCCGAAGATCATGTTGCGCCCCCCCACCTTGACGCTTCGATCCGGGTTGCGCCCGTGATAGGTGTATTCGGAAGGAACGGTTGCAATCAGCTTGCGGATCAGTTCGCGAGAGACACGCACACGGTGGCCGTCAACCTCTGCCCCGGCATCGGCCCAGATTTTGGCAGAAGCCTCGTCACGAAACTCCACGCCGGTCCGTTCCAGAATGCCCATCGCGTAATCGTCGATCCGCTCCAGCCCATCCTGGGCCAAAACCTCATAGGTCGGAATGTTGCGCACCGCATGGCGCGTGTAGATTATGGGACCGCGCAGCCGCGCCTCACGCCTCGCAGAGGCACCGCCGCCACGTTTACGCCGTTTGGTTTCGATCGCCGCTTGCACCATGGAAGCCTCCCCGACCCGCATCCTTGCTGCAAGCGCCCGCTTTCACAACATCGTTAATACTTGCTAAGTTGCGCAATGCAGGATTACGGAGTTTTTGGCAAATTCGGCTCAAAACAGTTTTTGCCTAGCATCGATCCCGAAACATTAAGTTACCGTTGAGCGATTATTTTTGGATTGCCGGACACAAGACCGGGCCGGATAGTCCAAGATGTTAGCAGCGAGGAGAGTGTCCGACGAACGCATTTGTTCGGCGCTCAGAGCGGATCTCCGGGATGGGCATCTCCAGCATTTTACGGCTGGCGCAGATCGCGCGCGATTTGAAGGCGCAAGGCAAGCCGGTTGTCGATCTTTCCGCAGGTCAGCCGGGCTTGCACGGCGATGTCAGGGTGCGGGCGGGGACAGGATGCCGGGGAGGGGCGGGATAAGGCCCTGCGAAGGGGCCGGACACTATGGGTAACGGACGCTGGGCTAAGGGAGGCTGGGCTGTTCCCCGGGCTAACGGATGGCGAGGAAGTCGAATTCCACATCGACCGGGCCGAAGGTTACCTCTTGCGGCCAAGGCAAGAGGAAACGTCTGCGGTTTTTGGCCAGAAGGTTTTCGCCGCGAAGTCCCTTGAGCGCTTCGCCGGTGAGGGCGCCGCGGGTCCGGTCCCGTTTCGAGACAATGGACAGTTCGGGAGCCCTGAGCCGCACGTGGGTGTTGCCGCGATTTTCGAGGGTGAGGGCGAGCCGGCGAAGGCCGGCGGCGTCCTGGACCGCCTCTGCATCGACCAGGGCAACGTCGCTTTGGGCGCCCGGCGGGACGATGTAGAGCGCCCCGACATAGCGGGTCAGGAATTGCAGGCTCGGCCCCCCTTGGGGTTGCAAATCGACGGGAAGTTGTTCGGCAATAATACGGTAGGCAAGTTCTACCTCCGGCTGCGGATCGCCCAGCCACTGCACCCTTATGCTGCGGACCTGGCCCGGGCCCAATAGGAACTGCGGAGGAAATACGACGAAATCCTCCTCGGCGTCGCTCAGGGTCTCGCTGCCGTCGAGCGCCATTTGCCGCCGCTTCAGCGAGATCTGCACGGCCATCGGCGCATCGCTTTCGTTCTCGGCCTGGTAGGTCTTCTTGGAGTCGGAACCGTAGGGAGCGAAGTACTCGATAAAGGGTCCGAACCTAAAAGCCAGCGCCTGGCCCGGCAGCAGCCCGATGCCAAGCGTCAGCACGAGGATCAGCAAGCCTCGGTTTATCGTTCCGCGCACAGCGTCCCGGCGCATGGACTATTTGGCGGCGATGGTGAAACTAAGGACGTCGCTGTAGTCTGTTGCGTGAATCTGGTCGGGGTTTTTGTATTTTATCTTTATCAGATACTTTTTATAGGCAGCCGTCTGAGTGATGGTCGATTCGTCCGAATCGGTGACAACCACACTTCCGGCTCTCATAGCTGTGCTGCCGCTCTGGCTGCCGAACGTGCCATTGCCCCCATACTGGATGTCGTATTTTATCCCAGCACGATTAGAGGGAATGATCTCGCCTCTATTGTAACTTGCTTGAAGCGTATCGGATATAAGGAGCCCTCCAGTGGTCCCGTTGTCCGATTCCATCGTCACTGTGTAGCCGTCTGGATCGTTACAATACTCCAGGATCGTCCCGACTGTCCGTTCCGCGTTCCCCCGACTCAGACTCAGATCGAGATTACGGATTGTCAATTGGTTATTCCTGTTTGCAAGTAGCGAGAGGGAGCATTGGAGGGGCATAGCGCCGTTGAGCTCCAACGGGCTGCTGCTGCTGACTTGCCCGTGCACAGCGGTGGAGGTGAGAGAGACGGCGCCGATTGCCAGAAGCAAGCTTTTCACAGCAGTCATGGTACTTCCCTTTTTTCTTGATGGACTCTGCCTCGATATACCCTGGGCGGCGGTCTATTTGGAGGCGATGGTGAAGGTAAGCGTATCGTTGTAGTCGTTGGCATGCAGGTTACGTGAGGAGCTAGTGAAGCTTATTTCGATAGTTTTAGAGACTCCCCTACCGCTTGGTGTGAGAGAGGGGCCGGTCGCATCCGTGACCACGGCCGATTTATCGTTTAGCGTGACAGCCGCCCTTCCGTATTTGAATTGGTAGGCCATCTCGCCCTTGGTGGTATCCGATTTCAACAAGCCGCTCGTGGTCCCGTTCTTTGTTGTCACGGTCACGGTGTAGCCATCGGGGTCGTTACAGATTTCTTCAACGGTTCCGACAGATTTATCTTGCGCGGTTTTGCTTATATCGATGCCGCGATTACCGTTCGCTCTCATAAGAAGCCCGCAGGTTAAAGGGACCTCACCCATGAGTCTGATCTGTAGGGTCGAGTGGGCGCCGATCTGTTCGCCTTGTGTGGGTTGATGTGGCGATTGGCCGTAAGCGTCGATGCTCAGAAGCGAGCAGGCGGCAACGGCGCCCAACAAGCCTCTTGCCCCCCGGAGCCAAGTGTTTTGCACGGCATCCTCCCTTAAGTTTTGCTGTGAGATAGAATAATCCTCGCAAGTTCTCCGTCAAGATAGAATATGACTAAATCGCATCGGAAGCGAAGCGCTTTGCATTCCGCCGCCGCCGCCGCCGGGCCCGCTCTTCTCCGGTCTTGCAAGCGGCGGCTCTCAGCCGGCGAATCGATTGTAAAGGCGGGGTTATTCCGGCCACTCGGGTCTAGCGGGCAGTCCGGCGGGGTGGGCGGAATAGGCGGAGGGAAATCTGGTTCGGACAGTTTGCCGCACCCCCCTTTACTCTTGCGGCAGGGGCGGTCCAGGGCGGTTCCGGCCGGCGGCGGGGTTTAGGCGGCAGGCGGCGTTGGGTGCCCTATCGGGGGGCGCCGATAAGTCTTTTGCACTCGGGCCGATTTAAGGGGGTGGAAGACTGGGGGGAAATCTGGGCGCGCAGCCTTGGTTTTGCTGGGAGGCCGGCGGCAAGACCGCTGCGCCGGCGAGCAGAGCGAAGGGGCGGCGCCTGTGCGGGACCTCCCCGAACGGCAAGCATCCCCGGCGGCTACCGGGGTCTGCAAAGAAGGTCTGCAATAAGGGGTTCTGCAACAAGACTTCTGCAACAAGACTGGCGCTACGGCGCCGCCGGTACCGGCGGGGCCAAGACGATGGGCAGCAGGGGGCCGGAAAAAGACCGCGACGGCCGGGGCCTGGCTGAGGCGATGACCGAAGCAAATCGGACGGTTGTTGTCTATTTTGTCGTTGACTGTTCGATTTTCAAACTTAAGATCATGCCAAGCTGGCGCCGGGCGGGCGGCGCCCCCTATCGGAGCGGGCGGCGCCCCCTATCGGAAGTGGCGATAGCGTGGCCGGCGATTTCTAGGGCCGGCCGTCAAGGTCAAGCCCGGCCGCCGAGCGGTAAACAAGGCGACGACCGGTAAGCTGGACGGCTCGGAAGAACCCCTAGCCAGGACCTAAGACCGGATTGCTGCGGGCATCGAGCTCCGCATCCGGGGGCCGCGCAGGACAAGGAAAGAGGAAAGGCATGATTGACGCGGCGCAGCTTGGAAAGCGGTTGCGGGGGGTGCGGGAAGGGCGCGGCCTAAGCCAGCAGGCCGCGGCCGAGGCGCTCGGCCTGCCCCGTACGGCGGTGACCAACATGGAAAGCGGCAGCCGCGCGGTTTCCACGCTCGAGCTTACGAGGCTGGCCGAAATCTATGGCTACCCGGCGGGGTTCTTCCTGGCGGCGAACGAAGAGCCGGAAGCGGAGGAACTGTACGTTATGTTGCAGCGGGCGCTGCCGGAAATGGAGCATGCGCCGAGGGTCGCAAGCGCGGTACGGCGATTGCTCGATCTGTACTGCGAGGGCGCGGCCTTGCGGCGGATGCTGGATCGGACCATGGAGCGGACGGTCCCCAGCTATGCCATGCGCATGACCGACGCCGGCGCCGCCATCCGGCAAGGCGAGACCGTCGCGCAGGAAGAGCGCCGCCGGCTTGGCCTGGGTAATGCGCCCATCGGAAACATTGCCGAGTGCATCGCCGGCTGGGGCATCTGGACGGCGGCGGCCGAGCTGCCGGATGGCCTGTCCGGTCTATTCGTCAATCATCCGGCGGTTGGACTGGCCATTCTGGTCAATCGGCGGCATGGGCCGGTGCGCAAGCGTTTCTCTTATGCGCATGAGTATGCGCACGCGCTTTTCGATCGGGAGGAGCGGGTGACGGCGACGCGGCAGGAGAACGCCTCCGCGCTTATGGAAAAGCGGGCCAATGCCTTTGCTGCCGCCTTCCTCATGCCGCCGGGCGGCGTCGCGGAACAGCTGGCGCAGATCGGCAAGGGACAGCCAAGCCGGCAGGTAGAGAGCCTTTTTGACGTCGCCAACAACGCAAGGGTCGAAACGGACATTCGGGCACGGCCGGGATCCCAGGCAATCGCCTATCAGGACGTGGCGGTCCTCGCGCACCACTTCGGTGTCAGCTTCGAGGCGGCGGTCTGGCGCTTGCAGAACCTTCGTCACATCGGCGCGAAGGCGAGGGCAGCGCTCATCGGTCAAAAGGATACCGGCAAGAGGTACATCAAGGTGCTGGGCTTCCGGGAACTCCTTGAAGAGGGCGCGCCGCCGGAGGCGTCCGAGCGGGAGCTGCGCAGTCAACTCTTGCGCCTGGCGATCGAAGCTTTCCGCCAGGAAGAGATTTCGCGCGGCCGGCTGCTCGAAATCGGCAAGAAACTGGCGATCGGAAGGGACCAGCTGGTCGAACTGGCAGAGGCGGCGCGGCGTGACTGATTGAGGACTCTCGTTTGGCATCAAGAATTTGGAGACTATAGTATGACACCAAGAATTTGAGAAATTCTATTTGAAATTGGCAATTTTAGAGCTATGATATGACATAAAAACCTTAAAGATTATAAGTATAATGCAAGAAATTATTGTTGCGGATACATCGGTTCTGATCAACTTCCTACGGGTCGATCGCATGGACCTGATCGGCAGGCATCCGGCTTCCTTCGTTGCCACAGACCACGCCGCTGCCGAGATCGAAGATTCCGATCAGAAAAGACGCTACGTAGCGGCTGTTTCCATGGGCCACCTTGCCGAGTGTCGCGTCGAGCAGCTGGACGAAGTCAGGTTGTTTGCGCGCCTTTCGCGGGGAGGGCGCTTGGGTTCCGGTGAGTGCTCAGCCATTGCGGCCGCGCTCAAGCGAAACTATCGGCTGGCGATCGACGACAACTGCGCGATCAAGCATGCAAGAGAGGAGGCGGAGCGCTCCGGACATTGGCTTTCCATCGTGCGTACGCAGGACATTGTGGTGGAACTGATCCGGAATCGGGTGCTGACCGTCCAACAGGCCGACGCCATGCTGGCCGACTGGGCAAGCAACCACCGCTTCAGATTGAAGATCCGGTCTTTCAACGAACTGCTGTAGTGCGGCCGGGCGGATCGGCTGGCAGATGGTACAAGGCACTGCTTTGGCGCAGGGCGCGGGCCGTCTTTTGCAGCTGGCGGTATCCGGCGGTCCGGGCGGCCAACGCCAGCGTCCTGCCGCGCCTTGTCGTAAGGGCAGAGTCTTTTGCAATCGGGCCGGTTCAGGGGGTGGAAGGCTTGGGGAAATCTGGGCGCGCAGCCTTGGTTTTGCCGGGAAAAGGCGCCTGGCACGGGGCGTGCAGGGCCGTTGCAGGGTGTTTGCAAGGGCCGTGCAGGCTGCTGCCGGAGTTGTGCGCGGGCGAGGGCTTGGCGGTGTTTGAGGCCGGCCTTGCGGTAGCGGCTGTACCCGTGGGGCCGATTGGCCTGGCGCGCTGCCGATCCCGGACCGGCTTGCCGGAATGGGCCGTCGGGAAGCGAAGGGGAGGATGCCGGGGGGCGGGATTAAGGCTTTGCCGGGAAGAGGCCGGACACTATAGGTAACGGACGCTGGGCTAAGGGAGGTTGGGCTGTTCCCCGGGGCTATTCCCCGGGCTAACGGATGGCGAGGAAGTCGAATTCCACATCGACCGGGCCGAAGGTTACCTCTTGCGGCCAAGGCAAGAGAAAAAGTCTGCGGGTTTTGGCCAGAAGGTTTTCGTTGCGAAGTCCCTTGAGCGCTTCGCCGGTGAGTTCGGTTCGGGTCCGGTCCCGTTTCGAGATAATCGACAGTTCGGGAGCCCTGAGCGGCGCGTGCGTGTTGCCGCGATTTTCGAGGGTGAGGGCGAGCCGGCGAAGGCCGGCGGCGTCCTGCACCGCCTCTGCCTCCAGCAGGGCAATGTCGCTGCGGGCGCCCGGCGGGACGATGTAGAGCGACGCCATATAGCGGATCAGGAATTGGAGGCTCGGCCCGTCCTGGGGTTGCAAATCGACGGGAAGTTGTTCGGCAACGATACGGTAGGCAAGTTCCGTCTCCGGTTGCGGATCGCCTAGCCACTGTATCCTTACGCTGCGGATCTGGCCCGGCCCAATAATAAATTGCGGAGGAAATACGACGAAATCGTCTTCGGCGTCGCTCAGGGTCTCGCTGCCGTCGAGCGCCATTTGCCGCCGCTTCAGCGAGATTTGCACGGCAATCGGCGCATCGCTTTCGTTCTCGGCCCGGTAGGTCTTCTTGGAGTCGGAACCGTAAGGAGCGAAGTACTCGATAATGGGTCCAAACCTAAAAGCCAGCGCCTGGCCCGGCATCAGCCCGAGCCATAGCGCTAGCGGCAGGAAAAGGATCGAGACTCTTTTCATCGTCCCGGCTCACGCTCACGGTTTACGCGCTCAAGGTTTACGCTTGGGCGATCCGGTTGCCCCGATCACCCCTTAGGAACCAGCGTGAACAAGATGGCATCCCGGTAGTCTTGAGCCGGGAGCTGGTTAGGGTCCTTCCCAATGTAGACTACAACAGTGTGTTTCACCCCATCGGGATCGGTTGGCTCCTGAACATCGGAAACGAGCCACTTACCGCTGTGCCGATCATCGCCAGCTTGAGCTTTCTTGCTACCGCTTCCGCTTCCGAAGGTTCCACTGCTGCCATACTGTATGTCGTACCCAACCCCGGCCGCATAAGCACGGAGGTCGGCTTGTTCTTGGCCAGCATATTCAGCTACGAGAGTAGGGGATTCGAACAGACCGGAGATGGCCCCATTGTTAAGCGTTTCCATGGTTACATCGTAGCCTGTGGGCTCGTTGCAGACTTCTGTGACCGTCCCAACCCGATGGCGCTGCTGGGTTTCCGGGTTCAGGTCTATTCCCTTGCTTGCGGGTAATTCCTGCACAGAGATGAAGCACCTTGAAGGGATAGACGCTTTGAGCACGACATCGCCGGTCTTCTGTATCACTGGGGTTAGGCTTTGGCCGTGCGTGCCGGTGCAGTAGAGCAGCGACAACCCGGCAACAGACAGCACCGATAAGACCCTTTTAGGTTTGTTCATAGCCATGATACTACCTCCTGTTTTCCCGACACACTCCGCTTCGATACACCTTGGCCGCTGCCCTAGTTTTTGGCGGCAATCGTGAAGGTAAGAGTGTCGGTGTATTCCGTGTCCCGTGTGTGGCCAACGTAAGACTGGTGTTTTATTTCGACATTTTTCTTCACACCTATCTGTTGGTTATGGATAGTAGGTTGCCCATCAAGCGTGACCACGGCCTCTTTGCCGGTTATCACGGCCGGCGAACTTGAGCTTCCGTACAGGACGTCGTACGGCATCTCGTCATAGACTTCGGCTGTAGGCGATTTAAGCATACCGGTCGTATCCCCGTTCTCCGTTCGCATAGTCACGGTGTAGGGGACGTTGCATATTTCTTCGACGGTTGCGACAAGGTGTCTGGTTGCGTCGGCAGCCATATTTATATTCTTGGCACCGTCGGTTGCCTCTACTCTAAGCCCACAGAATACATCGATCTTGCCTGTAAGCGTAATTCGGCCAGTCGTTTGGCCGATAGCCAGGCTCGGCAGGAGCGATAACACAACGGCGCCCAGAAGCACTCGCTTGAAGGGCTTGCCATCGATCCGATTTGTGTCTTGCACGGCATCCTCCTCAGGTTTCCTATAATACAGGATAATCCTCGCAAGTTCTCCGACAAAATAGAATGTCACTAACTACTAGATAGGATACTACGAACTGCACCGCCCGCCGCCGGGCCCGCTCTTCTCCGGTCTTGCAAGCGGCGGCTCTCAGCCGGCGAATTGATTGTAAAGGCGGGGTTATTCCGGCCACTCGGGTCTAGCGGGCAGTCCGGCGGGTTGGGCGGAATAGGCGGAGGGAAACCCGGTTCGGACAGTTTGCCGCATCCCCCTTTACTCTTGCGGCAGGGCCGCAAGAGCCTTCCAGCCGGCCGGCGCCGGGGTTTAGGCGGAAGGCGGCGTTGGGTGCCCTATCGGGGGGCGGCGATCGGTCTTTTGCACTCGGGCCGGTTTCAAGGGGGCCGGTTTCAAGGGGGCCGGTTTCAAGGGGGTGGAAGGCTTGAAAAATCCGGGTCTTGCGCAGCCTCGGTTTTGCCGGGGAGAGGGCGCCCTGCTGCGGGGTGTGCAGGGGCCTTGCAGGGTGCTGCCGGAATTGTGCGCGGGCAGGGGCAGTCCGGGGGCTTGGGCGCCGGTTCGGGAGGCGGGCGGTTGCCTCGGTGCTTGTCTCGGTGCTTGTCGGGGGATATTCCGGCAGTGGAGTACAGCGCCTGCCGGGGCGCCGCGACGAAGGCCGGCCGACCCTGGAGGCGGCGGCCGGTGCGGCCGGACGAAAACCGCTTCTATCGGCGCTGGCGCTCCCCAAATAGGGCTGTTATGAGTAGGGACGCTGTAAAGTTAGGGACGCCATGAAGGGGATCCGTATCGTCGACGGCCTGCAGTATTGCAACTGGTCGGAAGAGATCTTCCGGCAGCTGCGGGCCGGCGGCGTGGCGGCGGTCCATGTCACCATCGCCTATCACGAAGATCTGCAGGAAACGATCCGCAACATCGCCGCCTGGAACCGCCGCTTCGAGCGCTTCCCCGGCCTGATCTTTGCCGGGCGTACGGCCGCCGACATCGACGCCGCGGCCGCGCAAGGGCGCACGGCGATCTTCTTCGGCTGTCAGAATTGCTCGCCGATCGGGGACGACATCGGCCTGATCGAGATCTGCCATCAGCTGGGCATCCGGTTCATGCAGCTTTCCTATAACAATCAAAGCCTCTTGGCGAGCGGTTGCTATGAGGGCGAAGACAGCGGCATCACCCGCATGGGGCGGCAGGCGATCAGGGAAATGAACCGGGTCGGCATGGCGATCGACATGAGCCATTCCGCGGCGCGCTCGACCCTGCAGGCGATCGAGCTCTCCGACCGGCCGATTGCCATTACCCACGCCAATCCGGCAAGCTGGCATCCGGCCCGGCGTAACAAATCGGACGAGGTGCTGCGTGCGCTGGCCGAAAGCGGCGGCATGCTGGGCTTGTCCCTCTATCCGCATCATCTGCAAGGCGGATCCGGCTGCAGCATCGAAAGCTTCTGCGACATGGTGGCCCGGACCGCGGAGCTGATGGGCGCCGAGCGCATCGGCTTCGGCAGCGACCTGTGCCAGGATCAGCCCGATTGGGTCGTGGCCTGGATGCGCAACGGCCGCTGGACCCGCGATAGCGACTATGGCGAAGGCTCGGCGGAGGCGGCCGGGTTTCCCGCCCAACCGCAGTGGTTCCGGGACAACCGCGACTTCCCCGGCCTTCTGGAGGGACTGCGCGCCGCCGGCTTCTCGAAGGCGGACATCGTTGGCATCGCCGGCGGCAACTGGTACGATTTCTTCAGAACCTCGTTCGGCCCAAGTAGCGATATGATATAAAGTAGCGGCATAGCGGGGGACGCTCTATAAGAAGGACGGCGGCATGCTGGGTGGCGGCATAAAGGAGGGGCGGCAGAGCCCCGGGCCCGATGCCTGAGGCCGCGGCCCCCGGCCTGCGTCCGCCGGAGCAGGTGATGCAGCTGGAGCGGATGGGGGCGTCGTTCCAGACACGCCTTAGTTTCGTGCGCCAGCTGATCCGGCGCATGAGCCGGGAGGGTTGGCGCTTCGAACGGCGGCGCTTCGATGTCGATGCCGAGGGGTTCGGCAGCTCCGTCTATAGCGCGCATGCGCCGCAACGCACTTACAGTCTGGTCGCCTTCACCCATGCAATCGCGCCGGAGCAACGCAGCGACCGGGTCATCGCCGAGGCCTGGGACGCCACCTTCTCGCTGTTCGACGGGATCCCGGACGAGGGCGACATTGAGCGCCTGCGCGCCAACACGCCCAAGCAGGAGGCCGGCCGGTTCCGCGCCAGCGAATTGGTCCTGGCCAGGGCCAACAAGAGCGTGCGCCTGTTCGAACAGGCGGTCGCCAGCCTGGCGGCGGGCCGGCAACCGGACCGGGCGCTGCTCGGCAAGGTCGGCTATCTGATGCGCACCACCGCGGTCTACGGGAGCGGCAAGTTCGGCTGCGCCGACCGGGAGAAGATCGCCGGGCGGCCGGAAATGCGCGCGCCATTTCAAGCGGAGCTGCTGGCCGTCTACCTGATCCGCTGGCTGACCGTCGAGCTGGTCGATCACGTCGCCCGCTGCCGCGGCGGCGCGCGGGCGGTCGGCCTGCACCCGGCCAACGCGCGTTATCTGGGAATCGGCAACGCCACCGGATTGGGCATGGCGCCGTTCCTGGTCAAGTACCCGATCCTGATCGGCAACTGGGTTGCGGCCCGGGAGACCGCACTGGCCCGGGTGCGCGCCCTGCCGTCCGCCGGAGTGGCCCAGATCGCCGCCTTCCTGGCGATGTTGGCGCGCGCCCGGCGCTGGGCCGGGGAATGGCAGGTCGAGGATCAAAGGCAGAGCGCGCGGATCGAGCGCCTGCGCGCCGATCTCGCCGAGCTGCAGATCTGGTGTTCGGCCGAGCGCTTCCGGCGGGATGCGCCGCGGGATACCCAATGGGATGCCCCCTGGGATGCAATCTACCGCCATGCCGAGGCCAGCTACGGGCTCGAGGGGCAGGAGTTTGTGGCGGCCCTGCTGCTGGAGCCGCACGGCGACATGGTGGACGAGTTGGGAGCGGGGATGGGCGCGGAGATCGAGCCCAAACTGAAGCCGGCCATGCCGCTGGGCCAACTGCGCCGGATCGCCGAGGCGCATTACCGCTGGACGGCCGCCTTCGATTTCTCCGACCCGCAGGCGCAGCGGTACTTCTGGTACTATTCCCAGGACAAGCTGGAGCCGCGCCTCGGCACCCGGAAGGAAGAGCCGGGGGCGGCGCTGGAAATGCCGCTGGCGATCGCGCGGGAGGTCAAGCAGCTGCTGGCGAGCCTGCGGCAGTGCGATCCGGCGCAGACGGTGGCGGAGTTCCTGGCCGGCCGGCCCGAGTTCCGCTATGCAGTGCGGCGGGTGCAGACGGCTGCCGAGCATCCCTATGCGGAGATCCGCGCCAACCTGCTCGGCGCGGAGCTGCGGCCGATCGACATCTTGCGCTTCAAGCTGGCGTTTTTCGGCGTCTCCAAGTTCGATCCGAAATCGGATCTCTGGACCCGCGTCAACATCTATCAGGGGGCGCCGCTGCCGCACGAATTGGCCGACGGCACCCTTCTGGATTGGGCCTTCCCGGTGCGGCCGCGAATCGGCGCATCGGATGGGCAGCTGGAGGGCGCATGACCGGAGAGCTTGCGGCCGCTGGGCAAAAGTCCCCTGGGCAAAGGACCCTCTCGCTGAACGAGCTCCGCTTCTTCCTTACCCGCGCGGCGGCCGGTGCCGGAGCGCCCTTCGGCCTTGGCGAGGACTTCGCCAAGGCAGCGATCTGTCTGGCCGCCCTGGGGATCGATCCGGCACCTGCGGCGGCGGCGGCGCTGGCCGGCCTGGCCGATGGAAACAGCGGCACCCGGCTGACCTTTGCCGAAGCAGACGGGGTCACGATTCTGCAGGGCGAGGGCAGGCGTCCGCTATCGGCGCTCTATGCCGGGCCGGCGCTGGCGGACAGATTGGCCGTGGCCGCCGAAGACGGCGGCAGTTGCCGCATGATCCTGAAGCAGGCGGATCGGCCGGCCCTCGCCGCCGCGGCGGTTGCGGCGGCCGGGATCGGGGCGGAGCTGGCGATCGCCTGGCCCTGCGGCGCGGGGGCGCGGGCCGGGATCGCATCGCGTTGCGGGCGCCTCGAAGTCCTGGCCGGCGGCGGCGCAGTCGATAGGCCCGGCCCCGCCGATATGGAGGTCCTTATGGAGGTCGGCCGGAACCCTGCGGCGGCCGCGGCCGCTGCGGGTCCGGGCGGGCGCCGGCTGGCGGAGCTTTGCGGCCGCATCGCCGAAGAGGGGGTGACGGTCGCCGCCGCGCCCTGGTCGGCGGTCTACGGCCATTTCGCCAAATGCCTGGTGCCGTCCAGCCCGCAGTCCCGTGCCGCCGGTGCCGGTGCGGGGGTTGGCGATAACGATTAACAGGGCCGGACAGGATAGGGGCGCTGCGCCACCAGCGATCCGGAAATCCCGATTCGGAAATCCCAGTGCAAAAATCCCAGTGCAGAAATCTGGGGATCCGGATTAAGAAATTCCGGTTTGCCTGCAACCGGCCGCTTGTCTATGTTGCCCCGGACGAAAAAGAGCTCAAGGCCGGCGAACGGCGGCCGCGCACAAAATCCTGAAGGGAGGAAATTCGATGACCGGTCTGAAGACCTTTGCCTGCGGGGCTGCCGCAGCCTTCGCTCTGGCGGCGGCCGCCCCGACCGCCAAGGCGGCGGAATGCGGTACCGGCGACAAGATTACCATTGCCGAAATGACCTGGCTGTCGGCCAGTTCGCTGGCCCACATCACCGGGAAGATTCTGGCCCAGGGCTTCGGATGCAATGCCGAGATCGTCCCGGGCGATACGGTCCCCACCGCGACCTCGATGCTGACCAAGAGCGAGCCCGATATAGCACCCGAGCTTTGGGTCTCGACGGCCCAGTCCATCTGGGACCAGATGATGGAAAAGGGCAATGTCTACAAGGCCAACGACATCTTCGCCAGCGGCGGCGAAGAGGGCTGGTGGATTCCCGACTACGTCGCCGCAGCGCATCCTGAGATCAAGTCGGTCACCGACCTCAAGGACAATTGGCAGGTCTTCGCCGATGTGGCCAATCCGGACAAGGGCCGGATGTACGGCTGCCCGCCCGGTTGGGGCTGCGAGATCATCACCAACAATCTCTTCGAGGCGCTCGGCATGGGGGAGACCTACGAGCTGTTCTCGCCGGGCTCGGGCGCCAACCTGAAGGCCTCGATCGCCCGCCAGGTGACCCGCAAGAAGCCGATCGTCGCCTACTACTGGGGGCCGACCGACGTGATCGGCAAGTACAACCTGGTCAGGCTGGACATGCCCGCGCACGATCCGGACAAGTTCAAATGTCTGACCGACAAGAACTGCGCCGATCCGCAGGTTACCGGCTGGGCGGTCGGCGAGGTCGCCGTCGCGGCCGTCTCCGAACTCAAGGACAAGGCGCCGAACGTCGCCGCCTTCCTGGCGAAGATGCAGGTTCCCAATGCGGAGATTAGTGCCGTCCTGGCCTGGGGGGACGACAACAAGGCCTCTCCGGAAGAGGTCGCCGACTACTTCCTCAAAACCTACGAGGCGATCTGGACGGACTGGGTGCCGGCGGAGGTCGCCGCCAAGGTTAAAGCCTCGCTTTAACGGGGCTTCGCTTTAGCAGGGCTTTGCTTCGATAGGGCGGCGCTTCGGGCGCGGCGGCTTTTCAGCCGGGGCACATAGAGTCCCGCTAATAGTCCTGGGCAAGATCCCGGGGATGGGTGCCGGCGGAGTCCTGCCCCGCCCTGCCTTGCCGCTCCCGGTGAGCTCCGGAATAGGCTATAGCCGGGCAGGGTCCGGTCTGCGGCCGGCCGGAAGCGAAAAGCCGGAAGCGGCCCGGAAGCGGCAACGAAGACAGCCTGTCCAGTGGAGGCCGGGGCGATGGCGGATAGCTTTCCGGAACTGATCGATACGCGGGCGCTGCGCATCGCCCTCGACGAGGGGTTCGATTGGGTCGTCGTCAACTACGGCGAGCCCTTGGAAATCGGGTTCCTGCCGGTCTTGCGCCTGCTGACCGGCATGGAACGGGTGCTGCAGTGGCTGCCGTGGTACGTCGTGCTGGCCGCCTTGTGCGCCCTGACCTATCTGGCGGCCCGCAGCTGGAAGGCGGCCGGCGGCGTGGCGGCGATGCTGTTCTTAGTCGGCCTCACCGGGATCTGGGATGCCGCGATGGCAACCGTCGCCCTCATGCTGGTCGCAACCTTTCTGGCGGTGTGCCTCGGCATTCCCGTCGGCGTCGGCATGTCGCGTTCCGACAGCATGCAGTCGATTACGCTGCCGGTTCTCGACATCATGCAGACCATGCCGATCTTCGTTTACCTGATCCCCTTCGTCATGCTGTTCGGCCCCGGCAAGATCCCGGCCCTGCTGGCAACCGTCGTGTTTGCGATCCCGCCGGTCATACGGCTGACCAATCTGGGCATCCGCCAGGTCGATGCGGAAGTCATCGAGGCGGTCACCGCGTTCGGCGCCACGCCGCGCCAGCGCCTTTTGACCGCGCAGATCCCCCTGGCCATGCCGACCATCATGGCCGGAATCAACCAGACCACCATGATGGCGCTGTCGATGGTGGTCATCGCCTCGATGATCGGCGCCGGCGGCCTGGGCTATCAGGTGCTGCAGGGCATCCAACGCCTGGAGGTCAGCCGCGGCTTGCTGGCCGGCCTCGGCATCGTGTTCCTGGCCATTATTTTCGACCGCATCGCCCAGGCCTACGGCCGGCGGATGCAACAGCACCTGCATATCGGCTCCTGAGCCCGTGATCTGAACCCATGAGCGGAGTCACGAGGAGCGGAGTCACGAGCGAAGACGGCATCAAGATCAAGGTCGAGCAGGTCTACAAGATCTTCGGGCCGCGCGCGCCGGCGATGCTTGAGCAGGTCCGCGGCGGGATGAGCAAGGCCGAACTGCTGGAACAGACCGGCCACATCGTCGGCATCTGCGATGTCAGCCTCGATATCCGCGCCGGCGAGACCTTCGTCGTCATGGGCCTGTCGGGCTCCGGCAAATCGACCCTGATCCGCCATTTCAACCGGCTGATCGAGCCGACCGCCGGGCGCATCCTGGTGGACGGCGAGGACGTGCTGGCCATGGGACCGGAGGCGCTGCGGGCCTTTCGCCGCGGCAGGGCCTCCATGGTATTTCAGCGCTTCGCCCTGCTGCCGCACAAGACGGTCCTGGACAATGTCATCTACGGCCTGGTCATCGGCGGCGCCGGGAAGGCGGAGGCGCGCGACCGCGGCATGCAGCAGATCGAGCTTGTCGGCCTCGGCGGGTTCGAGAACAAGTACCCGAGCCAGCTCTCCGGCGGCATGCAGCAGCGGGTCGGCCTGGCCCGGGCGCTGGCCACCGATGCCGAGATCCTGCTGATGGACGAAGCCTTCAGCGCGCTCGATCCGCTGATCCGCAACGACATGCAGGCCCAGTTGAAAGAACTGCAGGCGCGGCTGCACAAGACCATCGTGTTCATCACCCACGACCTGGACGAGGCGCTGCGGCTGGGCGACCACATAGCCATCCTGAAGGACGGCGCCTTGCGCCAGGCCGGGACCGGGGCGGAGATCCTGCTCAATCCGGCCGACGACTACGTCGCCCGCTTCGTGCGGGACGTCAACCGGGCGCGGGTCGTCACAATCGGCGCCATTGCCGACAGAGACGGGGCCGACAGAGGCGGGGCGGCGGGCCTCCGGTCCGATGGCCGGGGTTTCTCCGGCGCGGCCTGCATCGACGAGAAGGCCACGCTGGAAGAGGGCTTCGCGATGCTGGCCGAATGCGACGGCCCGGCCATCGTTACCGACGAGCAAGCGACGCCGGTCGGCATCGTCACCCGCAAGGCCGTCCTGCAGGCCCTGGCCCGCCCTTGACGGCCGGCCGGGAGCTTGCCGGAATCGCGGCGCGCTTGCATAAGGCGATAGCGGCGAGGGCGCGGAAGTGTAAAGTGTAAAGTGTATCTGGGCGTTTCCCGGCGGCAGGACAGGGTAAGCGCGTCTTCCGGGGTGTGCGGGCGGCCTAGGGCGCGGGCTCCCGGTACGAAGGGGGGCGGTACGAAGGGGGGCGGTACGAAGGGGGGCGGTGAGCAATGCCTCTCGATGAGAAGCGCCTCTCAAGGCCCTTCTCAAGGGCGCTCTCAGGGGCGGGCCTGAGAGCGGCGGTTTGGCGAAAGCTCTGCGGCCCAGGCCGCCGAGAGGGCTTCGGCTTGTTGCAGGACGGTCTGTATGGCGGTGTCGCGAAGGTCGGGCGGGTAGCCGTGTTTTTTAAGGATACGCTTGACCGTGACCCGCATAAGCGCCCGCGCCGATTCCCGGTGCTGCCAATCCACCGAGGCCTTGCTTTTCAAGCGGCCCAGGAGTTCGTGGGCGATGACGCGGAGCTGGGCGTCGCCCATGACCTCGACGGCGCTGTCGTTCTCGGCCAGCGCATCGTAGAAGGCGATTTCCTCCCGGCTGAGCCCTGCCGCTTCTCCGCGCTGCCGTTCGGCGCGGATGTCCTTGGCGAGGGCGATGAGGGCCTGAATCGCCTCCGCCGCGGTGATGGCGTTGCCGTGATAGCGGGCGATCGCCTCCTCCAGCCGTTCGGAAAAGGCGCGGGTGCGGACCACGCCGGTCCGGTTCCCTGCGCGTATCTCGCCGTCGATCAGCTTGCGCAGCGCCTGCAGGGCGAGGTTCTTCTGCGGCATCCCCCGGACCTCGGCCAGGAAGGCATCGGAGAGGATGGAGATGTCCGGCGTCTCCAGCCCGGCGGCCTTGAGAATATCGACGATCTCCGTCGAGACGACGGCGCGGCTGACGATCTGCTGTACGGCCAGGTCCCGTTCGGCGGACGACCTGCCGCGCCGGGCGTGGTCTTGGCAAGCGCTGCCCGTACCGTCTGGAAAAAGCCCACCTCGTCGCGAATCTGCTGCGCTTCGTCGCTGGCGGCGGCAAGCGCAAAGGCCTTGGACAGCGCCAGCACGGCGTCGTCGAAGCGCCGCTGCGGGCGCTTCTTGCCCTCTCCAGTCGTTTCCCCAGTCGTTTCCTGGGCCGCCTCGCGCTGCTGCAGGGCGAGGATCCACTCGATGGCGCCGGCAAGGGCGGCGAGCCGTTCCTGCGGCCCGCCGCTAAGCCCGCTGCGGTAATCGAAACCGTGGAACAGGGCGCTTACGATCTCGTACTTCTCCAGCATCGCCGCGACGGCCTCGGCCGCGTCGAGGCCGGCGTGCTGCCGGTCGCCGCCGGAATAGCGGCCGAGGGCGGATTTCAGGTTCTGGGCGATGCCGATGTAGTCCACGATCAGCCCGGCAGGCTTGTCGCGGAACACCCGGTTCACGCGCGCGATCGCCTGCATGAGCGCATGCCCGCGCATCGGCTTGTCGATGTAGATGGTGTGCATAACCGGCGCGTCGAAGCCGGTCAGCCACATGTCCCGGACGATGACCAGCTTGAGCGGGTCCTCCGGGTCCCTGGCCCTTTTGGCCAGCAGTTCCCGGCGCGCCTTGCCGCCGATGTGCCGCTGCCAGTCCTGCGGGTCGGCGGCCGCCCCGGTCATGACGATCTTGAGGGCGCCGCGCGCGTCGCTGCGGCTGTGCCATTGCGGGCGCAAGGCGGCGATCCGGTCATAGAGGGCGACGCAAATCCGGCGGCTCATGCAGACGATCATGGCCTTGCCGTTCAGGCCGGCGGCGCGGTTCTCGAAGTGCGCCACAAGATCCCCGGCAATCAGTGCCAAGCGCTTTTCGGCGCCGACGACGGCCTCGGCCTTCGTCCATTTGCGCTTGAGCTGCTCCTGCTCGTCCTGGGCCTCGTCCTCGGTCAGCGCGGCAATGTCCTCGTCGAGCGCCGGTTTCTCGTCCTCGTCCAGTTCGATGCGGGCGAGGCGGCTTTCGTAGTAGATCGGCACGGTGGCGCCGTCCTCGACGCCGCGGTTGATGTCGTAGACGTCGATGTAGCCGCCGAACACGGCAGGCGTGTTTACGTCCTCCCGCTCGATCGGCGTGGCGGTGAAGCCGATGAAGGAGGCGTTCGGCAAGGCGTCGCGGAGGTACTTGGCGAAGCCGTGCGCGATCGCGCCGGTCGTGCGGTTGACCCGCGCGCCGAAGCCGTACTGGCTGCGGTGCGCCTCGTCGGCGATCACCACGACGTTGCTCCGTCCGGTCAGCAGCGGATAGCCGGCCCCGCCGGGCTCGGGCGCGAACTTCTGCAGGGTGGTGAAGATCACGCCGCCGGAGGGGCGGGTCAAGAGCGCCTGCAAGTCCTCCCGGCTGCGGGCCTGCTGCGGCGTCTGGCGGAGCAGATCGCGGCACAGGACGAAGGTGCCGAAGAGCTGATCGTCGAGGTCGTTGCGGTCGGTAACGACGACGAGGGTCGGGTTGCGCATGGCCGGATGGGCGGCGATCTGCCCGGCATAGAAGGCCATGAGCAGGCTCTTGCCGGAGCCCTGGGTGTGCCAGACGACACCGATGCGGCGATCGCCGCCGGCGCGTGAGGCAGCGAGGCTGCGCGCGACCGCGCGGCGGACGGCGTGGAACTGGTGATACCCGGCGACGATCTTGACCGGGCCGGAGCCGCTGTCGCCGAACAGGGTAAAATCGCGAAGCAGGGTCAGGAAGCGGGACTTCTCGAACAGGCCCTCGATGAGGGTGCCGAGCTCCGGCGTGCCCTTCGGGGCGACGGCGGAGCCGTCCAGGCTGCGCCAGGGCAGGAAGCGTTCGAGATCGGCGGTCAGGGCGCCGGCGCGGGCGCGCAGTCCGTCGGAGATGACCAGAATGGCGTTGCTGCGGAACAGCGAGGCTATCTGGTCCTTGTAGGTCTGGAGCTGGTTGAAGGCGCCTTCGAGGCTGGCCTTGCCGCCGGGGTTCTTCAATTCGATCACCGCCAGAGGCAGCCCGTTGACGAACAGCACCAGGTCGGGGCGGCGGTTCCGCGTGCCCTCGATCACGCGGTACTGATTGACCGCCAGCCAGTCGTTGTTCTCCGGTTCGGCGAAGTCGATCAGCCGGGCGGCCTCGCCGCCGATGCTGCCGTCCCGGCGGGCGACCTCGACCGGCAGGCCCTCGACCAGATAGCGGTGCAGACGGCGGTTTTCCTCGATGAGCGAGGGAGTTTCGGTCTGCAGCACCTTGCGCAGCACCTCCTCCAGCGTCCCGGCGGGCAGCTGCGGATTGAGGCGTTCGAGCGCTTGGCGCAGCCGGAGAGTCAGCACCGCCTGGCCGTAGCTGCCGCGCTCGGGCGTGGCACCCTCCGGGGCGCCGTCCGGGGAAACATCCGGCCCCTGCAGGATAGCATAGCCGAGCCCGGCCAGCCATTGGAGCGCGGCTTGCTCGACGTCGCTTTCGGTGAAGCCGGTCATGCCATCGCTCCAACTTCGCGCCCGAGAGTGTCGAAGGTCTTGGATTTGGAGACGCCGAGCATCCGGAAGGCGTCCCGGTAGAGCGTCCGCCCTTCCAGCGTGTCGGCGACCAGCGCCGAGGCGAAGCGGCGGCCCACGCGGGACAGCGCGGTGCGATAGAAATTGCCGCCGCTCTGCTGCGCAAGATCCCACAGGCGCCGGTTTTCTGCGGCCCATGCGCTGTCGAAGCCGGCGCGATCTATCCAGCCCGCATCGAGAAGACGGCGCAGAACGACCAGAGTGCTCACCTTGAAAATGCCGGTCAGCCGGGGCAGAGTATCTGGGAGCGGCTCGTCTTTTTGGAGATGCTCGCGAAGTGCAGCCATCGGCACCAGCAGTTCCGCCGCCACGGTGTTGCACCAGACTTCTTCGCGCCGGAACCCCGGCTTTGGCCCGGCCCCAAGGTTCGACAAGGCAGTTTCTCCCAGCCAGAGATGTGCGAGCTCATGGGCCAGCGTAAAGATCTGCGCCGCCTTGGTGTCGGCACCATTGACGAAAATCAGCGGCGCTATGGGATCGGCCAGGGCAAAGCCGCGAAACTCGGCGGGATCGAGAGGGCGGTGGGTGTTGTTCATGACAACCCCGCTGATCATGACCAGGACACCGGCCGCGTCGGCCCGATCGACGAACGGTCGGAGGGCTTCGGCCCAGCTTCGGCAGTCGCGGCGGGCCGCAAGGCCGAAGTCCAGCGTCTGGCGCATGCTTGCCGCGACAAGTTCGGGCGGCGTCTCAATCCTGGCGCTGCCGACGAAGGCCAGTTCCGGCTGGCCGCCGATCCGGGCGAAATCCCGATACCAGCCCTGCCGTTCCTGGCAGGCGTAGAGCGTGTCCAGAAGGTTCGGGCTCGGGCGCGTGACGGCCTGCCCGGCAAGGGTGCGGAAGTCGGGAATGGGGACAGTTTCCTCCGGGGGCCGGGAGAGGAACAGATAGCCGGCCGGCACATGGACGGCGCGGGCGAAAGCCTCCAACTGCTTACACGTGGGCCGGGTCTGGCCGCTCTCCCATTCGGGCAGCTTCTCGAACCTGGCCACGAGCTCCTCGCGATCTTTGCGTGAGCGATCAATCGCCCAGCGTAAAAGCTCGGGATTGACGGGAACGCGCGTCACGCCGCCGCCTGCACGGCTTGTTCGGCGTCAGCTTCGGCTTTCCCGGCGGGCAGCTGCGGATTGAGGCCTGCGGGCGCTTGGCGCGGCCGGAGGGCCGGCAAGAGTCGGCTGCCGTTGGCCCGGCCGTAGCTGCTGCGCCCGGGCGTGGCACCCTCTGGCTTGCTGTTGGGGGCGCCGGCCGGGGCACTGTCCGGCCGGTGCAGGACGGCGTAGCTGGGCGCGGCCTTGCCGGCGCCGCTTGCGGTGAAGCCGGTCATGTGGCTCGGTCACGGGCGCGATCATGAGCCCGATTTCCTGCGGCTTGTGAGTCGTCTGTGCACGACAAAAGGATTTGTCAGTCGTGAAAGGGAAAATATGAGATACAAAAGGATTTGCCGTTATTTCGTGAGCGTCAAAATCCATCTTCTTCCCCGGCGATGGCGAGCAATTCCGGAAAGGCCAGCATGGCCGGGCGGCGGCCTCTGCCTGGCTGCACTTCGGACAGCATGTCCTGCTTGCGCAGTTCCCGCAAAATGCGGATTGCCGTTGGCTTGGGAATCCCGGACTCGGCGAAGAACCTGGGGGTTACGAACACCGGGTTTGCGAAGATCCAATCGAGCGCGAGCATGCCATATTGAGAGTGTGTCGCCTGCTGAATCCAGTCCTTCCTTTCGTTGTAGAGCCTGAAAATCTTGCGGGTTTTTTCGCCGTCGCTTGCCGCTTGCCGGGTCAGCGCCTGAAGAAAGAAAGCGCACCAGCCGGTCCAGTCGTCATCCCTTGAGACGGCAAGGAGTCGTTCGGTATATTCTTCGCGGTTCCGTTCCAGATACTCGCTGATATAGAAATGCGGCGCCGGAAGTATGTCTTTTGCCACCAGATAAAGCGTTACGATCAAGCGCCCCAGGCGTCCGTTGCCATCGAGAAAGGGATGGATTGCCTCAAACTCCGCATGGAGGATGGCAAGCTGTATCAGTTTATCCGGGGTTTCGCTGTGCAGATAGCCTTCCCACTCTGCCATCGCCCCTTCGATCTGGGCGGCATCGCAGGGGATGAAGCGCGCCTGCTCCCGGCTTGCACCCTGGGGACCGATCCAGTTGGAGACGCGCCGGTAATGGCCGGGCTCCTGTTCCGTCCCGCCTAGGCCGCGCATCAGCACGGCATGGGTTTGCTTGATGAGCCTTTGCGAAAGCGGCAGTGTCTGCCTCAACCGCATCGCTTCCAGCAATGCGTCTGCGTAATTGAGCACCTTCTGGACATCGGCTTTTTGTGCCGTGCTCTCGTCGTTGGGCTTGCCTTGCGCCTCAAACTTCAGCACTTGGCCGAAGGTTGGTTGGGTGCCCTCGATCTGGCTGGATAAAACCGCCTCCTGCTTGATCAGCTGTCCAATCAGGAGTCCGGCATTGGGAAGGCTGTGCAGCGTCGCGTTATAGCGGGCGATGGCAGCATGCGCCGGCCCGACAAGCGGCATCAGCCGCTCCAGGTCGAGCTGAGCGGGCGGGAAGCGGCCTGTGTGGTAGCGTACAGGGCTCAAAGCCTTGCTTCCAGGGCTTTCCCGGCCCCGCCTAAGCGGATTTCGCCGGACAGGAGTTTCGGCAGCAGCAGATCGCGGGTTTGGGCGAGGGTTTCGATTTCTTTAAGATTCTTGGTTCTGCGCTGCCAAAGTGGTCCGGCTATTTCGTCAAACGCAGAGGCCAGTGAGGGCTCAGGCAATGGGAACTCTAGGCGATACGCGTTGCCTCGATTCAACCCTGGAACCGCGGCATCGGTATTCATGTCGCTCAGAGGCTGAGATGCGAGAAGATGATAGTTAAACAGCATTGAGCCGAACCGAGGAATTACATAGAAAACCGTATCAATTGGAAAAGCAGGGCCGTCCTCCCAATAGAGACTTCCAACGGTACCCTTGCGTCCTACTATGACCGCCGGTCCCTCGATTAATGCTGTGTTATGTGTCCCAGAAAGTCCACCTGAGCCATACACTGCCACGTTCCCAGGCATCCGTTTTTTTGCCGGAAGAGACTTTCCGTAGGCTAGTTCTAGGAAATCTTCCACGGTACGCATCGACCACCCGGCCGGCTTGTCTTCATCGTCGAGGGTGGCGGGGAAGAGGTCCCAGAGGGCGGGGGCGAGGTAGGGGGCGCGGCCCTCGGCCTTGGCGCGGGTGGGGCCGAAATCGACGAACCAATCCTTGAAGATCGCCCGCGCCATGGCCTCCAGCGTTTCGTTCATCCGCCGGTTCAGTTCGATCTTGTCGTTGAGGGTGCCTAGAAGCCCGGCTACGGCCTCTTGCTCCTCAATGGGCGGGAGTGCCACTGAAGCCGCACGGGCATCGGCTTGCGAGATAAATGGCTGCGCTGAGCCTCTCTTGGGCCAGAAGTCCGGATTATGAGTAATCCAGTACAGATACTCTGTGTCCGCCTCCAGCGAAGTGCTCCAGAAGCGGATGGTGTTCTTGATGCACGACCACTTGCCATGCGCAAGCCAAGTTCGCCCGCAGTTTGCGCCGATTGCGCTAACAACAACGCCGGTGTGATCAAAGTCGTGATAAGGCAGGAAGCCGTCTTGGCCTGTAGCACTGTAGGCAGGGAAGCCAGCTTCTGTGTACGACTTTTTGGTCGTTTTGGTATCACCCCAATTGAGATCGCAGATGTCACCCAGCCGGTACTCCTTTCGATCAGTCACGGCTGCAACGCCCCCAGCTTCGTCCGGATAAGGGCACCCAGTTCTTCGGCCTCGGCGAACTGCTCGTCCAGCTGCGCACGCAGTGCCGCAAAGCGCTCCTCGAAGGGCGCGCCGTCATCTTCTGCCGCCGCCGCGCCGACATAGCGGCCCGGCGTCAGCACGTGGTTGTGCGCCGCGATCTCCTCCAGCGTCGCCGCCTTGCAGAAGCCCGGCAGGTCGGCATAACCGCCGGCGCCCGCTTCGCCGCGCCAGGCGCGATAGGTGCCGGCGATCCTGGCGATGTCCGCATCGGCGAAGGCCCGGCGGGTGCGATCGACCATGTGCCCCAGCTTGCGGGCGTCGATGAACAGCACCCCGCCGCGCCGGCCCCTGTTGCCGGCATCCCTGTTGCTGCTCTCCCCGTTGCGGGCCAGGAACCAGAGGCAGACCGGAATCTGGGTCGAGTAGAACAACTTGCCGGGCAGGGCGATCATGCAGTCCACCGCGCCGGCCTCCAGCATGGCCCGGCGGATGCCGGCCTCGCCGGATTGGCCGGACGACATAGAGAGGTTGGCCAGCACCACCCCCGCCCTGCCGTCCGGGGCCAGATGATGGTGGATATGCTGGAGCCAGGCATAGTTGGCGTTGTTGGCGGGCGGCAGGCCGAAGGTCCAGCGGACATCGCCGCGCAAGCGGTCGCCGCCCCAATCCGAGATGTTGAAGGGCGGGTTGGCAAGGATGAAATCGGCCTTGAGAT
Organism: Rhodospirillales bacterium; assembly: GCA_014324045.1. Taxonomy (GTDB): domain Bacteria; phylum Pseudomonadota; class Alphaproteobacteria; order Kiloniellales; family JACOMY01; genus JACOMY01. The sequence continues at coordinate 53,553 of JACOMY010000002.1, read as the reverse complement.
CCGGCAGTGCATCCTTGTGAAAGCTGCCCTCGCTGTTCCAGCGGATGTCGGCGTCGATGCCGCGCACCGCCAGGTTCATCCTGGCCAGCCGCCAGGTGGTGTAGTTGCTCTCCTGCCCATAGACGGCGATGTCGCCGATGCGCCCGCCCCGTTCTTCGACGAAGGTCTCGGACTGCACGAACATGCCGCCGGAGCCGCAGCAGGGGTCGTAGACGCGGCCCCTGTAGGGCTCCAGCATCTCGACCAGCAGCCGGACGACCGAGCGCGGCGTGTAGAACTCGCCGCCGCGCTTGCCCTCGGCGCCGGCGAAAGCGCCCAGGAAGTATTCGTAGACGCGGCCCAGGATGTCGCGGGAAGCGTCCGCCGCGGCGGCCATGCCGATCCCGCTTACCAGGTCGATCAACTCGCCCAGCATGACCTTGTTGAGCGCCGGGCGGGCGTAGTCCTTGGGCAAGACGCCCTTGAGCGAGGTATTGCCGGACTCCAGCGCCAGCATGGCATCGTCGATGTCCTTGCCGATCCCGGGGCTTCTGGCCCTGGCCTGGAGATGCGGCCAGCGGGCTGCCTTCGGCACCCAGAAGACATTTGCCGCGCGGTACTCGTCGGGGTCTTCCGGATCGGCAAACTCTTCCCGGCACAGTGCTGCCTGTTTTGCCTCGAAGGCGTCGGAGATGTACTTCAGGAAGATCAGACCGAGCGCTACGTGCTTGTAATCGGAGGGCTCCATGTTGCCGCGCAGCTTGTCGGCGGCGGCCCAGAGCTGGGCCTCGAAGTGGGCCTCGAAGCCGGGGTTGGCGCCCTTGACGCTCTGCCTGCTGGTTTTCGCGCCGCTCATGACCGGTCTTCCCAAGGAGTCCATGACCTCGATCCGGCAGCCTTGGTAAGCCTTGGCGCGCCTGGCCGCAAGGCTTGCGGTCAGGCTTGGGTCCCTTGGGGGCGCGGCGGCCCCAGGCGCCGGGTCCAAGGGGCGGGCGCGGGCTGCGCCGTGGCGGGAGGGCAGCGGGGGTAAGCGGACGCGGCACTCTTGCGGAAGGAAAGGCCCTCGACTAGCCTGCATCGGCCCCCGGAAAGTGCCGTCTTGCCGCCGGATCGTCCGGTTCGGGCGGCGGCTGGGGGCTGAAACGAACGGCAGCACCACCGGGAAAGCTGAGGCGATGGCAGAACAGCAGGCGGTGCAGGCTTGGCAGCCAGTCAAGAAGTTGATCGAGCGGATCGAAAAAGCCTGCGGCGGGCGGAACTGCATCTTCAGAGGAGAGACGCGGCAACACGACAGCATCAGTTCGAAGATTTACCGCGACTATGAAGCTCACCTCCGCTTCGATAGCGACTCCCATCAACCGCTGGATGTCGAACGGGAAACGGTCGAGCGGGCGCGCCTGCAACAGTTCGGCCCCAACAGCTCCACGGTGGAGATCCTGACCGACCTGCGCCATTTCGGCGGCCCCACCGCGCTGGTCGATTTCACCCGCAGCCTGTTCGTGGCGCTGTTCTTCGCCTGCAATGGCGATGTGGACGAGGACGGCCGCGTGATCCTGCTGCCGGCCGATGGCATGCCCAACCGCAGCGATATAGACTACGAAAAGCGCGATTTGGCGCCCGCCCTGCTCAATCCTGCCCGGACTTCCTTGAGCAAGGCGCGGGCCGAGGCCCAACACAGCATCTTCGTCCATGCGCCGAGAGGCTTTCTCCCTGAAGGGCCGTGGCAAGCGATCGCCGTTCCGAAAGGGCTGAAGCAGGATTGTTTGAACTATTTGCGCGCTTTTCACGCCATCCGCAGCCAGACGATCTACAACGACTTGTTCGGATTCATTGAGAACGAGGAAAACTATAAGGCTGCCATCGTCAAGTTCTATTCCGGTAATGCGAAAGCCCAGCGCGGCGATTACAAGGCTGCCATTGCGGATTACAGCGAGGCGATCCGGCTGCGGCCTGACTTCGCCTTGGCATGGAACAACCGAGGATCTGCGAATGGCAAGCTCCGCAAGCGCGAAGCGGCCATCGCGGATTACGACGAGGCGATCCGGCTGCAGCCCGGCTACGCCCAGGCATGGTACAACCGGGGATTCGCGAAGGCCGAGCTCGACGATTACAAGGCGGCCATTGCGGATTACGACGCGGCGATCCGGCTGCAGCCTGACTACGCCGAGGCATTGAACAACCGGGGATTTGCGAAGGCCGCCCTCGGCGATTACAAGGCGCCCCTCGTGGATTTTGACGAGGCGATCCGGCTGCAGTCCGACAATGCCGAGGCATGGAATAACCGGGGAGTTGCGAAGGCCGCCCTCGGCGACTACAAGGCGGCCATTGCAGATTACGACGAAGCGGTCCGGCTGCAGCCTGACTACGCCATGGCATGGTACAATCGGGGAACTGCGAAGGCCGCCCTCGGCGACCACGAAGCGGCCCTCGCAGATTACGACGAGGCGATCCGGCTGCAGCCCGGCTACGCCGTGGCATGGTACAACCGGGGAGCTACGAAGGTTGACCTTGGCAAGCACGAAGCGGCCCTTGCGGATTACGACGAGGCGATCCGGCTGCAGCCCGGCTACGCCGCAGCATGGAACAACCGGGGAAATGCGAAGGCTGCCCTCGGTGATTACAAGGCGGCCCTTGCGGATCACGACGAGGCGATCCGGCTGCAGCCCGGCGACGCCGCGGCATGGTGCAACCGGGGAGTTGCGAAGGGCGCCATCGGCAAGCACAAGGCAGCCATTGAGGATTACGACGAGGCAATCCGGCTGCAGCCCGACAACGCCGCGGCGTGGTGCAGCCGGGGAGTTGCGAAGGCTACCCTCGGCGATAAGGAGGGGGCGCTCATGGATCTTCGGAAGGCACGGGATCTGGCGCAGGAGCAGGGCAAGGCATCTCTGGCAGACCTGGCGGAAAGCCGGATCGAAAGGCTGCGCCGGGAGACTTGACCCCTCATCCCCCTTGCGGCCGGCCCTTGCCGAGCCCCGGCGGCAGCCTGGGCCTCCCGCCCGCCGAACGCCTCCTGCAGCAGGCCGCCGCCCAGGCCAGGGACTGCAAGGAAAATTGCGGGATGAAGGTCTTGATGAAGATCTTGGGCGTCAGATCAGGGCTGAAAACTGCCCTAGCTCAGCGGCGGTCGCGAAAAGTCCTTACCGGCGCGACAAGTCCTTGCCGGGTCAGGGTCGCGAGATATTCATCGGCGGTCTTCGGTGGGTTTTGCAGCCGTGCACGCACTTTGCCAAGGGCGGAACAGACAAGCCCCGGCGCAAGGGAAAGCTGGTTGCAGAAAAAATCGTCGGGATGCTGCGCCTCAATCCCGAATGGCGCGAGCGCGGCGGCGGGGAAGTCTTTGAGGTTCTGCGTGATGATGGCATCGCAGCGCCCAACGATAGCCGCTGCTAGGATGTGCCGGTCATCCGGATCGGGCAGATCGAGCGACGGGATAAGGCGCCGGTAGCCCGTCACCAGACTGTCACGGACAGCAGTGTCCATGTGCCTGCGCGTGCGTTCAAGGGCGGCAGGGTCACGCTGGGGGTCCTTGCGCAGAAGCGCTGCGATCCATTCCCGATGAATGTCGTCCGTCCACTGGGCCTTGAAGAGATCGGTGACTGCGAGCTGCATCAAGGCATCCCGCAGGGGAGCGGGATAGAGGACATTGGCATCGAGAAGGACGCTGTAGCGGTTCATTCACCGTAGCCCATATCCTGTTCCTGGGCCTCGGCGACAAGCTGGCCGAGGACGGCTTCACGCTCCCGGTCAATTGCGTCCTTGTAGGCCATCGCATCTTCCATACGGATGCGGCGGTGTTTGCCAAACTTCCGGTAAGGAATCTTGTCTTCCTCCAACAGCTTGATGAGGAAAGGCCGCGAGACGTTCAGCACCTCGGCAGTCTGCAGGGTCGTGAGTTCGGCATTCTCGGGGACGATGGTGATACCGCGTCCTGCGGCCATCGCCTCAAGGATGTCCATAAGGAGCGCGACCGCAGCTGCGGGCAGTTCGAGGGGCTCGGTTCGATCGGCGCCGATGACGCTAAGTTTCAGCGGCGCTTCGGTGCGGACATAACGCGATAAGGCTTGCCCCGAGACACGGGCGATGGCTGCATCCTGCGCGTTCGGGGCAAGCTGGCGATGGGCAATCGTGTTCATGGGGGTTCTCTTTCCGGTCTCGTTTTTAGCTATCCGGCATTCTCCAAACAGGACGTCACTTGACAGCAGGTTCGCCCAATCGGGCCAGCCGATCAAGGGTTTTTGGGCGCGGCGGCGGCGGCGCGCAGCAGGCGTCCCGGCGCGGCGGGCAGGACCGCTGCGGGTCCGGACGAGGGAGCATCATATCGTCTGGTCGTAGTCTCCGACCTCGGGGAAGCGGTTCAGCACTGCGCCGGTCGCGGCAAAGATCCTCCGCATGTCCGCTGCCGATTCGAAACTTTCGCAGACCACCACCAGGTTGGGGGTGTTGGACGAGGCACGGATCAGGCTCCAGCCGCCGCCTTCCAGTTGAATGCGGGCGCCGTTTACGGTGATGACCCGCTCAATCTTCTTGCCGGCGAAGGCTTCGTTCGCGGCGGCCATCGCCTGCAGGGCGGCGGTGGCGCGTTCGACCACGCCGTACTTCACTGCGTCGGCGCAGGCCGGCGACATGGTGGGGGTGGACCAGCTCTTCGGCAGGCTGCGGCGCAGATCGGCCATCGACTTGCCAGGATTGCGGTCCAGCAGGGCGCAGACTTCGCGGGCCACCGCCAGGCCGTCGTCGTAGCCCCTGCCCAGCGGTTCTGCGAAGAAATAGTGGCCGGACTTCTCGAAGCCGGCCAGGGCGCCGAGCTCCTTGACCCGCCGCTTCATGTGGGAATGGCCGGTCTTCCAATAGTCGGTCTTGGCGCCGGCCTGCCGCAGCAGCGGATCGGCGCCGAACAGGCCGGTGGACTTCACGTCGGCCACGAAGCGGGCGCCGGGGAAGGTCGCGGCCAAGTCGCGGGCCAGGATTACCCCCATCTTGTCGGCGAAGATCTCCTTGCCCTCGTTATCGACCACGCCGCAGCGATCGCCGTCGCCGTCGAAGCCCAGCCCGATGTCGGCCTTGTGCTCCAGCACGCAGTCGCGGATGGCGTGCAGCATCTCCATGGCTTCGGGATTGGGATTGTGGTTGGGGAAGTCGTAGTCCAGTTCGCAGTGCAGCGGGATCGTCTCGGCGCCGATGGCCTCCAGCAGCGCCGGGGCGAAGGCGCCGGCCGTCCCATTGCCGGTGGCGCAGACCACCTTCAGTTTGCGGCCGAGCTTGGTGCCGCCGGCCACATCGGCCAGATAGCGCTGCTTGACGCCGCCGTGCCAGCGATAGCTGCCGCCGCCGCGGGCGATCCATGTTCCGCCCAGCACGATCTCCTTCAGCCGCGCCATTTCCTTCGGCCCGTGCGTCAGCGGCCGCTCGGCGCCGATCTTCACCCCGGTCCAGCCGTTGGGATTGTGCGAGGCCGTGACCTGCGCCACCGCCGGAACGTCCAGCGCGAACTGCGAGAAGTAAGCCATGGGAGAGAGCGCCAGGCCGATGTCGTGAACGTCGCAGCCGGCGGCCAGAAGCCCTACCGTCAGCGCCTCCTTGACGGCCGGCGAGTAGGAGCGGTAGTCGCAGCCGACGGCGATGGCCGGCCTTAGACCCATTTCGTGCAGATGCGTGCCCAGTCCCAGTCCCAAAGCCTTGATGCCGATCAAGTTGATCTGCTCGGGATAGCGCCAGCGGGCATCGTATTCGCGAAAGCCGGTCGGCAGGATCATCGGCAGCTCGGTGAAGGCGGCAGTGTTCGGCGTCACCTCGGCAAGTGGTTTCGGCAGGCTGGTGGACATCCGTAACTCCGTCACTGCGGTCTGGGTTTCTGGGTTACTGCGGTCTGGGGCACTGGGATCTGGGAAGACAGCGTTAGGGCTTGTCGAGCGGCGGCCTTGGCTTAGCAAGCTCGCCATCGGGCGGCAACGCCGATCGGAGGCAAGCAGCCGCAGCTGCCCACCCTTCTGCGCATGCCCCCCTTCGTCGCATGGCACCTTAGGCGCAAAAGATCTTTAACGGGCGACCCAGCCGCCGTCGATCGATAGGGCCGCGCCGGTGATGGAGCCGGCGAGGCCGGAGCAGAGGTAAACGCAGAGCGCGGCGCATTCCTCCACCGTCACGAAGGCCTTGGTCGGCTGGTCGCCCAGCATGACGTCCCTGACGACTTCTTCCTCGCCGATGCCGCGGGCCCTGGCGGTGTCGGGAATCTGCTTCTCCACCAAGGGGGTCCAGACATAGCCGGGACAGATGGCATTGGCCGTCACGCCAAATGCAGCCCCTTCCAGCGCGGTCGCCTTGGTCAGGCCCACGATGCCATGCTTGGCGGCGACGTAGGCCGACTTGAAAGGAGAGGCGACCAAACCGTGGGCGGAGGCGGTGTTTATGATGCGCCCGAACCCGCGCTCCTTCATGCCGCCCAGGACCGCCTTGGTGGTGTGGAAGGCCGCGGAGAGGTTGACGGCGGCGATCAGGTCCCACTTGGCGTCCGGGAAGTCTTCGATGGGCGCGACGTGCTGAACGCCGGCGTTGTTTACCAGGATGTCCGGCGGACCCAACCGGGCCTCGGTCTTGCCGATCAGCGCGGCGATGCAATCCGGCTGCGACAGGTCGCCGTTCAGGTAGGCGACCTCGACGCCGCTTTCCACGGCGATGGCGGCGCGGGCGGTCTCTGCCTGCTCCGGGGCTTCGATGCCGTGCAGCATCACCTTGGCGCCGGCCAATGCAAGGCCGCGGGCCATGGCCTGGCCGATGCCGCTGGAAGAGCCTGTCACCAATGCCGTCCGGCCGGTCAGAAAGCCGCGGGCAAAGGTCCGGTTGAATGCACCGAATGCATCCGTCATCGCTGTTTGCTCCCCACTTGCAACACTCCCCGGCCGGCAGGCCGGGGCGGATCTCCTGACAAATGACCGCCTAACAGGGTTTAAAGACGACTCTTCGCCGCACCCTGTTGCATTGCAACAAGTTCTTATAGTCGCAGTTTCGTCGGCAGTTTCTTTGAGAAAATGCAGAGTAAACGCTAGGATAGAATAGTCTGCGCGACTTGCGGTCGCAAGTGTAGACACGGCCTTGTGCCGCTAGGATCGTGGCATCATTTCTCGATGCCACGATGCAGCCGGCTGCAGTTCGCTGTGCATCCTGCGAGGAAAGAACCAGCGATCCCTATCGGAAGGCAGAGGGCGTAGCGATGTTTCGGTTGGCCCGTAAGCGGCGTTTGTCACAGAGCATCGATGCCAAGGTGCGGCACTTCGGGGTCGCGGCCATCGGCATCACCGGCTGTGTCCTGGTTGTGGCGATTATACTTCTGTCGCAATGCTCGGGCGTGCACTGATAAGGCTGTACGCCAACGAAGGTTCCGTCCGGGGAGAGAAGATGTCCGATGAACAGAGACTGATGCCGCGATCCTGGACGGGGCGCATCGGCCTGGTCCTGACCTTGGCGATGTTGGCTGCATTGGCCGGCTTTCTGGGCTATCGCCTGGGGGAGCCGAACAGCACGGCCCAGGTGGCGGAAGAGGGGCCGGTCCCTCTCGGCGGTCCCTTTACCTTGATCGATTCGACCGGCAAGCAGGTCACGAACAGGGAGCTCCTGGGCCGCTACGCGCTGATCTATTTCGGTTACATCTACTGCCCGGATATCTGTCCGACGGCTTTGGCCTCGATGGCGCGCGGGCTGGATTTGCTCGAAAGCGTAAAGCCCGCTGCTGCCCAGATGGTGCAGCCCGTCTTCATCACCATCGATCCCGAGCGCGACAGGCCCGAGGCGGTGGGCCAGTATGTCGAGGCCTTCCACCCCCGCTTGCTGGGCCTGACTGGATCGCCGGAACAGGTCGCAGCGGCGGCCAAGGGCTATCGCGTCTTCTACCAGAAGGTCAATCCGGAAACCTCCAGCGAGTACCTGATGGATCACGCCAGCAACCTGTTCCTGATGGACCCGACCGGGCGCTTCGTCACCCACTTCCCGCACAACGCGACGCCGGACCGCATTTCCGAACGCCTGGAAGAGATCGTCGCCGGCGCCCAGAGCTAGCAGGCCCAGAGCTAGCAGGCCGGTGAAAACCTCGCGGCGCTAAAGGGTTAAGCGTTCGGCCACCTCTTCTGCGATCGCCAAGGCAGCGGTGAGGCCGGGCGACTCGATTCCGAAGAGGTTGACCAAACCGGGCAGGCCGTGGTCGGCCACATCGGAGATAATGAAGTCTCCGGCGGACATACCCGGCCCGACGATCTTTGGGCGGAGGCCCGCATAGTCGGGTTCCAGCGAAGCGTCCGGCAGGTCCGGCCAATAGCGCCGAATCGCCCGGTAGAAGCCGCGGCAGCGTTCGGGATCGACGCTGTAGTCGCTTTTCTCGACCCATTCGACGTCCGGGCCGAAGCGCGCCTGCCCGCCGAGATCCAAGGTGATGTGTAAGCCGAGCCCGCCGGGTTCCGGCAGCGGATAGACAAGGCGGGTGAAGGGCGCAGGGCCGATCAGGCGAAAGTAGTTCCCTTTCGCCAGCCAAGCCTTGGGCACCCTGGTCGCGGGCAAGGCCTCGATCCGTCGCGCGAGGGCCGGGGCGCCGTGACCGGCGGCATTCACCAGCAACCGGCAACCCAGGCGATAGGGGGGATCTCCGGCGGTGACGACCTCGAAACCCGACGCAGTCTTCTCGATCGCCGTGACGCCGGTCATGAGCGCGAGGAAAGCGCCCGCGTCCTCAGCATCGCCCAAGAGCGCCAGCATGAAGCCGTGACTGTCCAACAGGCCGCTTGAGGGAGAGAGCAGGGCGGCCTCGCAGGCAAGCGCCGGTTGGTCGCGTTTGGCCTCTGCCGCGGAGAGCAGCCGGAGATCGGCCACGCCGTTGGCTAGTGCGCGCGCTTGCAGGTGCTCCAGCTCGGCAATCTGTTCCGTCTGGGTGGCGACAATCAGCTTGCCGATCCGCCTGGCCGTCACGTCGCGGCCCCGGCAGAAATCGTAGAGCAACGCCTTACCGCGCACACAGAGCCGGGCCTTCAAGGAGTTCGGCCGATAGTAGATGCCGGCATGAATGACTTCGGAGTTTCGCGCCGAGGTCCCGGTGCCGATGGCGTCTTGAGCTTCCAAGATCGCAACCTCGCGGCCGGCTTGCGCCAGCGCGCGGGCGACCGCCAGACCGACCGCGCCGGCGCCGACGACGACAGCTTCGACCCGGTCGTCAGCCATTGTGCCCTCCACAAGCGCCGACAGTGCCGCAACCGGGCGGAACGCAGGATGCCGCTCGCAAAGGGCAGCCCTCATGTTCGTTGCCGAGTCGGCGCTTTGACCGGCAGCTTTCAGATTGCTTCCCGATCGGATTGACGAGCGCGCGGCCTCCCTGAGCCTCGGCAGCCGGCGAAGAGCCACCCGGATAGCGCCGGCCGTTCGATCTCGTGCTTAGAAGACCTCGTCCGGGAAGTGCTTCATGACCGAGAGAAGAGGATTGGGAGCCGCCTGGCCGAGGCCGCAGATCGAAGCGTCCATCATCACGCCGGAAAGTTCGGTCAAAAGCCCCTTGTCCCACTTGGTGCGGCTCATCAAGGCCACGGCCTTTTCGGTGCCGTTGCGGCAAGGGGTGCACTGACCGCAGGACTCGTCCTCGAAGAAGCGCATGAGGTTCAAGGCCGCTTCCTTGATCGAGTCCCGATCGGAGAGGATCACCACCGCAGCGGAGCCGATGAAGCAGTCTTCGGCTTGCAAAGTGTCGAAGTCGAGCGGGATGTCGCCCAGGCTGGCCGGCAGGATGCCGCCGGACGCGCCGCCGGGCAGATAGGCCTTGAAGCTGTGCCCCTCGGCCATGCCGCCGCAATATTCCTCAATCAGTTGCTGCACCGTGATGCCGGCCGGGGCCAGCTTGACGCCCGGATGGCGGACGCGCCCCGATACCGAGAAGGAGCGCAGGCCCTTACGGCCATTGCGGCCGTGTCCGGCGAACCAGTCGGCGCCCTTCTCGACGATCTCGCGCACCCAATAGACGGTCTCGACATTGTGGTTGAGCGTGGGGCGGCCGAAGAGACCGACCTGGGCGATGAAGGGCGGTCGATGGCGGGGCAGGCCGCGCTTGCCCTCGATCGATTCGATCATGGCCGACTCTTCGCCGCAGATGTAGGCACCGGCGCCGCGGCGTAGTTCAAGCGGACAGTGCCCGGCGAGGCCCATCTCCTGCAGCTTGGCGATCTCGCGGTGCAGGACCTCGTGCAGGGCCGGGTATTCGTCGCGCAGGTAGATATAGCAGGGGCTGCAGCCGGCCGCCCAGGCGGCGATCAGCGTCCCCTCCAGAAAGCGATGCGGGTCGCGTTCCAGGTACCAGCGGTCCTTGAATGTGCCGGGCTCGCCCTCGTCGGCATTGACGGTCATCACCCGCGGGGCCGGCTGCTGACTGACGATGCGCCACTTGCGCCCGGCCGGAAAGCCCGCTCCGCCCAGGCCGCGCAGGCCCGCCGATTCCAGCGTCGTGAAGAGGCTTTCGGGCTCATGCTTGCCGGCCAGGCAGTCCTTCAGCAACCGGTAGCCGCCGTCCGCCAGATAGGCCTCCAGGTCCTTGTAGTCGGGCAGGGCCGGGTGAACGTCCTTCGCCTTGGCCGCGATGGCAATCTCTCCGGCGGCGGTGGACAGCAGATGCCTGTGACCGACTTCGGCCACCGGCGCGCTGTCGCAGCGGCCCATGCAGGGGGCGCGGACCACGCGAACCTCACGGCCCAGCATTTCCGGCAATGTGTCCAGCAGGTCTTCCGCCCCCGCCAAAGCGCAGGAGAGGCTGTCGCAGACCCGCACGGTCAAGGGCGGCAGCGGCTCTTCGCCCTCGGCCACGATATCGAAGTGGGCGTAGAAGGAGGCGACCTCGTAGACCTCCGCCATCGGCAGGTTCATGGCCTGGGCCAGGCCGGCCAGATGCGCGGCCGACAGCTGCCCGTAGCGGTCCTGGATCAGGTGCAGGAACTCGATCAGCAGATCGCGGCGCCGCGGCCGCTCGCCCAACAGGACCTCGACCTCGGCCAGTGCCTCGTCTTCGACCTCGCGTCCCTTGGGCGTCGGCGGCGCCTTGCGCCGGCCGGAGCCCGGATGGATGAGTCTCTCAAGCGGGCGCTCCGCTTCCCTGCTACCGCCCGCCGCTTGGGGCGCACCCGAACTGCCTTCGGCCATCTTCAGTCCTGCCTCTCGTCCTCTCCCGGCCAGACACGCACGCATCGCCCGAACCCTGTGGGCGTCGGCGCTCGTTCCGGCCGGTCAGTCTTCCGCGGCGATCTTCGGCATCACTCTGGCTTCAGCGTCACTCTGGCGCCGTCGATTGCCAACTTGCCCTCGTGCTCGAAGTTGACGGTGATCCGCTGCCCCACGACCGACTGAACCTGTCCCAATCCCCACTCCGGTCGGTCCGGATTGCGTACATAGGTACCCGGCGTCAGCAGCAGCGCAGCCGGCCCGCGTCGTGCACCCTCTTGCCATTCCTCGGTCAAGCCTAAGATCCTGCCTCCGCCGTTCTCGATAGCGTCCAAGCCTCTATGCCAGAGCCAGGCCGCCAGTGACAGCGATCTTTGGCAAAGCACTGCGTCTGCAGGGTGATGTGTAGCGTCCCGGTTGGCAGCAGGGCGCCAGTCAATATCATGGCAGTGTTGGACTGCAGCTTCGAAATTCCGCCTCAGGCAATGGCGTCACGAAGCGCAGAGAGCATGGACTTGCGCTCCTTCCGGGCTGTGAGCGCTTGGTCCATGTCAACCTGGGCGAACCGCACGGACTTGTTGGGTTGCAACTGGCCGATCAGGTCCATATCGGCTGAGATGATCGTCCCGATCATGAAATAGCCGCCACCCGAAACCGCATCCCGGTGCAGGATGATCGGCTCTGTTCCGGACGGGACCTGAACGGAGCCGTAGGGATAGCAGGCGTCCGTGATGTTCGACGGATCGGAGCCGGCGCCGAAGGGCTGCTCACGGTCCACGAACTCCATCGGCTGCCCTCCCTGGAACCGGTAGCCCATGCGGTCGGCTTCGTTGGCGACCTTCCAGGTATCCTCGAAAAAGGTCCTCTGGGCCTTCTTCGCGATCCGGTGCCAATAGAGCCCGGGCAGCATGCGGAGGACGCAGCCCTCGGTCGGGCCGCGGCGAAGATCGTTCGGAATGGATTTTCCTGCACGGCCCTGCGCCTTCTGCGCCCCGATGGGCAGGCTATCGCCCGGCTGGACGGCCCGCCCGTCGTAGCCGCCGAGGGCCCCGATCGCATAGGTGGATCGGCTGCCCAGCATCGGCGGGGTCGCGATCCCGCCGGAGATCGCGATATAGCCGCGGGCACCGGCCTGCAGGAAGTCGAAGGACAAGATATCCCCCGCCTCCACGTCAAAAGCGGTCCACGTCTCCCGCAACTGGCCGTTTAGCTTCGGCGGCAGCTCCCCACCGCAGACGGCGATCGTCGCGGCTTCGGTGAACTCCAGTTCCGGGCCCATGAAGACGGCTTCCAGGCCGGCGGCCTCCTCCGGGTTTCCGACCAGAGCGTTCGCCGCCCGCAGTGCATAGCGATCCATGGCACCGCCCATCGGAATGCCCAAATGATAATATCCGGGGCGCCCCATGTCCTGGATGGTGGTCATGATGCCCGACTGGATGACATTAACCGGCATTGAGAGCCTCCATCAGTTTGGCGTTGGTCCCATCGCTATCGGCGTTGAAGGCTTCCAGATCGAAGATCACATCCGCGATCTTCGGCTCGAAGTGTCCGGCTTGAACATTCTCGACCGCGGCATCGTATTCCTCACGACCGATCGGCTTCCATTTGACGATGTCGCCCGGCTGGAAGAACACCATGAAGTCCCTGAGGTAGCTGATGGTCTGGCCCGGATCGAAGATCGGCATCGGGGTAATGCCGAACATCTGATACCCGCCGGCGCCGCGCACCGAATAGATGCAGGAAAAGCAACCTCCGTAGCCGACGGTAAGCTTCGGCGTATCGGTGCGGGGCCGCAGATATTTCGGCACCTCGATTTGCCGTGGCCGGTCGACCATCTGGTAGAGGAACGGCAGGCCCGAAACGAAGCCCACCATGGAGACGAACCAAGGTGCGCCGGAATGGGCTTCGATGAAGGCGGCCACATCCTCATATCCGTTGATCCGGGCGGCGTATTCGATGTCGGTCGCGTTCGGATCCTGGTGACGCTCCCGGAACCGCATCAGCGTCTCATGGGTCCAAGGGTCTTGGTAGTAGACCGGGATTTCCACGATACGGGTGTTGAGCGTGCGCTCCGCCTTCTCCGCGTCCGCTTCCATCTCCTTTAGAATGCCGAACAGTCTGTCCGGGTGGATGACATCCGGATCAAATTTGATCTGGAACGAGGCATTGGCAGGACAGATCTCCGTCACCCCCTCGATCTTCGCATCACGGACCGCATTGGTAATGGCCAGCGAGACGAAGAAGGCTTCAAGCGACATGGATTCGCTGACTTCGACGAAGATGTGCTCATCGCCGCCGAATGTGTATCTGCAACTCATTCAACTGGCCTTCCCTTGCTGAGATCGTGGGACTCGAGCCAGGACTCGAGCCATCGTGTGTGAACGGAGTTGGACTGCACATCCGGCGCGTCGAGCAACGCTTCGAAGAGGGGTTTGGTGGTGGCCAGCCCCTCGATTTTCAGCTTGGCGAGCGCGGTCCGCATCCGGGCGAGCGCGTCGGCGCGGTCATCGCCCCGGACGACAAGTTTTCCGAGGAGGGAGTCGTAGAAGGGAGGAATGGCGTACCCTTCGTACAGCATGTGATCGAACCGGACGTCCGCCATCTCGGGGATCTCCAGCCGGCCGACGACGCCCGGGAACGGCATGAAGTCGTTCGCCGGATCCTCGGCGTTCAACCTGACTTCGATCGCATGCCCGTTGCGGGGGCTCAGGCCCGGACGGACTTTGCCGCCCTGTGCGATGCGGATCATCTCCGCGACCAGGTCCACGCCAGTGATCATCTCGGTCACCGGATGCTCGACTTGGATGCGGGTGTTCATCTCGATGAAGTAGAACTCACCGCTCTCATCATCATACAGATACTCGACCGTACCGGCACCCTTGTAGCTGACCGACCGGGCCAGATCGACAGCGGAAGAGCAGAGGGCCTCCCGGCGCGCATCGCCGAGCGCAGCCGACGGTCCTTCCTCCCAGACCTTCTGGCGTCGCCGTTGTAGCGAGCACTCACGGTCCCAATAGTGGACCGCATCGGTGCCGTCGCCCATGATCTGCACTTCGACGTGTCGGGCCCGGGCGATGACCTTTTCGATATAGATGCCGCCGTCCCCGAAAGCCGCCTTGGCTTCGGTCGATGCTTGGGTGGCATGCCCGCGGAAACGCTCCTCGTTCTCGGCGATGCGGATGCCGCGCCCGCCGCCGCCGGCAGCGGCCTTGATCATCACCGGGTACCCGATCTCGGCGGCCAGACGCGCGGCGTCGTCCATATCGGCGACGATGCCGTTGCTTCCGGGAACCGTCGGAACATCGGCTTTTGCGGCCTGTTGGCGCGCCGCCGCTTTGTCGCCCATCAGGCGAATGATATCGCCGTTCGGGCCGATGAATGTCAGCCCGGCTTCCGCGACCCGATCCGCGAAAGCGGCGTTCTCTGACAGGAACCCGTACCCCGGATGGATGGCGTCGGCGCCGGTGCGGCGTGCAGCCTCCAGGATCGCCTCGGCATTCAGGTAGGATTTGGCGGCATGGGGCGGCCCGATCTCGACGGCTTCATCGGCCAAGCGGACAGCCAACATGTCCGCGTCGGCAGACGAGTGGACCTGCACCGTCTTCAGGCCAAGGCTCCGCGCGGCGCGGATCACGCGGACGGCGATCTCGCCACGGTTCGCAATCAGAAGCTTCTGCATCGCGCTAGTCCAGGGTCGCGATGACCTGGCCCGGTGCCACGGGCTCTGCATCCTCGATCTCGAAGGAAGTGAGGATACCATCCGCATCCGCGTGCAGTTGATGGAAGGTCTTCATCACCTCGACGAGGCCGATCGTGTCGCCCTTCGCCACCGTCTCCCCCTCAGACTTGAACGGGGCTTCTTCGGGAGACGGCTTACGATAGAAGGTACCGGGAAGTGGTGATTTGATCTGATGAGCCATCCGACGTCTCCCTCAGGCAGCGTTGGGTTGCGGAAGGGCCGAACGCACCGCTTTGGCGATGTCTTCGGCGTTTGGGGTATCGGAGTGTACGCAGATTGTTACGGCCTTTACCGGCAAAACCTTGCCGCCGGCGGTCGTCAAAGTGCCTTCATTGACCGCCTGCAGCGCGCGTGATGCCGCCACTGCCGGATCTACAGCCTCGTGTTCTCTGGTAATGATCAAGGTGCCTTCGTCGCTGTAGGTCAAGTCGGCAAAGAACTCTGCCAGGAAGCCTGCCCCCTTGGTTCCGTAAACCCTCTCGTGCAGGGTCCCCGCCATGCCCATCACCGGCAGCCCGTAAATGCAGGACGCATCGGCGATCGCTTCGGCGGCCTCTGCATTGCGCGTTGCCATGCCGTAGAGCGCGCCATGCGGTTTGATGTGGTTGAGTTCCGTTCCGGTCCCGCGGCAGAACGCAGACAGTGCGCCGATCTGGTAAAGGATGATGTTCTTCAACTCCTCGCGGCCGATCTTCATTTCCCGGCGCCCAAACCCTTGCAAATCCGGTAATGATACATGCGCGCCCACCAATACATTGTATTTTGCGGCAAGGGCGACGGTCCGTGCCATATGGTTCGGGTCGGACGCATGAAACCCGCAAGCGACATTGGCTTGGTCGATATAGGGCATCAGCGCTTCGTCATTCCCGAAACTATAGAGGCCGAAGCTCTCACCCATGTCGCAATTGATTAAAACGGACACGATCCACTCCCTAGTCTTTGAGCGACGCTACGTAGCGCAGCCTGATTTGATCCGCGATTACGGCCAGGATGAGCAGCCCGCCCAGCATCACGGTCTGTAGGTAACTCTCAATTCTGGCGAGGTTCATGCCGTTCTGGACGAGGCCAATGAACAGCGCGCCGAGGACGACATTCTCCAGCCGCCCCACCCCGCCGCGCAGCGCGACCCCTGCGATCACGCAGGCGGCGATGCTCTCCAGAGGCATCGACGCGCCGATATTGGCGTCGCCGGTGTCGAGGCGCGCGGTCAGCAACATGCCGGCGGTCGCGGCGAGGGCGGCGCACAGTACATAGGCTTGGAAGAGGGTGCCGCGCACGTTGATACCGGACAGCTTGGCCGCCTTGATGTTGCCGCCGACGGCATAGAAATGGCGCCCTTGCGGGGTTTTGTAGAGATAGACCCAAAGGGCGACGACGATCAGCCCGGCGATCCAGATCGGACTTGGGATGCCCAGGAAATTGCCGAACCCGAACACGTCGCTGAACTCGATCGGCAGCCCATAGACCGGTACACCGCCGGTCAGGTAGAGCGCGATTCCGAAGCCGACGGACGCCATCCCCAGGGACATCATGAACGGAGAGACGTTAAAGAAGGCGACACCCGCTGCGTTCACCACACCGATCAGACTCCCGGCAAGAACCCCGGCGAAAAATCCGAGCGCGATGGCAAGATAGACGGCATCCGGCATCGCCGAGTAGACCGACGCCATCACTACGGCGCCGACGACGGATGACAGGGCCACGATGGTTCCGACGGACAGGTCGAAGCCACCGGTCAGAAGCGTCAGCATCTGTCCCAGCGACACGATGGTCAGATACACGGACTGGCGCAGTATGTTCATCAGGTTGCGGCCCGTCAGGAAATTATCCGACATGGCGGTGAACACGATGACCGCAATTACGATCAGGAACGGCAGAATCCCGAGGCGTACGAAGATGCGCTTCAACCAAGTTTGGATACCGGCCTTCCGGGACGCGCCCCCAGGCGACTGTTCGACGCTGGCCATCAGGCGGCATCCTGTTCGAAGAAATTGGCGAGCGCGGCTTCCTCCGTAAGGTCACTGCCGGCCAACTCGGCTTGAATGCGCCCGCGGTAGAAGATGTAGGCTCGATGTGTCAGGTGAAGAATTTCCGGTAGATCGGACGACACGATCACCACGGCGGCGCCCTTCTGCGCCAAGTTAGCGATAAAGGCGTAGATCGCTTGTCGGGTTCCCATGTCCACGCCGACCGTCGGCTCATCGAAGACCGCCAGATCGACCGGTCGTGTGAGGCTGCGGCCCAGCATCACCTTCTGCTGGTTGCCGCCGGAGAAATGGTCTAGAGTCCGTTCCGGCTGGTTCGGCGAGAGGTTGAGGGCGGTCGCCAATTCGGCGGCCCTTTGCCGCTCACCGCGACCGCTCAAGAACAGACCGTTCCGGAACGGAGGAAGATCGAGCGCCGCGACGGAGAAATTTTCCCGAGCAGGCCGTTCGAGCATCAGCCCAGCATCATGGCGATCCGCCGGAAGGTACATGAATCCCGAGCGGATCGATCTTCCCGGCTTCGGCTGCGCGACCCGCTCGCCCTTGTAGATAACGGTGCCGGAACTGAACGGCAGTGCCCCGAATGCAGCTTGTAGCGCTTCGGACTTTCCTGATCCGACGAGGCCGGCGCAGCCGACGATCTCGCCTCTGCGAATGCTCATGTTGACGCCGCAAAGGGTCTCATCCTGCGTCCAAAGATCTTCGAGGCGCAGTATCTCCTCTCCCGGATCCATCGTCGGCAGTGATGGGAATATCGCGCCGACTTCCCGCCCGGTCATCAGTTCGACCAGCCGGTCTTCATCCGCGTCGGAGGCCTCGATCGTCGTCACGTAGCGCCCGTCGCGCAGGACCGTGATCCGGTCGGCAATACGTTCGATCTCCGCTATCCGGTGGGTGATGTAGATGATCCCGACGCCGCGGCCGGTGAGGTCCTCGATCAATCGAAACAGTTGATCGGCTTCGTGATCGGTCAGGCTGGCCGTGGGCTCGTCCAGAATCAGGACGGACAGCTCGGAGCGAAACGCCTTGGCGATCTCTACCATTTGCTGCTCGGCCCGGGAGAGCCGGTAGACCTGTGCTTTGGGATCGATATGGAAATCGAGATCGTCAAGCAGCTGCTTGGCCTCGCGGCGCATCCCCGATGCCTTCAGGAACAGCCCGCCCCTGTGCTCGGCGCCGAGGAACAGGTTCTGCTCCACCGTCAACTGAGGCACGAGGGAGAATTCCTGGAATACTGCCGAGATGCCGAGTTCCCGCGCATGATGGACCGAGTTCAATTCCGCGACTGTACCCTTGAACTCGATATGTCCCGAGGTCGGGCGGTTCGCTCCCGACAGCATGGAAATCAGGGTGGATTTGCCCGCTCCGTTCTCGCCGAAGAGCACATGCACCTCCCCCTCTCGCAAGTCGAAATCGACCCGATCCAGGGCACGGACTCCGGGATAGTCCTTGGTAATAGCTCTGGTGGCGAGAAGCGGAGCGGGCATCGGCTACCAACGCCTATTCGACACGGAAGATCGGGGAGAAACCTTCCGGTGCCAGGGTGGTCGCGGTGTCGAAGTCGGCGTGGTTGTCTTGTGTCACGACACGCAGGGCCGGACCGACATGCTGCTCGTACTCTTCGCCTTCCAGCGCACGGACGGCGATATCGATGGCGATCCGGCCCTGGATGACCGGGCTGTCCGTCGGCGCGGCGAGGATGTGGCCGCGCGCGATGCCGGTATCGACGCCGGGCGTGTAGTAGTAGGAGAGGATCTGCACCTCACCCAGCATGTTGCGAGACCGCAGGATCGGAACGGCGGCTTCCGCGGTCACGGCGGTGCCAACGATGTAGTCCAGCTCCGGATAGGTCTCAAGGGCGTCTTCCACCAGGTTGGCCTGCGCCTCACGACCTGTATCGCCATACCGGGTGTCGAGGACTTCGACCGCACTGCCTTCGACTGCGGAGAGGAACCCGGTGT
Organism: Rhodospirillales bacterium; assembly: GCA_014324045.1. Lineage (GTDB taxonomy): Bacteria > Pseudomonadota > Alphaproteobacteria > Kiloniellales > JACOMY01 > JACOMY01. Next base: position 34,714 of record JACOMY010000002.1, on the reverse strand, counting down.
TTCCGGCTTCCACCCAGCCGGCCCCAGCCGGTCCCGGGAACCAGGCAACCTGCACCGGATCTGCACCCTCCGGGTACAGATCGGCCAGGAATGCGCCGACCTGGCTACCCATCTCACCGAAGGATACCAGCGATTTGGCGGTCAACTCGTCCGAAGATATACCGTTGATCACGTCGATCACGGGGATGCCTTCTGCCCGGATTTCGCTGACCAGATTGTTGAGCCCGTCTAAGGAGATGGCGCCGATCACGACGGCATCCGCACCGGCGGCGACGCAATCTTCGATTTGGCTGATCTGGGTGTTCAACTCAGTGTAACCGCCGGCTTCCACCAACTGCATCTTCACGCCGAGGCGTTCCGCCTCATCGGCCACACCGTAGTTCACGCCAAGCCAATAGGCGTCCTTCATATGGGGAAAGGACACGCAGATCTCCCAAGGCTGGCTCGCAGCCTTGAGCGGCGTGTAGTCGATCGTGGTGCGGGGGCTGGCCATATCGAAGGCCGGGGACCAGCTCTCCACCGGGTACGGGTACCAGACATCTTGGGCAAATGCGGTCCCGGCAACGAGGGTCAGCGCCGCTGCGCTCACCGCCAAAGTCGAATGTAGCTTCATGATTTCTTCCCGCCTCTCCTTAGGGTGCGCTTTCGTTAAACGACCGCCTTCCACGGTTGCGCAGGGGAGAGTTGCCAAAGTGAAAAGATATGACAAATTCAAAGAAAGTTAATACAATATCGATAAATGGGATGATGAAGCTTCCATCGTCCAGCCGGTTGCGCTGAAGAGATGGGCCTGATCGCGATGGTAAGTGGCGGTTGTTTAGTACAAAAAACAATTGCTTACCGCCGACGGGAAAAACGCATGCACTGGATGTGACGGTTTGGCCTACCATCCCCAAGTTATCGTTTTTTCAATCCGAGGGTATCTGTTTTGTCGAAGGAACCTACCCTGCGTCAGATCCGCTATTTCATGGCGGCCGCCAACTCCGGTCAGGTTTCCCGGGCTGCCAGAGACCTGAATGTGTCGCAGAGCGCGATCACCACAGCCATTCGACAATTGGAGGAGATCGTCGGCACCGTTCTGTTCTCACGGCATTCCACCGGCGTGTCCCTGACCCATGACGGCACCATTTTCCTCGAGCACGCGCGACGCATCTTCGCCGCTGTCGATGAAGCCGTTTATGCACCGAGAGCGCTCCGCTCCGATCTGACCGGTAAGCTTAAGGTTGCGCTCACCTTCACGGTGACCGGCTACTTCATTCCGCGATATTTGGAACGCTTCACGCGCGACTTTCCGGGCGTCCAACTGCAACCGATGGAAGCCAGCCGCAGTGAGATCGAGAACGGACTGGTCTCCGGTATCTACGACATCGCGGTTTTGCTGACGTCGAACATTGCCGACCAGGAAGGACTGGTCTTCGAGACGTTGCTGCGATCGCCTCGGCGTCTCTGGCTTCCGGCCAGCCATCCGTTGCTCGACCGCAAGGTCTTGTCCCTCAACGACATAGCGCAAGAGCCCTACATCATGCTCACGGTCGATGAGGCGTCGAACACTGCGCAGCGCTACTGGAACCTTGCCGGTGCTCGCCCCAAGACCTTCATCCGCACTTCCTCGATCGAAGCCGTCCGGTCGATGGTGGCCATCGGCATGGGTGTCACGGTGCTGTCGGACATGGTCTATCGGCCATGGTCGTTGGAAGGGCTGCGTGTCGAGACGGTGACGCTCTCTACACCGATTCCGACCATGGATGTGGGGCTGGCCTGGGCGGTGAATGTGGATTTACCGCCTCCGGCCCAGGCATTCCTCGAGTTCATGCGCAGCTCCCAGATCTACCGCTCGATTTAAGGCGAATCAGAAGGTTGGCAGGGGGCAGGCACTTACCCAAGACGGGCTCGGGCCCGACCTCTTTGAACCGGTGCGGGGTGTGGCTGTCGAAATAATAGGCGTCGCCCGTCCCCCGAGGTCTTAACACTGGTCGCCCACCGTCACCTCGATACGGCCCGATATCGCGATACCGGCCTCTTTGGCATCGTGCCGATACATGATGCGCCCCGTATCCGCACCCACGGCATAGTTTCCCCCAGTATCATGATCACCCGACCGATCAGGGACAAGCCGACTTGTTGCAAGGAAACGCTGCCCTTGCCGATCTCCTTCAATTCCTCCCTAGCGTTGAATATTGTGGGGGCTCGTCTGGGGTGTCATGGAGAAGAACTCCGACAGGCTGACCGGGATCCCGTCCAGATATGCCGTAATTCGAAGCGTCCATCGCGGCAGCTCAAGAGCAAGATGAGGTGCCGGCATGCGATGAAGAGCACGGGGGTAGATGCGAACAGCAAGTATCGAATATCGGAGAAGGCCGGAGGGGCACTGGCTCTGGTAAAAGACGACGACGGTTGTCGGGTAGACCACCGGACCCGCTAGGAGGATGTTGAGACACCCCCCGTCGGTTGGTTGGGAACGACTGCCTAATCTAGGTCGTATTCTTCGTCTGTCCGGTTCCGGTTGTTACCGCTTGCGATCTCTCTTAGCTTGGCGCTCCAAACCCTGGAGAAGATGCGGAAAGCCTCTTCGATGGTCAGATTCTGGATCGTCCGCTTGCCGGTATTTTCTTCCCAGTTCCATTTGAAGGGATCTTCCTTCACCCCGTCGATGTAGCGCTCACGGAACAGGCTGTTGGGCTCGTTCATCTCCTTGCGCAGTTGGTCGAACATCTTCTTCGGGATACGGATCCGCGGCTTGTTCGAGAGTTTCTGCAAGATCTGGGCGATGTTGCTACGCGCGGGGTTGATCTTCTTGTCGATGATTTGCGGCTGATACATGTTGAAAAGACGAAGAAACTCGACGGTCTTGAAGTCCAGGCTCTCGTTCAGGCGCGCCGGAATCGTGGCCTTGGCCAGCACCGCGTCGTCGATTCCCAGTATGCTGCAGAAGTCCTCGATCACATCGCCGCCGACCATCTGGTCCCGATCGAAGATGCGGGCGACGATGTTCTCCCTCCCGAAGACTTGTTCCCACCGCATCAGAATCTCGTAATAGTTCATAGCGTTCTGAATGCGATCCTCAGGCGGATAGATCAGTTCTATGGTGTCTCCGGTAACGATGTGGGTAGAATACAGACTGGCCATGAACTCGGCCTGTTGCCGGGCGTAGAAGATAACCTTGATGTCTTGGCAGACGCTGGCGATCAAGTCTTTCAATCTATTGATATCGTCCACTGTGCGCAAAAGCGCCGAACAGTGTTCGGAGGACAAGATGACGTGTTCCTTCACGCCGGCAAGGTTGGCACGAAAAAGCGCCGAAAACTCTTGACGGAAGCGCTGACGGTCGTCCGGCGTGCGGACGTTGTAGCGAAAATCGACCGTGTAATAATCGTCATCGTTGGCATAGACGACCAGCTTCTTATGATTGTTTCCGCCGATATAACTGGGAAAGATGTAACCGTTCTCTAGCAGTAGGCCCCGGTTCGCGGTCAGGAAGCGCTGTATCGAGGTCGTGGCTGTCTTGGTCGATCCGATATGGAGGAAAAGGGTCATACTGTTACTCCATTGGGCCGCAATCCACCGTCCGGTGCAGCAGGCGGCTTCCTTTGGCAATGTCTTCGCTGGCCGGGGTCTGGGCTCTGTCCCTAGGCTCTGTCCGGCGCAGCCTTATCGCAAGAAGACAGGCAAATACGTCGGTCTGACTTTACCGCATAGAGGGCAAAATGCCCCATCTGACCGCCGAGTCGGCTTGCGGTGCTGCTTTCGGTCTAGCCAAGCTTGAATCTTGAATAGAGTGCGGCCATCGGTGATCGTCCGCAGGACTTTGCTCTGCACCATGTGGTCGTCGAAGGGGAAGTTCTTCGACTTTGACGAGAAGCTGTCGGGATCGAGCTAACAAGGGCGGCTGAGATCGAAAAGGATAAGGCCCGCGGGCGTTCTCATCTGCAGCCGGTTGAGAACGGCTGCCCGATCCAGATACTATTCTTCGTTTGTCTAGTCCCGGTTGTTAGCGCCCTCGACCTCTTCGATCTTGCCCGCCCAGATATTGGCGAAGAGGCGGAAGACGTCTTCGATGGTCAATTGTTTGACGCCGCGCTTGCCGGGTGCCTCTTCCCATATGAAGGGGTCTTCTTTCACACCATCGATGTAGCGCTCACGGAACAGGCTATTGGGCTCGTTCAACTCTTCGCGCATGCGCGCGAAAATCTTCTTCGGGGCTCGGTTCGGCCGCTGACTCGAGAGTTTCTGCAGGATCTTGTGGATCTCACCGCGGGCGGGGTTGATTTCCCCATCGATCTTTGCCGGCTGATGCGCGTTGAAGAGACGCAGAAACTCAATGGTCTCGAAGTCCAGTCTCTGGTTCTGGCGCATCGGGATCGTGGCCTTGGCCAGCACCGCGTCGTCGATACCCAGCACGCCGCAGAAGTCCTTGATCACATCGCCGCCGGCCATCTTTTCCTGATCGAAGAGGCGGGCGACAATGCTCTCCCTCCCGAAAACTTCTTCCCACCGCATCAGAATCCCGTAGTAGTTCATGCTGTCTCGCATGCGGGTCTCGGTAGGGTAGCTCGGTTTTTCAAGGCGTCCGGCAATTATGTTGGCCGAATACTGGCTGATCAGGAAGTCGGCTTGATGCCTGGCGTAGAAGATAACCTTGATGTCTTGACCGACTTCGGCGAGAAGGTCTTTCAGGATCTTGATCTCCTCGACCGTCACCAAAAACGACGAACAGTGTTCGGAAGATAAGATGACGTGTTCCTTCAAGCCGACAAACTTGTAGCGAAAGAGCTGCATGAATTCCCGGCGGTAGCGCTTACGGTCGGTCGGCGTGCGGATCCCGTGGCGAGTGTCGAATAGGCGGAATTCGGCGTCGTGGGCGTAAAGGGCCAGATTCCAATGGCTCTCCCCAGGACCGGGAAAACTGGGATAGATATAGCCGTTTTCCCGCAGCAGGTTCCGGTTCATAGTTAGGAAGCGCTGTATCGAGGTCGTGGCTGTCTTGGTCGATCCAATATGGAGGAAAAGGGTCATACTGTTACTCCATTGGGCTACAACTCATCGTCCGGTCCGGCAGGCGGCTCCCTGTGGGAATGTCTTCGCTGGCCGGGGTCTGGACCCCGGCCGACGCAGTCTTATCACAAAAAGCAAGCAGGTACGTCGGTCTGGCTTGACCGTATAGAGGACAAAGTGCCCCATCTGACCGCCGATCAGCCAGCTTGCGGTGTTGCCTTCGGTATCTAGCCAAGCTCGAATAGGGCGCGGCCATCGACCATTGTCCACAAGACTTTGCCCTGCACAAGGTGGTCGTCGAAGGGGGAGTTCTTCGACTTTGACAGGAAGCTGTCGGGGTCGATCTGCCAAGGACGGTTGAGATCGAAAAGGATAAGGTCGGCGGGTGCTCCCATCTGCAGTCGGCCGCCCGGCAGGGAGAGGACCGCGGCGGGGGCACTGGTCAGCTTTGCCAACATTGCCAAGAGAGAGACCTCGCCCTTGTGTACTGGCGCCAGAGAGAGCGGTAGCAGGCTTTCCAGGCCGACGATGCCGAAGGCCGCTTGGCCGAATGGCAAACGCTTGGAATCCTGGTCGTGCGGGCTGTGATCGCTGACCACCGCATCGATGGTTCCGTCGGTCAGGCCGGCGACGATCGCCTGGCGGTCCTCCTCGCTGCGCAGGGGCGGCATCACCTTGGCGAAGGTGCGGTAGTCGCCGACGGCGAACTCGTTCAGGGTAAAGTAGTGCGGTGCGGTATCGCAGGTGACCTTGAGGCCGCGCGCCTTCGCCCGACGCATTACGGCGACCGATTCGGCGGTCGATAAGAGAGCGGCGTGGTAGCGGCCCCCAGTCATCTCGGCGAGCCTTAGGTCGCGCTCCAGCATGATGATTTCGGCGAGGGGGGAGATGCCGGCCAGGCCCAGGCGGGTCGAGATCTCGCCGCTGTTCATCACCCCGCCGGCCAGGCTGGGATCTTGCGGGACCTGCAGGATCACCTGGTCGAAAGCGCGCGAATAGGAAAGGGCGCGGCGCATGACTTGGGGATCGGCAACCGCCTTTGTGCCGTCGGTGAAGCCGACCGCGCCGTAGTCGCCCAAGAGGCCGAATTCGGTCAGCTCGCGCCCCTCGTAGCCGCGGGTAACGGTTCCGTAGGAATAGATCTTCACCAGCTTCACGTCGCGGGCGCGTCTGGCGACGAACTCCAGGCCGGCCACGTCGTCCACGGCGGGCTCGCTGTTGGGCAGAGCCACCATGGTGGTGACGCCGCCTGCGGCAGCCGCGATGCTTGCGGTCTTGATGGTTTCCTTATGCTCCTCGCCCGGTTCGCGCAAGCTGACGCGCAGGTCGATCAGGCCGGGGGCCAGGCAATGGCCGCCGCAATCCACCACCGCCGTGTCCGAGGGCACGCCCTGGACGAAGAGGTGCGGGCCCAAGTCGGCGATCTGTCCTTCGACGACGAGCAGCGCCCCCTTGGTATCCAGGCCGCTGGCGGGGTCGAGCAGGCGTGCATTGACGTAGGCGGTCGGCGGGCCGTGTGCAATGGCCATCAGTCTTCATCCTTACGCTCGACCCGTATCTGGCGGGTCAAGGCGTCGAGAACCGCCATGCGTACGGTGACGCCCATTTCCACCTGCTGGCGGATCAAAGAGCGGCCGTAGTCGTCGGCGACCTCGCTGTCGATCTCCACGCCGCGGTTCATCGGGCCAGGGTGCATGATGATGGCGTCGTCTTTAGCCTCGCCCAGTTTGTCGTAGTCCAGGCCGAAGAAGCGGAAATACTCACGGATCGAAGGGACGTAGGCGCCCTGCATGCGCTCCACCTGCAGGCGCAGCATCATGACGATATCGGCATCTTTGAGACCGGCGCGCATGTCGATGAAGCTCGCCACGCCCAGTCGTTCTATTTTGGGCGGCATCAGGGTCGGCGGTCCGATCACGCGGACCTGGGCGCCCATGGTGCCCAGCAGGTGGATGTTCGAGCGCGCGACCCGGCTGTGCATGATGTCGCCGCAGATGGCAACGATCAGGCCCTCCAGACGGCCTTTTACCTGGCGGACGGTCAAGGCGTCGAGCAAGGCTTGGGTCGGATGCTCGTGGCTGCCGTCGCCGGCGTTGATGACGGCGCAGTTGACCTTCTCGGACAGCAACTTGGCGGCGCCCGATTGATCGTGACGCACCACCAGCAAGTCCGGGTGCATGGCGTTCAGGGTCATGGCGGTGTCGATCAGAGTTTCACCCTTCTTCACCGACGAGGTTGCGACCGCCATGTTGATCACTTCGGCACCCAAGAGCTTGCCGGCTAACTCGAAGGAGGTAAGCGTGCGGGTCGAGTTCTCGAAGAAGAGGTTCACCAGGGTGCGACCGGCGAGCAGGCGACAGCGCGGGTCGCCGTCGCGCCCGTCGCTCCGGGAATTCAGATCGACATAGCTCTCCGATAGATCCAGCAGGTAGCGGATCTCCGAGGCGGTCAGGCCCTCGATGCCGAGCAAATGACGATGGGGATAGCCAATGAAGTCGCTGCCTGTCCCGTCTGTCGTCATCGTACTTTCCCTTACTCCTGCCGCCTTGGAAGCTCAAGCGCTCCTAATCGCGAAAAGACGGGTTGTCTCTTGTCGCAGCAGCAGGTCTGTCCGGTACCTCTGTTCCGACTGAAAGAAGTGGAAGATCTTATGGAGCTTTGCTGGCCGATGAGACTGCCGAGGCCTGAGAGAGCCCTGTCAACCGGATGCTTAGACGATTCCCTTGTTCTTCAGCGCTGCGACCTCCTCAGCGCTGAGCCCTATCTCTGCAAGCACCTCGTCCGTGTGCTGGCCCATGGTGGGGGGCGTATGGCGGTAGGTGACCGGGGTTTCCGATAGCTTGATGGGATTACCGATCAGGTCGACTTCGCCCTTGGGGCTGTCGGGGTAGGGCATCGAGACCTTCATGCTGCGCGCCAATACCTGCGGATCGTGGAAGACCTCTGCCAGGTTGTTCACGGCCCCAGCCGGCACACCCAACTCCGCCAGGCCCTCCAGCCACTCTTGGCTGGTCTTGCGCCGCGTGACCTCGGGCAGGAGTGCATAGATCGCCGTGCGGTTGTTCACCCGGTCGCTGTTGGTGACGAATCGGGGGTCGCCGGCGAGTTCGGGAGCGTCGGCAAAGGCACAGAAGCGGCGATACTGTGCGTCGTTACCGACCGCCAGGATAAAGTAGCCGTCGGCCGTCGGCAGGGTGGAATAGGGGACGATGTTAGGGTGCTCCGCCCCGCGCCGCGGCGGTATCTCGCCGGAGGTCAGGTAATTTAGCCCTTCGTTCGCCAGCCAGGCGATCTGGGTGTCCAGCAGCGAGAGGTCGATGTATTGGCCCGTACCAGTCTTATCGCGATGCAGGATCGAGGCCAGGGTGGCGACGGCAGCATACATGCCGCACATGACGTCGGCGATGCCGACGCCGACCTTCATGGGGCTGCCGTCGATCTCTCCGGTCAGGCTCATGATGCCGCCCATGCCTTGGGCCAGGTAGTCGTAGCCGGCTCTGCCCGCGTAGGGACCGGTCTGGCCGAAGCCGGTCACAGAGCAGTAGACGATGTCGGGCTTTACCGCCTTAAGGGCGAAGTAGTCCAGACCGTACTTGGTCAGTCCGCCGACCTTGAAGTTCTCCACGACGATGTCGCAGCCTTGGGCCAGGCGGCGGATCAGGGCCTGGCCTTCCGGCTTGGCGATGTCGATCGTGATCGAGCGTTTGTTGCGGTTGCTGGAGAGGTAGTAGGCGGCAGTGCCGCTGGGGCTGCCGTCGGCGTGCGGCAGGTAGGGCGGTCCCCATTTGCGCGTGTCGTCGCCTTCGCCGGGACGCTCCACCTTGATCACGTCGCAGCCCAGATCGCCCAAGAGTTGGGTGCAGGTTGGCCCCGCCAAGATCCGGGTCAGGTCCAGCACTTTGAGGCCGGCCAAGGGGCCGGTCGGCGCGTCGCTCAAGGATAACCTCCCGCTTCGTCGTGACCGGCGGTCGGAGGATGGAGACCGCTAGCGTTCACGTGGCACTAAGCTCTTACAGGCTGACCCGGAAGGTCAAAGATAATCGGCAGGCTAACAATCTAAGACCAGCCGGCCAGTCTCCTGCCAGAAGGCGGCGCTATAGCAGGCCAAGGCGCAGGCTGAGACGTCCAAGTAGGATCACCGGGAACACCGGCATCATGGCGAAGGGAATCGGGAGAGCAGCTACAGCGTCCAAGCCCCGCGCTTGCGGTCAAGCCACCGTGAACGCAGGTGGGCCGCCGTCTGCCTCGCGGTAGAGACGCGCAAGGAAACTCCCCGGGTCCGGTTTGTCGCGCTTGGGACCGATGGCCTCGTTCCAGAGATGGATCGTCAGGCTCGTCGGTGCGATGAAGCGATCCAGGTCGAAGCCGGCCTCGGCCAAGTGCTGCGCTCGTTCCCACGGTAGAGGGTAGAAAACGTCCGTCGGCTGGGCCCGTTCCGCCTGACCCTGTTGCTTGGCCAGATAGGTGATGGCATTGGGCCCCAAGGAACCCCAAGGCAGATGCGCGATCGTCGGCTGGCCGGTCATCAGGGACTTCAGTTGTGCACGCAGCCTGTTTTTGCGCGTTACCCAGGGGAAAGCTGGCTCCTTGTCCTCGTAAAGGGCCGTGAGGCTGGCAAGCAGCCTAGAGCCGGCATCGAAGCGCAAGACCGCGCCGTTGATGTGTTGACGGTCCTGCCAGCCGAAGACGGGGTTCTCCGCAATCGACAGCGGGCGGATGCAGTAGAGATCGCAATCGATCCAATAACCTGCTGCCCGCTCCAGGAGCTTATAACGGAAGTAGTTTGAGAAGAGCGCGGGGCTCTTCGTCTTGGCGTGACGGACGATCCGCTCTGGCGGCACCACCGAGGCCGCGTCCTTCATCTCGATGCCGTCGGGCAGGCCGGCCAGCGGCCCATAGCTGTACAGCACCACCCGGTGGCCGAACCTCAGGAAAGATCCGAGACAGGCCCGCGCCAAGGGCGGCAGTCGCTCGCCGATCCATAGGGCGTAACATTGGGACTTGGGATCGTTCACCGTTTCCTCCGCTCAGGTTCGCCGTTTGGCAGATGAGCCGACCACCGCACTAGAAGGAGGGGCGCCCGCGCCGGCGCGGCCGTCTGCGCCTACTCCCGCCACCTTCTTCTTCGCCGGCCTTGCCGGCGAGCGAAAGCGCCGTCTTGGACAGGCTGCCGAGGCGCTGGGCAACCTCTTCCAGACTTGGCGGCCTGCCCTTCTCATGCTGCTCCAGGGCCTCGCGGATGGCCACTAGATGCGCCACCCCGGTGCCGCAGCAGCCGCCGACGATGCTGGCGCCGGCATCGAGCGCCAGGCGCCCATAGTCGGCCATCAGCGCCGGCGTGCCGTCGTAGCGGATCGAGCCCTCGACCCACTGCGGGATGCCGCAGTTGGCCTTGGCCACCAGCCGGTCGCCCGGCTGCGCCGCTTCTCTCAGGCTGAGAAGGGTTGCCACCAGTTCCGCGGCGCCGGTGCCGCAATTGGCACCGTAGGCGGCCAGCGGTACGGCCAGATCGTGGGCCAGTGCGGCCCAGTCCGCCGGGGTGACGCCCATCATGGTGCGCCCGTTGGTGTCGAAGGAGAGGGTGGCAACGATCGGCAAGCCGGCAGCGGCGGCGCCTTCGACGGCAGCGCGGATCTCTTCGATGCTGGAAAGGGTCTCGATCCACAGCAGGTCGGCACCGCCGTCGGCCAAGGCCTTTGCCTGCTCTGCGAAGGCGGCGGCGGCGGACTCGTGCTCCAGCGGTCCCAAGGGAACGAAGAGGTCGCCTGTTGGGCCGATAGATCCGGCCACCAGGACCTCCCGGCCGGCCGCCTCTACCTCGCTGCGCAGCAGTTCGGTGGCGGCGCGATTGATCTCATAGACGCGGTTCTCGGCCTTATGCAGCTTCAGACGATTGGCCGTGCCGCCGAAGGAATTGGCCAGCACCAGGTCCGACCCGGCTCCGATGAAGTCCCGGTAGTGCGCGCGCACCTTGCTTGGCGCCTCAAGATTCCAGAATTCCGGCGCCTCGCCTTGCTCCAGCCCGCGGAGGAAGAGATTGGTTCCGGTCGCTCCATCGGCCAGAAGCCAGGGACGGTTTTCGAGAAGCCGGTCGAATTTCGTCATGGATGGCCTGATATCTTGCCTTAAACGGCGTCGCCTTCTCGATCGTGCGGCTTTTGCCTGCCGGTTCGCGCGGTGCGTGTATTTTGTCTGATGCGGCTTTGACGGCGCCCGGTGCTAGCGACACTGCAAGCACACTGCTTCGATCGCTTCCGCCGGACCGGTGAGGGTAAAGGGGCGAACTCTTACTCTTCGTCTTCGTAGGTGCCCCGTCCGCCCAAGGTCAAGAGATTTGCCGATACCCGGCTCGGACTTGCCCGGCAGGTCACGGCAGCTCGGGAAGTGCGCGATGGACCCGCTCGGGTAGGGGGCAGTCACACTCTTCCTTACATCGGCTAGGAGACCCCCGCTGAGCCCATAAACGAAAAGGAACCCGGAAAGCCGCCAGGCTCACACAGCCGATAGAACGTCCGGTCGTGCCATTTCTTCTTCGCCCCCTCTGGGCGCCGTCCCTCTTGTTCAGGATCTCTGTCTTTGGTATAGATCCTCATTGGCAAAGAGGCGGGGCGGTAAAGTTGACTCAACGGGTGTGATATCTGCCTCTACAGCGCCGAGGGAGACCTTGAGCGTGCCGCATTCTATTCCGCGGCGATGGCCGGCGGCGTTTCTGCGCCCTGCAAGCGGGCAAGCAGCGCCTCCTCCTCCTGCTTGACCGCAACAACATTGGCTTCCTTGACGTGACCGTAGCCTCTGATCTTCTCCGGCAGAGAAAGCAGGGCGACCGCCGTCTGGTGGTTGCCCGGTTCCAGGTCCGCCAGGACCTTAGTGACGAGGGCCTCGTAGTCATCGATCAACTGCCGCTCGCTGCGCCGTTCCTGGGTGTGGCCGAAGAGGTCGAAGGCGGTGCCGCGCAAGCCGCGTAGGCGGGCCAGCAGACTGAAAACCCTAAAGATCCAGGGACCGTATTCGCGCTTCATGAGATGGCCGGTTCGCGGGTCACGCTTGGAGAACAGCGGCGGGGCGAGGTGGACGCTGAGCTTTATGTCTCCCTCGAAGGTCTCTTCCAGCTTGGCCTGAAAGCTGGGGTCGCTATAGAGGCGCGCGACCTCGTACTCGTCCTTGATGGCCAAAAGCTTGGCGTAGTAGCGGGCCGCAGCTTCGGCCAGGCCGGTGAGATCGGGGGTCTTGGCCCGTTCAGCCGACGCTACGCGCTCCACCAACTGGCGGTAGCGTTGCGCCAGCTTGGCATTCTGATAGTCGGTCAGGAAGCGAACGCGGCGGGAAATCAACGCCTCCAATCCGTCGGTCTCAGGTTCTTTTGCGCTGGTTTGCTCCGGGGTTCCGAAGGCTACCCTTTGCACGGCGGCGAGGTTATGAGCGGCGCGTCGGCCCCAAAGGAATGCCTGCTTGTTGAAGTCGATGGCAACCTTGTTCAACTCGACAGCCTGCATCAAGGCGGCCTCGCCGACCGGCACGAAGCCTCGCTGCCAGGCAAAGCCCAGCATAAAGAGGTTGGTGGCGATGGAGTCGCCCATCAGAGCAGTGGCTAGACCGTGGGCATCCACCAGTTCAAAGTGCGTGTCGCCGACCGATCGGCGAACTTGCCCGGCCAGGCGCTTACCGGGAACCGAAAGATCGGGGTTGCGGGCGAAGTCGCCGGTGACCTGCTCGTAGCTGTTGACGATGGCCCGGCTGCGGGCCTCGTCCAGCGTGCCACGGGCCTCGGCCGAGGCAGAGACCACTAGGTCGCAGCCCAGCATCACATCGGCCCCGCCTGCTGCGATGCGCACCGCGCTCAGCTGCTCAGGCGTTTCGGCGATACGGACATGGCTCATGACCGCACCGCCCTTCTGGGCGAGGCCTGTCTGATCCAGGATCGAGCAGCCGCGTCCTTCGATGTGCGCCGCCATACCCAGCAGGGCGCCGATAGTCACCACACCAGTCCCGCCGATCCCGGTTACCAGGACATTGTAGGGCCGGTCGAGAGTCGGCAGACTGGGCTCTGGCAGGGTTTCCCAGGCGGCGAACTCCTTTGCCTGTTTGTGGGCCTGTTTGGGCCTCTTGCGTTTGAGCCTGCCGCCATGCACGGTGACGAAGGAGGGGCAGAAACCGTCGATGCAGGAAAAGTCCTTGTTGCAGCTGGACTGATCGACCGCACGCTTGCGGCCGAAGTCGGTTTCCACCGGCACCACCGATACGCAGTTGGATTGTAGCGAGCAATCGCCGCAGCCTTCGCAGACGGCTTCGTTGATGAAGGCCCGCTTGGGCGGGTCGGGATAGAGGCCACGCTTGCGACGCCGTCGCTTCTCGGCAGCGCAGGTTTGGTCGTAGATGATTGCGGTGACGCCGGGCAGCGCGCGCAGGCGCAGTTGCACAGTCTCCAACTGGCTACGATGTTCGATGGTCACGCTGGGTGCCCAGTCGGTGCCCAGCGGGTACTTGTCCGGTTCGTCGGTGACGACGACGATCGCGCCCACACCCTCGGCGGCAATCTGGCGACTGATCGAGGCGGGGCTCAAGTTGCTTGCCACCGGTTGGCCGCCGGTCATGGCGACCGCGTCGTTGAAGAGGATTTTGTAGGTGATATTGACGCCGGCTGCGACCGCCTGGCGGATCGCCAGCAAGCCGGAATGCTCATAGGTGCCGTCGCCCAGATTGGCGAAGACATGCTTGGTTTTGGAGAAGGGGGCTTGGCCCACCCATGTCACGCCTTCGCCGCCCATTTGGGTGAAGGTCTCGGTGTTGCGGTCCATCCATTGGACCATGTAATGGCAGCCGATGCCGGCGAGGGCACGGCTGCCGTCGGGCACCTTGGTCGAGCTGTTGTGCGGGCAGCCGGAACAGAAGGTCGGAATGCGCTTGAAGGTCTCCGGCTCGGCGTGCAGATCTTTCTCCTTGCTGTCGAGAAAGGCCAGCCGCTCGGCGATCCGCGGGCTGTCGTGGAAGCGGGCTATGCGGGCGGCGATGACGCGGGCTATGCGGGCGGGGGTCAGTTCGCCATTTGCAGGCAGGATCAACTGGTTATCTTCGTCGAACTTGCCGACCACATGCGGGCGCACATCCGCGCGCCAATTATAGAGCTGTTCCTTGATCTGATTCTCGATGACGGCCCGCTTCTCCTCGACCACCAGGATCTCGTCCAGGCCTTCGGCGAAGGCGCGGATGCCGTCACGCTCCAAGGGCCAGACCATACCGACCTTGTAGAGGCTGATCCCGATCTCCGTCGCCAGTGTCCCGTCGATGCCCAGATCGTCCAGGACTTGGCAAACATCCAGGTAGGACTTACCGGCCGAGACGATGCCGATGCGCCGCTTGGGGGAGTCGATCACTGTGCGGTTCAGGCGGTTGGCACGGGCGAAGGCCAGCGCTGCATAAAGCTTCTGATAATGATGCCGCGCTTCCTGGTTCATCATGTCCAGCGCGCCGTTCCAGCGAATGTTGAGCCCCTCGGTCGGCATCTCGAAGTCGTCCGGCTCGCGGATCGCGATACGCTCCGGATCGACCAGGCAGGAGGAGGCGGCCTCCGCTGTCTCGCCGACGCACTTGAAGCCGACCCAACAGCCCGAATAGCGTGACAGCGCCCAGCCGTAGAGGCCCAGATCCAAGAATTCCTGCACGCCGGCCGGGGCCAAGGTCGGAACCATGGCATCCATGAAGGCATACTCGCACTGGTGCGCGGCGGTTGAGGACTTGGCGGCATGGTCGTCGCCGGCCAGCAGCAGGACGCCGCCGTGCTTGGAACTGCCGGCTAGATTACCGTGGCGGAAGACGTCGCCGCAGCGATCGACGCCCGGCCCCTTGCCGTACCACATGGCGTAGACGCCATCGACGGTCGAGTCGCCGAAGAGGTTGGATTGCTGGGTGCCCCAGATGGCAGTTGCCGCTAGGTCCTCGTTCAGGCCAGGCCGGAAGACGATGTTGTTGCGATCCAGCAAGCGCTTCGTCTTCCAAAGCTGTTGATCCAGTCCGCCCAAGGGTGAGCCGCGATAGCCTGTGATGTAGCCGCCGGTGTTCAGTCCCTGAGCGCGGTCCCGCTGCTGCTGCATCATCGGCAGGCGGACCAGGGCCTGAATTCCGGTCAGGAAAATACGGCCGCTCTCAAGCGTATACTTGTCGTCTAGACCAAGGCTTGCATCCGGCATGGCTATTCCTCAAAGGCTGGCGCGGTACCCCGAGCCAGGGCGCACTGCATTGGTGCAGACAATCCTGCCCATCGTGTCGCAGCTTCGCTTCTCTGGCAAAGGCCAAGTCACATTGTTGCGACATTTGTTTCGTGACATAGGTCAGCCTTGCTGTCCTGTCATCCCCTCATACTTTGCCAAGTCGCCGCGACCCTCCTTCTATGAGCTCTGACCATGGGGGGCACCGGATTGAGTGACGCCCGGGCCGGCCGGTCGGCGAAGCAGGAGAGAGCGAAATGATGTCATGAGAATTCTCGTTACCGGCGGAGGCGGATTTCTCGGCCGCAAACTAATTGCCGCCTTGCTTGCCGATACGCCGGACCTAGGGCCGATTTCTCAGGCGATTAGCCTTGACCGAGTCGCACCGCCGATTGAGGATGCCCGCCTCAGCGCCAAGATCGGCGATATTTCCGACCGGGTTCTGCTTGCCGCGCTGTTCGCCGAGAAAATCGATATCGTCTGGCATCTGGCGGCTGCCGTCAGTGGGGAATGCGAGGCCGATCTGGATCTGGGGCTGACCGTCAATCTGCAGGGAACGCTCAATCTGCTGCAGGCGGCGCGTGCAGCAGGAAACACGCCTCGCTTCGTCTTCGCATCCTCCGTGGCGGCTTTCGGTGGCGATCTGCCAGATAAGGTTGACGACGACACGGTGATTACGCCCGCCAGTTCCTACGGCAGTCAGAAAGTCGTGGGAGAGATCTTGGTGAAGGACTTCGCGCGCCGCGGCTCGATCGATAGCCGCTCGCTGCGGCTGCCGACCGTAGTAATGCGGCCGGGCAAGCCGAACAAGGCGGCCTCCAGTTTCGTTAGCGGCATTCTGCGCGAGCCGCTGTCTGGCCAGGGGCCAGCATCTGCCCGGTTTCGCCCGACAGCAAGGTGGCCGTCATCTCGCCTCGGCGGGCGGTCGCCGGCTTGATCGCCGGTGCGGTTCTGCCGCCGCCGGCATTCGGTCCCGGCCGGGTGATGAATCTGCCCGGCATCACCGTCACCGTGGCCGAACAGGTGGGGGCCCTGAAGCGTTTTGCCAGTGCCAGCGCCACAGACCGTATCTCTTGGGATCCGGATCCCGTGGTGCAGTCGCTGGTGCTGTCCTGGCCCGGCGGCGTGACCTGGCAGCGCGCGTTGGCTGCCGGCCTGACGCCGGACGAGAGCATCGATGCAATCGTCGAAGCCTATATCGAAGACGATCTTCCGGGCGGTCCTGTTGAGACGTGAAGGAGGCCGATATGACGGCCGAGCGGGCAAAGGCTGCTGCGTATTGCTGCGGTCGAATACCTGCGCCCGGTAGGTGCAGGTTTAGCTGGCGATGGCGGATCGGCGGTCCGGCGTGAGCCTCTCCAACTCTTGCAGTTGTTTTTCGAAGCGTTTTTCGACAAAGTTTACAGACGCCATTTCTTTCTCGAAATAGCTTTCTTAATGCTTGGACAAATCAGCCCTCAGTTCCGGATCCATAGGCGCCGATACGTTATTTGATTAAAATATAGTCCTTTTCGTAGAATTTTGCAACAAGTTCTAACATTCGATCGGTTTGTCCTGCTGTGTAAATGGAAATATAGTGACGATCTATAATTTCGACTGATTTTGCAAAGTCGTTTGTATGCGCTATGCACTTCATCAAAAATTCCTTGTTATATTTTAAACAGATTTGTCCTAACCAATCGGGAAGATCGAGGCCTCTGATGACATTCCTACCCTGTTTTGCGCATTTCTGCAGTCTGCTTTATATTTTGAGATCAAACGGTCGACCGGATATCTAACCATCGACAGGTATAAGCATTTATTGGAGAGAGCCTCGTAGAAATAAAGCGGCAATTTTAAGTTCTTGCGATGGGAAAAATCTAGCGTGATTTTTCCATTAAAGCATTTATCTAGCGGCATGATAACAACACGGACGTTGTTTGTATCGAAAAGGCTTCGGCAAAATTTATTAAGCGTCCAGCCGCCTGTCTTCGAGACGTGATTTATCAAAATCTTAAAAGATTCCAAGGATTCCCTGTTTGGTAGTCTATAGATCCAGTTATCGAGATAACACTGCCAATCAAATTCTTCTCCGATCGAATCCTCCGTTCCTATTCGCTTAACTCCTTCCCGCACCAGCATAAGCCTGATTAATGCTACTTACTGAAGCGCCCACATGCAACCGCTTTATGTTATTTATGTCGATGTGGTGTAGAGACGCACGGTCGCCGCCATATCTGGTCCAAACCGGGTCCGACAACCGAACAACTTGAAGGTCAATACCGACTCACGTCACGCAATCTGCTGCGGGCAACTCGATAAGGAATTGTGGCCTATTGACACGCAGAGACCATGCCGGCTCTCAGTGGGCAGCAACAGCGGCAAAAGCTGGGGTGCAACGGTCGCAGGGTTCGCTAGCTTGGCGGCATCCTCGCCGGGGTAGGCGGCGGCACGCAGGCGGGTCGCCATCGGTGGCGGTGCGGCCAAGTTGACCCGGATGCGGGTCTTGGCGGTTTCCTCGGCATAGCTGGCGATCAGGGCCTCCAGCGCGCGCTTGCTGGCATTGTAGGCGCCCCAGTAGGCGCGGTCGCGACCGGCAGCCCGGTCGGTGATAAAGAGCGCGCGCGGCGCTTCGGCCTGACGCAGAAGCGGGTCGAGGGAGCGCAGCAAGCGGTAGGGAACGGTGGCGTTCAGCTGCAGGGTCTCCTCCCAGATCTTTGGCGGGATATGTCCGACGGGTGACAGCTGGCCCAAGGCGCCGTGGGCGACGGCGAGCCCATCTAGACGACCGAAGCGCTGGTAGAGGGCAGCACCTAGGCGATCGATGGCATCGCCTTCGCACAGGTCTTGGGGTACCAGGGTACAGCCGCCGGCACCCAGCCGGCGGGCTTCGTCGTCGAGTTCTTCCAGGGCGCCGACGGTTTGGGCGACTGCCACTAGAGTGGCGCCTACCTCAGCGCAGCAAAGTGCTAAGGCACGGCCCAAGCCACGGGAGGCACCGGTTATCAGGACAACTTTGTCCTGCAAGGGCTTATCGCTCACACACTCTCCTTTGCATCCCGGCGCCTTAGCAGTTTGATCGCCGAGCCGAGGTGGACGTGGTAGCCGGCCCGTAGGGTGAGGCCGACCGGCAAGCCGACGGCAGCATAAATCAGCCACTCGCCGCCGATGGGCAACGTGGCAACGTGGCAACGTAGCCGTCGAAGGCGGCGCGCGCCAGGGCGCGGCTATGGCTTGGGCCTAAGAATAACTCATGCGAATTCGCTTAGCAGCGACAGCTGCCCGTCCGGCGTATTTTGGTTCCGCCGGGCATTGCGGTCTGACAGCTTGATCGGGTAGTCGCCGGTCAGGCAAGCGTCGCAGAACTGCGGGTGCAGGTTGTTGCGACCGTGCAGACCCATGGCGCGATAGAGGCCGTCGATCGAGATGAAGGCCAGGCTGTCGGCGCCAATGTACTGTGCCATCTGCGCTTCGCTCATGCGCGAGGCAAGCAGCTCCGAGCGCTCCGGCGTGTCGATGCCGTAGAAGCAGGAGTAGACGGTCGGTGGCGAGGCGATGCGCATGTGTACCTCCCGGGCGCCGGCGGCGCGCACCATCTGCACGATCTTGACCGAGGTCGTACCGCGCACGATGGAATCGTCGACCAAAATTACCCGACGCCCCTCGATGATGGCGCGATTGGCGTTGTGCTTCAGCTTCACGCCGAAGTCGCGAATGCGCTGCGCCGGTTCGATGAAGGTGCGGCCGACATAGTGGTTGCGGATGATTCCCAACTCGAAGGAGATGCCGCTTTCCTCGCTGTAGCCTAGGGCAGCCGGAACGCCGGAATCGGGGACCGGGATGACCGCGTCGGCAGCGACCGGCGATTCGCGCGATAGCTCCATGCCGATCTGCTTGCGGGCGGCATAGACTGAGCGGTTGCCGAGGCAAGAGTCGGGTCGGGCGAAATAAATGTACTCGAAAACGCAAAAGCGGTGCGGGGAAGCCGGGAAGGGCTTGATCGAGGTCAGACCCTCTTCGTTCAGGACGATCGCCTCGCCGGGCTCGACGTCGCGGATAAACTCCGCGCCTAGAATATCCAGAGCGCAGGTCTCCGAAGTCACGATATAGGACTTGCCGTGCTTGCCCAGCACCAGCGGCCGCACGCCCAAAGGATCGCGCACGCCGATCACGCAGTCGTTGCCCATGCAGACCAGAGAATAGGCGCCCTCGACTTGCAGCAGGGCTGCCATCAGACGCTCGACCATGGTCTTGCCGTGCTGCCGGGCGATCAAGTGGACGATGACTTCGGTGTCAGCGGTGGACTGGAAGATCGCGCCTTTCTCGACCAAGCGGTCGCGTACCGAGGCGGCATTGGTGAGGTTACCGTTATGGGCCAGGCAGAAGCCGCCGATGGCCAACTCGGCGAAGAGCGGTTGGATGTTGCGCTGAGCGGTGCCGCCAGTGGTGGAGTAGCGGACATGGCCGATGGCGCCCTTGCCCTTCAGACCGATCATCACTTCTTCTTTGCCGAAGATGGCGCTGACCTGACCCATGTCGCGGTGGGCATGAAATCGCCGGCCGTCGAAGGAGACGATTCCGGCGGCTTCTTGCCCGCGGTGCTGCAAGGCATGGAGGCCCAGTGCCGTCTTGCGCGAAGCGTCGCCGTCACCCCAGATCCCGAAGACTCCGCACTTCTCTTTGGGATGATCCTCGTCGTCCGGCGATTGCCGGGCCGATAGCGGGGTCTCGTTCGACTCGCTCAACAGGGTCATAACTTCCTGGCTCTCCATCGCTGTCGTCAGGCCAATCTCTCGCCGATCACTGACCGCCGTCAGATGGCATTACTGTGCCATCGCCCGATAAATTCTTGATCCTTTCCTCCAGAGATTGACGGCTTGGCTGGTCGTAGGCCGGCTCTTGCGTTTCCTCGGACGGGGCGATGTTGGGTTGCGTGGCCGGCGGTGGCGTTTCCGGCGTCGTCGCGGTCCCCATGCCCTCGCGCTCGACGTTGCGCGTCGCGGGTTCGCCCAGCGAGGTCAGGAAGGATTGCGGCAGCAAATCCTGTAGCCATGAAGCGCCCTTTTGTAGATATTCCAAGCTGTGCGCGGTCCGAATCCACCCAAACCACTGGGATTGCGGAGCCAACCAAGCGAAAATTAGCCATGCGAGGCAGACAATGGCGGCGCCGCGGGCCATGCCGAAGAGCAGCCCAAGGATACGATCGATCGCCGACAGTCTAGAGCCTTGAACCAGTTCTGCCAGCAGCTTGGCAAAGAGCGTCAGCACCACCAAGGAGACCAAGAAAATCGTCACCCCGACGGCGATATCGGCGAGGAGCGAGATATCGATCAGCTCACGGGCATAGGGCTGGGCGAAGGGGAAGCCATAGATCGTCGCCACCGCTGCCCCAATCCAGGCGGAAAAGGCAAGGATCTCGTGCACGAATCCGCGCATTAGCGCCAGCAGCGCGGACAGCAGAATGACGCCCAGCACGGCGACGTCGAGCACGGTTAATCCGAGCACACTGAATCCGTCCCCCATTATTGGTCTCCGTCATCGCTGCCGGGCGGTCCCGCCGAGACCCGCCCACCTGTTGCATCCGCGCCGTCGGCCGACTGATCCCAGCGGTGCCCTCTCCGACCCTCCCCTGCAAGCGTCTTAGCGCCCCGGCGTCCGCTTGCCAAGCGTGCCACCAAGTCTCTCAAGTGGGTGAGCTTGGAAAGCGTCAGATCCTCCGACAACTTGGCGCTTTTCCCGGCCTGTCCGCGCTGGGCCGGCCCCAGGGCTTGTGCGAAACCCAGCTTGGCGGCCTCACGGAGCCGTAACTCCGGCTGGCTGACCGCGCGGATCTCGCCGCCCAGACCGACCTCGCCGAAGAGGATGCAGTTGGCCGGCACCGGTTTGTCTGAGATTGCCGAGACGAGGGCCGCCGCGACTGCCAGGTCGGCGGCAGGCTCGGCGACCCTCAGTCCGCCGACCACGTTCAGATAGACGTCCTTGGCCGACAGCTGCAGGCCGCAGCGGGTTTCCAACACCGCCAGCAGCATGGCCAGTCGCCCGCTATCCCAACCGACTACGGCCCGTCGCGGGCTGCCGGCTGGCTGACCGGCGACGAGGGCCTGCACCTCAACCAGCACCGGGCGGGTGCCTTCGATGCCGGCGAAGACGGCGGAGCCCGAGACGGCCTCGTCGCGGTCGGAAAGGAAGAGGGCGGAGGGATTTTCCACCTCCATCATGCCGGCCTCGCCCATCTCGAAGACACCGATCTCGTCGGTAGCGCCGAAGCGGTTCTTGTCGGCACGGAGGATGCGGAAGGTGTGGCCGCGCTCGCCCTCGACGTTCAGCACCGCATCCACCATGTGCTCCAGTACCTTGGGGCCGGCGATGGCACCCTCCTTGTTGACGTGGCCGACTAGCACCAGCGCAAAGCCGCGTTCCTTGGCCGAGCGAGTCAAGGCCTGGGCACTGGCCCGGACCTGGCTGACAGTGCCCGGTGCGGACTCCAAGCTTTCGATCCAGAGGGTCTGGATCGAATCGACGATCACTAGGCTGGGCAAAGGTCCTTCTGCCAGAGCGTTCAGGATGGGTTCGACCTCGGTGGCTGCGGCCAATTCCACCGAGGCTTCAGCCAGTCCCATACGCCGCCCGCGCAGCCGCACCTGATCGATTGCCTCTTCGCCGGAGACGTAGAGCACCCGCTGCTCCCGTTCGGCCAGCGCGGCGGCCACCTGCAGCAGGAGAGTCGACTTGCCGACGCCGGGCTCGCCGCCCAATAGGAGAGTCGATCCGGGAACCAGGCCGCCGCCGACGACGCGGTCGAATTCGGCGATGCCGCAAGGTAGGCGCGGCGGCGGGGCGCCGGCCCCCTTCAGACTCTCCAGCGCGATTCCCGCTGCTACCCTGCTGCGCTTGCGGCCGCCGCCGCCAAGGGGGGCGCTAGCGGGCAGAACTTCTTCGACAAAGCTGTTCCAGGTACCGCAGGCATCGCAGCGCCCGGCCCAACGGGCGGCGACGGCACCGCAAGCTTGGCACACGTAGCGGGAACTTGCCCTGGCCATCTTTCCGGCCTCCTAACCCACAGATCGCCATCTCAAGGGCGCCCGCCTCCGGCTCTAGTCTACCCCAGCGAGATTCCCCTGGATCGGCCCGTCCGGTCGGCCGTTGATAAACTGGTCCACATAAGGGTTGCCGGAGCGCTCGATGGTCCGCGTCGGGCCATCCCAGATCAATTTACCCTCGTAGAGCATGGCCATCCGTTTGGAGATCCGTCGTGCGCTGGCCATGTCGTGCGTGATGGTAAGAGCTGTCGCGCCCAGCTTCTCGACGCAGGCAACGATCAGCTCGTCGATCGCATGACCCATGATGGGATCGAGTCCGGCGGTCGGTTCGTCGATGAAGAGAATCTCCGGCTCTGTGGCGATGGCGCGGGCCAGTCCGACCCGTTTACGCATGCCACCTGAGAGTTCGGCCGGATAAAGCTCCGCCACGTCGGCAGCGAGACCGACCGAGGCCAGCTTGGCGATGGCGATCTCTCGGGACTCACGCGCCGATGTGCCCTTGCTTTGCATCAGTCCGAAGGACACGTTACGCCAAACGTTCAGCGAATCGAACAGGGCGGCGTTCTGGAACAGCATGCCGATTTTGGCGCGGCCTTCCTCGCGCTCCCGGTGGATCAACCGGTCGGCAGGGGTGCCGTCGATCTCGATGTTGCCGGCATCGGGGTGCAGCAGACCTAACATGCATTTCAACAGCACCGATTTGCCGCTTCCCGAACCGCCGATGATCACCAAGGAATCGCCTTGATGCAGTTCCAAATCGAGTCCCTGCAGCACGGCCTTGCGGCCGAAGCTCTTGGAGAGACCCCGAACCCGGATCTTCGGGGGCAAATTCTGCTTCTGCGTCATCGGGCGAAGAAGAGTTCCGTGATGAAGTAGTTGAAGCAGAGTAGCAGGATCGAGGCCGAGACCACCGCGTTGGTGGTGGCCTTGCCTACGCCCTGGGCGCCGCCGCGGGAATTATAGCCGTGATAGCAACCCATAAGCGTGACGATGAAGCCGAAGACGGCAGCCTTCACCAAGCCGGAGACGACGTCCTGTGTCATCAGCGCGTTCACCGTGTTTTGCAGGAAGCTGGCACCGTTGAAGCCCAGCTTGTAGACCGAGACCAGAAAGCCGCCGAAGACGCCGATGATGTCGGCGACTAGCACCAGCACCGGCATGACCAAGGTTCCGGCGATCAGGCGCGGTGCCACCAAATATTTGAAGGGATCGGTGTAGAGGGTGGTCAGAGCATCGATCTGCTCGGTCACCCGCATGGTGCCAATCTCCGCCGCCATGGCCGCGGCCACACGTCCGGCCACCATCAGGCCAGCCAGCACCGGTCCCAGTTCGCGGGTGATCGTGACCACGACGACCTGCGGGATTGCACTTTCTGCCGAGAAGCGGGCGAATCCGGTGTAACTCTGCAGCGCCAGCACCATACCGGTGAAGATCGCCGTCAGGCCTACGACCGGTAGAGAGTAGTAGCCGATCTCGATCGTCTGCCGGCCGACATGACTAAGGTAGTAGGGCGGCCGAACGGTCCGATAGAGCGCTTCCAGGGCGAAGACGATCAATCTGCCGACCGCCGCCAGGAAGGCGAGAAAGGTCCGGCCTAGGGAACGCAGGGCACCCATGGGGTCAGATCGATCCACCGAGGTAGCGGCGTTCGATCCGGTTGCCGAGGCGCGCCAGGATTTCGTAGCCGATGGTGTCTGCGGTCGCGCCTACCCTGTCGATCGACAGATCGGAACCGATCAAGGTCGCCAGGCTGCCGATGCGGCAGTTCTGCTCCGCGATGGCGGTCACGTCCACGATGGTCAAGTCCATTGAGACGCGGCCGACGATGCGTGCTTCCTGTCCGGCAATGAGGACTCTCCCACGGTTACTTAAGCTGCGTTGATAGCCTTCCGCATAGCCGATTGCCAAGGTCGCAAGTCGTCTGGGCGCATTTGTAACGTAGGTGGCGTTGTAGCCGACCGCAGTGCCGGCCGGGACTTGCCGCGTTTGCAAGACCGGGGTCTGCAAGGTTACCACAGGCTTCATCTCGTTGGCCCAGCCGGGCGTGGGGTTGCCGCCGTAAAGAACATAGCCCGGCCGGACCATGTCTAGCGTCGGCACGGCGTCGCGGAAGACACCCGATCCATTGGCAAGAGACCGCCGGGAGTCGGCGATTGCGGGAGGCAAGGTTGTGAAACAGCTGCGCCTGTGCCGCATTCCGGGGGCTGTCGGCTTCGTCGGCCGAGGCCAAATGGCTGATGACCAGCACGAACTCCAAGTGCTCATGGCGCTGCGGTTCTTGCGCGAGAAGCGTAACCTCTTCCGGCGTCAATCCCAGGCGTGACATGCCGGTATCGATATGCAGGGCCGTTGGCACCTTCTGTGCGTCGCCGGCCTCTGCTTGCCACAGCGCCAACTGCTCCAGACTGTTGATCGTCGGCACGATGCCGGCGCCGTGGAGACTGTGGACCTCGCCCGGCAGAGGACCGTTGAGGACGAAGATGCGAGCCTCAGGTAGAATGTGCCGCAGAAGCAGCGCATCATGTGTTTGGGCGACGAAGAAACTGCGGGCCCCGGCTTGCCAAAGCGCAGTGACGACCGGTTCTACCCCCAAGCCGTAGGCATCGGCCTTCACCGAGGGGGCGACCTCGGCTGTCCCAGCCTTCTCGCAGAGCAGCCGGTAATTCGCGACGAGTGCGTTTAGGTCGACGGTGAGGATGGCAGTTGGCGGCGACATGGACGGGCAGGAATCTTACTGCTCTGTAAACCGATCCCTCTCCTTTAGCGCCTAAGGGGCTTTCGGCAAGTGGCCACTGTCCGCCAAATCGCTGAAACGGGTAAATTCTCCGTTGAAATGCAATTCTACGGTGTCGATCGGGCCGTGGCGCTGCTTGCCGACGATGACTTCGGCGATGTTTTGCACCCTAGCCACTTCCTCATTATGGGCTTTCTCACGTTGTTTAAACGTTTCCTCCTCCTCGTTGGCGCGCTTCGACGGCTTTTTGCGGGCTAGGTAGTACTCTTCGCGGAACAGAAAGAAGACCACGTCGGCGTCCTGCTCGATCGAACCTGATTCACGCAGGTCGGACAGCTGCGGGCGTTTGTCGTCGCGCTGTTCGGTGGCGCGCGACAGCTGGGAGAGTGCGATCACCGGCACCGAGAGATCCTTGGCGATGGCCTTGAGGCCGCGGGTGATTTCCGAGACTTCCTGCACCCGGTTCTCGCTGGAGCGTCCGCCCACGCCCTGCATCAACTGCAGATAGTCCACCACGATTAGGGAGAGGCCCTTCTGTTGACGCTTGAGCCGGCGGGCGCGGGTCCTGAGCGCCGGCACGGTGATGGCCGGCGTGTCGTCGATGAAGAGCGGCAGGCTGCCCAGATGGCGCGCGGCCTCGAAGACGCGGTTGAACTCGTCCTTGGAGATGTCGCCGCGGCGGATGCGGTCGGAGCTGACGTTGGCCATGTCGGAGACCACGCGTGTCGCCAACTGCTCGGACGACATCTCTAGGGAGAAGAAGGCGACGACTTGGCATTCCTCGACGGTCGAGCCGTCGGACTGGCGGCGTTCGCGCTTTGCGGTGGCCACGTTGCTGGCGATGTTGGTGGCCAGCGAGGTCTTACCCATAGAGGGGCGGGCGGCCAAGATGACGAGGTCACTGTCGTGCAGACCGCCCAGCACCCTGTCCAGGTCTGTGAATCCGCTGCTGACGCCTGAGACACCTTTGTGGCGCATGGCCGCCTCGGCCATGGTAATCGACAGGGTCAAGGCATCGCCGAAGGGAGTGAAGTCGCGGCCGGCGGAACCGGTCTCGGCCAAATCGTAAAGCTTTTTCTCACAGACTTCGATCTGGTTCTGCGCGTCCCTGTCCAGTTCGTGGCTGTACGCCTCGTTGACCATCTCCTCGCCTAGTTCGATCAGTTGACGGCGCAGGAAGAGATCCTGAATCAGGCGGGCGTAGTCGACCACATTGATGATACCGCCGCTGACGGCGGTCAATCGTCCGAGGTAGGCGGATCCACCGACGTCTGCGAGGCCCTCGTCGCGTTCGAAGTAGTTTTTGAGGGTGATTGCATTGGCCACCTGTCCGCGGTCAATCAGGCGCTGGCAGGCTTCGAAGATGCGCTGGTGGGCGGCATCCGCGAAGTGCTCGCCGCGCAGGAAGTCGCCGACCCGTTCCAAAGCTAGATTGTTGGCAAGTAGGACCGAGAGCAGGGCCTGTTCTGCCTCCAGGTTGATGGGCGGCTCCCTGCCGACGCCCGCATCCTCGCCAAAGCCATCGCCTCTCGTCGCCACATACACGCTTTCAAGTGCCATGGGGTTTTGCTCTCGCTCTGCAATCGCGCCACCTTGCCAAACCGGAGCACCCAGCTCAAGACTGCCATGGGCTGGAGAAAATTCAAAAAGACTCGGTTAAATTTTTGCTCTAACTTGTTTTCCTCAATCTTCCCGGGACTCACAGCCCGCTTCTGGAGTCACAAAGAAAAAGAACGTCCGACGCGATGGCTGGACGCCCCTTTTGACGGAACTGCCAAGGTTACGCGCCGGACTTGGGGGCTTCGCCCGCAGCCTCCTCCTCGCTTGCTTCGGCTTGGCCGGCCTCGGCGGCGGTAAGCGCGGCCTCGATGGCTTCGTCTTCGGCGTCCGCAGCGCGGCGCAGGCTTTCGGCCGTCACCATCTCTCCGGACTCGGCCTGCATCTCGGCTTCTTCGGCTGTGCGGGCGACGTTGACAGTAATGGTGACGCTGACCTCTGGATGCAGGCGCACCCGAATGTTGTTCAGACCTAGGGTCTTGATCGGCCGGTCGAGCACCACCTGAGAGCGCTCTACGGTGAGGCCTTGTTCATGCAGCCCGTCGGCGATGTCGCGGGCGGTGACGGAGCCGTAGAGCTGGCCGGTCTCGCTGGCTTGGCGGATCAGCACCACGGCCAGGCCGTCGATCTTGTTGCCGACCTGCTCGGCCTCTTCGCGCTTGGCCAGGTTGGTGGCCTCCAGCTGGGCGCGTCGGGTCTCGAAATAGGCAAGGTTGGCCTTGGTGGCCCTCAGCGCCTTCTTCTGCGGCAGCAGGTAGTTGCGGGCATAGCCCGGGCGCACCTTCACGACGTCGCCCATCTGCCCCCAGCCCTCGATACGCTCGAGGAGGATTACTTCCATCATGGTGGAAATTCCCTTAGCGAATCACATAAGGCAACAGGGCCAGGTAGCGCGCACGCTTGATGGCGCGGGCCAGTTGACGCTGCTTCTTGGCTGACACGGCGGTGATACGCGACGGCACGATCTTGCCGCGCTCCGACACGAAGCGGGACAGCAGGCGGACGTCCTTGTAGTCGATCGCCGGTGCGTTGGGGCCGGAAAAGGGGCAGGACTTGCGGCGCCGGAAGAAGGGCTTGCGGACCGCGGTGTTGCGGGTGACGACTTCGATGGTCATGACTTACTCTCCCGTACCGTGGATTGCGGTGCGCACGCCTTGCTGGCGCGGGCCGGAGTCGCGCGGCGGCGGACGGTCGCGGCGATCGCCACGGTCTCCGCGTCCGCCCCGGCGGTCGTCGCGGTCGCGGCGCTGCAGGATGGCAGAGGGATTGGGATCCAGCGCTTTCACCTTGACGGTAAGATAGCGCAGAATGTTTTCGTCGAACCGCATGTTCCGTTCCACCTCTGCGAGGCAGACCGGCGGGGCATTCAAGTTCAGGAGAATGTAGTGGCCCTTGCGGTTCTTCTTGATCCGGTAGGAGAGGTTGCGTAGGCCCCAATATTCTTTCTTGGCGACTTCGCCGCCGTTCTCGGAGACTAGGGCAACCAGCTTGTCGGTCAGATCTTCGGCCTGTTGGGCCGACATGTCTTGGCGGGCGATGATCACGCACTCGTAAAACGACATCTTTGCTTCAGCTCCTTGTGGCTCTGACGGGGAGAAGTCCCGGGGACGGGCGCCGCTCCCATAGCCGACCGGCAGGTTTGCCGGCCGGCAAGGAGGTCCCGGTTCTGCCAGGAAGGCGACGGACTATACAGTTTCTCCGCCCAGACGCAATAGACCGGACACAGCATATGGGTTCGCCGACGGTGGCTTGACAGGAGTGCAGCAATCTCTAGCTTCCCAGCTTTCCTGCTGGTACGGCATGGCCGCAATGCCGAACAACAAGAATCGATTAAGAAGAAAGTGCGCATCATGACGAGAGCTTTTGTGTTCCCGGGACAGGGCAGCCAGGCCGTTGGTATGGGGGCTGGCCTTGCCGAAGCCTTTGCGCCTGCCAGAGAGGTCTTCGAAGAGGTCGACGAGGCTCTGAAGCAGAACCTCTTCCGGCTGATGATCGAGGGACCGACGGAAGAACTCACCCTGACGGAAAATGCGCAGCCGGCGCTGATGGCTGTCAGCTTGGCAAGCCTTCGCGTATTGGAGCACGAGGGGGACCTGACTTTGAGCGATAAAGCGTGCTTCGTCGCCGGCCATTCCCTAGGTGAATATTCTGCTTTGGCCGCCGCCGAGACCTTCGGCGTGGCGACCGCCTCCCGGCTGCTGAAGCGTCGCGGCCAGGCCATGCAAGATGCTGTTGCTCCTGGCGTCGGTGCCATGGCGGCCGTCATGGGCCTCGGGCACGAAGCGGTCGAGGAGGTTGCCGCCGAAGCTGCGCAGGGCCAGGTCTGCAGCGCTGCCAACGACAATGCTCCGGGCCAGGTGGTCATCAGCGGACACACCGAGGCCGTCAATCGAGCCATCGAGATCGCTAGGGGACGCGGCGGATGCAGGTCGGTTCTGCTCAGCGTTTCTGCGCCCTTTCACTGTGCGCTGATGGCGCCGGCAGCCGATGTCATGGAAGCGGCTTTGGAGGCGACCGATCTGGCGCCGCCTGCGTTGCCGCTTATCGCCAACGTGACGGCGGCACCGGTGGAGAGCCCGGCGGAAATCCGCCGACTGTTGGTAAGCCAGGTCGTTGGCCGCGTGCGCTGGCGCGAGTCGGTCCTAGCCATGCGCGAGGCCGGCGTAGAGACATTGGTCGAGCTGGGCGTCGGCAAGGTTCTGTCCGGCCTGGCGCACCGCA
Source organism: Rhodospirillales bacterium (assembly GCA_014324045.1). Taxonomy (GTDB): domain Bacteria; phylum Pseudomonadota; class Alphaproteobacteria; order Kiloniellales; family JACOMY01; genus JACOMY01. The sequence goes on along the minus strand of JACOMY010000002.1, from coordinate 5,489 downwards.
TCGATCGCGATCTGAAGGGCTTGCCCTGCGGCACGCCGGGTGAGGTCGAGATCGTGCTGGGACAGCTTTAGGCAGAGGATAGGGACAAGACGAAGAGAGATGTTCGATCTAAGCGAACAGAAGGTGCTGGTCACCGGCGCGTCCGGTGGAATCGGCAGCGCGATCGCGCGTGCCCTGCATGCACAAGGGGCTACGGTCGGCTTGACCGGCACGCGCCGGGAGGCCCTGGAGGCCTTGGCCGTAGATCTGGGCGAACGCTGCCATGTCCTGCCTTGCAACCTTGGCGACGGGGCTGCGGCCGATGCCCTGCCGGAACAAGCCGAAGTGGCCATGGACGGCCTCGACATCCTGGTGAACAACGCAGGTCTGACCCGCGACAACCTCTTGGCCCGCATGAAGGACGAAGAGTGGGAGCAGGTGCTGCAGGTGAACCTGACCGCCGGTTTCCGTTTGGCACGGGGCAGCCTGCGGGGCATGATGCGGCGCCGCCACGGTCGTATAATCGGCGTTACCTCGATCGTCGGTGTGACCGGCAACCGCGGACAGGCCAACTATGCTGCCTCCAAGGCAGGCATGATAGGCTTCTCCAAGGCCTTGGCCGCTGAGGTCGCCTCGCGCGGCATCACGGTCAACTGCGTAGCACCCGGCCTCATCGCCAGTCCCATGACAGATGCATTGAACGACAAGCAGCGCGAGACTATCCTGCGTGCGGTCCCTGCGAGTCGCTTGGGCGAAGGGGGCGATGTTGCGGCCGCGGTCGTCTATTTGGCCAGTAAGGAGGCCGCCTATGTGACCGGCCAAACCCTGCACGTAAACGGTGGCATGGTCATGGTATAGCAGGTTTGTGGGCGGCGCGGATCTCTCGGAATGGGATAAGGGCGCGCTGCCGTCTGTCTGCATTGCTGCCGGCCGTTTGCCGGTTAGCAAGTTCAATTGGACAGCACCGGGAATCGTGATAAGAGGTGCCGATTAGGAATGCGGCAGAGGGGTGATCCGCGGTTTCCGGAGATGGTTCGGGTGGCGGGAGATCGTGCATTCAGGTCTCGGAGAACAGCCGTGACAGGCAACCCTGTCGGCATTAGTAGACAAAGCAAACATCGAACAAAGGATCGAAGAACATGAGTGACGTTGCGGTACGTGTTAAGAAGATTGTTGTCGAGCACCTGGGTGTGGAAGAGGCCAAGGTGATCGACGGCGCCAGCTTCATCGACGATCTAGGCGCCGACAGCCTCGATACCGTCGAGTTGGTGATGGCTTTCGAGGAAGAGTTCGGCTGCGAGATTCCCGACGATGCGGCTGAGAAGATCGTGACCGTCAAGCACGCAGTCGATTTCATTCAAGAGAACATCTGAGGCCTCGGAGGCCGGCTCGCACCCGGGCTTCCCACCGGCCGCCTTAGAGAGCCAGCCGTCTTGGAGAGAAGGCCGTGCCGGCTGCGCAGAGCATCCGTATGAGATGCTCCCCAACGGTGGGGATGCCTGCCTGGCCAAGTGTGGAGAGCCGTTAGTATGCGACGTGTCGCCATTACCGGCCTGGGGATGGTTAACCCCTTGGGCAGTGGCGTCGAAGCCATTTGGAAGAGGTTGATTGCCGGAGAAAGCGGTATCTCGGCGGTAACCGACTTCGATGTCTCGGACATTCCTGCGAAGATCGCCGGGCAGGTGCCCAGAGGGCAAGAATCCGAAGGCCATTTCGACGAAGACCGATGGATGGCGCCCAAGGATCGCCGCAAGGTCGATACCTTTATCCTCTATGGTTTGGCTGCCGCCGATCAGGCGATTACCGATTCGGGCTGGCAGGCTGAGACCGAGGAGCAGCAGGAACGCACCGGGGTCATGATCGGCTCGGGCATCGGCGGGCTCAAGGCAATCTACGACACCTCTGTCGCCTTGCTGGAACGTGGTCCCCGCCGGGTCAGCCCCTTCTTCATCCCTTCTGCGCTGATCAACCTCTGCTCGGGACAGATCTCGATCCGCTATGGTTTCCGCGGACCCAACCACTCGGTCGTCACCGCCTGTTCGACCGGTGCACATGCGATCGGTGACGCGGCCCGTCTGGTGGCCTTGGGCGATGCCGACGTGATGATCGCCGGCGGCGCCGAGGCGGCGATCTGCCGCCTCGGCCTAGCCGGCTTCTCGGCGGCGCGGGCACTCGCGACCGGTTACAACGACCGGCCCGAGGCGGCGTCGCGCCCTTGGGACGAGGGTCGCGATGGCTTCGTCATGGGCGAGGGCGCCGGCATCGTGGTGCTGGAGGAACTGGCGCACGCCAAGGCACGCGATGCAAGGATCTATGGCGAGGTCCTTGGCTACGGGCTTTCCGGCGATGCCCACCACATCACTGCGCCGGCTGAGGATGGCAACGGCGGCTTCCGGTCCATGCGGGCAGCCCTGCAGCGGGCCAGTCTGGCTTGTGATCGGGTCGATTACGTCAATGCGCACGGTACTTCGACGCCGCTGGGCGACGAGATCGAGCTCAATGCCGTCCGCCGGCTCTTTGGGACGGCGGTCGATGGCATGTCCATGTCATCGACCAAGTCGGCGATTGGACATCTTTTGGGCGCTGCCGGTGCGGTCGAGGCTATTTTCTGCCTTTTGGCCATCCGCGACGGCGTCGCCCCGCCGACCCTGAACCTAGAGACACCCTCGCCGAACTGCGAAGGCGTGGATCTGGTGCCGCTGACCGCGCGCGAGCGCAAGATCGACGTGGCGCTATCGAACTCCTTCGGTTTCGGCGGCACCAACGCGAGCCTGGTATTTGGTCGAGTCTCCTGATCTTCCAGAACCGTCCGAAGAGAGCAATCCGGCAGCGAAGCGCAAGTGGCGCCGTGGCCGCTTTGCGCTCGGCTTCTTGGTGATGGTGCTAGCGGTGCTCGCAGGCGGCGGTATCGGTGCCTGCCTTTATGGCGTCAACCTCTATCGGCGGCCGGGGCCGCTGATGGAGGAGCGGACCGTCACGATTGTGCGCGGCAGCAGCTTGAACGCGATTGCCCGGACGCTCTTCGCGGAGGGGGTGATCGCCGAGCCGGGGGTCTTCAAGATGGCCGCCAGCATCGAAGGTAAGGCCGGGGCGCTAAAGGCCGGAGAGTATGCCTTCGCCGCCGGCCTTTCCATGCAGGAGGTGCTTGCCCAACTGGTCGAGGGCAAAACGCTGTCGCACCGCGTGACCCTGCCGGAAGGACTGACCTCTTGGGACATCGTACAGATCATCAATGCCGCGCCCGATCTGCAAGGCCCGCCGATAGAGACCCTTCCGCCGGAAGGCAGCCTACTGCCGGATACCTATTTCTTTCAGCGGGGGGAAACGCGCGCCCAGGTCTTGGAGCGCATGCGCGACGCCCAGCTGGAGGCATTGGACAGGCTCTGGCCGTCGCGCCTGGAGGACCTGCCGTTCGAGACGCGCGCCGACTGGGTTACGCTGGCCTCGATCGTCGAGAAGGAAACGGGTTTGGCCGAGGAGCGCAGCCTGGTAGCTGGCGTCTTCGTCAATCGCCTGCGCAAGGGCATGCCACTTCAATCCGATCCCACCGTGATCTATGCTGTGACCAAGGGCATGGGCGGTCAGCTCGGCCGCGGCATTCGCAAGTCCGAGTTGCGGAGCGAAGACCCCTACAACACCTACACCAACGCCGGGCTGCCGCCCGGGCCGATTGCCAATCCGGGCTGGGCCGCCCTAGAGGCGGCGATTCGGCCGGCGGAGACAGAGTTTCTCTACTTCGTTGCCGACGGCAGCGGCGGCCATGCCTTCGCTAGAACCTTGAACGATCACAACAGGAACGTCCGCACTTGGCGTCGCATCAAGGCCGGGCGAAAGTCCGATTGAACCCTGCTTTCCGGGTGCTTGTCTGTCACCCTTCGGCTTTGCTAGCGTCCCCTTCGACGATATCGCAACCTTGAGAAGGTTAGGGACCTGCGGGCTTGGGAAGGGCGGCAGGCGGAACGGCCATGATGAAGCGTCTGTTGAAGCACATGATCCGCGACGGGGCGCTCGAGATCGAGGATGCTGCCGGCAAGGTCATGACGGTCGGCGACGCTAGCATCCCCGCTTGCCGCATAAAACTGCACAAGAAGACTCTTGAGTGGTCGCTGCTGCTCAACCCGCCGGTCAAGTTGGCCGAGGCCTATATGGACGGCAGCCTGACCGTCGAAAAGGGAGACATCGGCGATCTGACGGAGATCATGGCTAAAAACTACAGCCGGCTGGAGAACCATTGGCTGGCAAAGCCGGTCTTCCACCTCAATCGCCAGAGCCGCTGGATTAAGCAGTACAATCCGATCGGCAAAGCGCAACGGAACGTTGCCCATCACTACGATCTCTCGGGCCGGCTCTACGATCTCTTCCTCGACCGTGACCGTCAGTACTCCTGCGCCTACTTCGAGGAGGAGCACGGCGATCTGGAGCGGGCCCAGCTGGATAAGAAGCGGCATATCGCAGCCAAGCTCTTGCTGAACGAGGCCGGCCTGCGGCTGCTCGACATCGGGTCCGGCTGGGGCGGTATGGGCCTCTATCTGGCAAGCCTGGCCTCGGCGCGGGTCGTCGGCGTGACGCTGTCGGAAGAGCAGCATAGGCTTTCGCGCGAGCGGGCGGAGCAGGCCGGCTTGGCGGACCGGGTCGATTTTCGCCTGCAAGATTACCGGACCCTCGCGGAGCGCTTCGAGCGGATCGTCTCGGTCGGCATGTTCGAACATGTCGGCAAAAAGAACTACCGGGAGTTCTTCGGGAAGCTGCGCGGTTTGCTGACGGAAAACGGCGTCTGCCTGCTGCACACCATTGCGCGCTTCAACGAGCCCGGGCCGATAAATCCCTTCATCCGGAAGTACATCTTCCCGGGCGCGGATCTGCCGACCCTCTCGGAACTGCTGCCGGCGATTGAGGATAACGGGCTCTTCGTCACCGACATCGAGATCCTGCGCCTGCATTACGCCGAGACCTTGAAGCTCTGGCGGCAGCGCTTCAACGAGAACCACCGGGCCGTCGAAGACCTCTACGACGCGCGCTTCTACCGGATGTGGGAGCTCTATCTGGCCGGCTGCGAGATGGGTTTCCGCCATCAGGGCCTCATGGTGGTCCAGGTGCAGATGACCCGTCGCCAGGAGACTTTGCCGCTGACGCGCGACTACATGTTTGACTGGGAACGTGCGCAGGCGGTGCGGGACGCCCGAGGCAGGCCGCAGGCGACCAAGTAGCATCTCCGGCAGCGGTTGAGGGTTCGGAGGGGTGGGAAACATGGTTTATAGCAGCTCGGTAGCGCCGTGGTTTTGTTGGTCGGCAAGGAAGGGAGAGGAGCCGGCGGAGCGCGGACTTGCGGTCCACCGCGGCACAGTTGCCGATTGCCTGCTCTAAGCGTCGGGGCCTTCTGGGACCTCGACTCGACCTAAGAGCCTGAAGGGAGGTGGAGCCTGACTATCGACGGGTTGGACTCGCAAGGCGACTACACCGGCTATTTGGACCATTCGGAGGTCACAGCGTGGAACTATATAAACCATATA
>JACOMY010000001.1 GCA_014324045.1 Rhodospirillales bacterium | reverse complement strand
AAGCTGGCGCCGTCGAAGGGTTGCGCGGCAAGCCTGGAAATCGCTTCTTCGATCTCGACGGCGTTCATTCCCGCTTCTTCCTGGTAAAATAGGGCCGCACGGGCTGCGTGGCATGGATGTGCTTTGTCCAAACAGATCCTTCACACATCCTCTGTCATGACCCCTTCTGCAAAAGCGAGAGCAAGACGTTCGCCGCTCGTTTGCTCGGCGGGTCTCCTCCCATCCCCAGCATCTCGGCGGCTTTGAAACCGTCCCGGATCACCCTTTGCCGCTCCTCTCTTTCTTCAATAAGAGGTTTTAGAGTAGATGCTAACTTCTTGGGATTGCAGTTGAATTGAAGGCATTCCGGCTGCACCGAGCGATCCAACACCAAGCTTGCGATCGAGGCATATCGCAGGTTGACCACCAGCGGCACGAAGGCGGCGCTCATGAGGTTCAGCCGGTAGGCCATCACCGCCGGTAAGCCGGCCACCGCCAGTTCGATCCCAACCGTCCCGGAGGCCGCCAAGGCCGCCCGCGAGGCGGCGAAGGCCGCGTACTTGTCGTCCTGTTGGGTTAGCAGCTTGGCCGGGACCGGCCAACGCGCAATCGCCTCCCCCACTTGTTCGGCGACATTGGCGACTGTGGGGACAAGCGCTGTCAACTCCGGCCAGGTCTTCGCCAAGAGGCCCAACGCCTCGCCGAAGATAGCCGCATGCCGCTGCACCTCGCCGCGCCGGCTGCCCGGCAATACAGAGAGAAGCAAGCTGTCAAGACCAAGCCCTAAGCGTTGGCGCAAACCGTCGCCGCCAGCGGCGGCGCCGGCTCGTTCGACGGCCGGATGCCCGATGAAGGTCGTGTCCAGACCATGCACCTCGAAATAGGGCGGCTCGAAAGGAAGCAGACAGAGCAGGTGATCCAGGAAAGCCGCAATCTTCCTCGCACGGCCGGCCTTCCAAGCCCAAACCGAGGGGGCCACGTAGTGCACGAGGGGATAGCCCTCCCCTCTCAGCCGCTTGCTCACCTCCAGCGAAAAGGAGGGCGAATCGATCGACAGGAAAAGATCGGGCTTGGTCGCACGGGCAGCTGCCTCGGTGTCCTTGATCCGGCGCAGCACGGTAGGGATGTGGGCAATCACCTCCACCCAGCCCATGACCGCTATCTCGCGGATGTCGAAGAGGCTGTTGAGGCCCTGTGCTTCCATGTAGGAGCCGCCGACGCCAGTGAAACGGATTGCACCGTCCGTCTCCCGCTTCAAGGCTTCCATCAGGCGCGCGCCGAGGAAGTCGCCCGAAGGCTCTCCAGCTATCAGGAAGATTAGAGGACCGTTGCCGTTCTCAGTCACGGCTTGCCGCGTCGGCCGCAATGCCCAGAAGGAAAAGCCCCTTGCGATCGGCTAAGGAGACCGTCTTGTTGCGATCGATCAGAAGAGCGGAACCGGCCTCTACTGCGATCCCCCGCAGACCTGCGGCTGCAGAGTTTTCCACCGTGCGCGGACCGATGGCCGGCAGGTCGGCCCGCCGCTCCTGCTTCGGCTTGGCAATCTTGACCAAGACCCCGCCAGCGACCGGCCGCGCCAGATCTTTGCAGCGGGCCAGGAGCAAATCGGTGCCCTCGATCGCCTCTACCCCCAAAACCAAACCCTGCTGGACCACGACCGCTTGGCCGACATCGGCTGCACCCAAAACGCGGGCAACCTGAAGACCGCGCTCGATATCGGCCTGTGCCGTCTCGTCGGGCGCATGCTGCCCCATGAGGCCAGCACCGATGACCAAATCTCCGAGGATTTCCGGAACGGAAAGGCAGCGGAAGCCGCTTTCTTCTATGGCACGAATGATGGCGCGTAGCATGCCATCGTCGCCAAGAGCCCGAAGCCCGGCCTGAGCAATAAACTTGGCCGTCACCCAATCTGGCTTGATCTGCAAGAAGCTGGGGCGCTTGATTGCGCCGGCCATAACCAAATCGCTGACGCCTTCGGCCCGCAATCGCTCGATAATCTTCCCCGCAGCACCGAGATTAGTCTGCATGGAGGGTGCGGCCGACAGCGTTTCCGGATCGGTCTGCCCGTGGAAGCCTACCACGAAGCAGCCCCAGCCTTTTTTCTCCGCAGCCTGAATCAGCTCCCGCGGCAAGCCCCCCGATCCGGCTATGATGCCGAGCTTAGTGACCATCGCGCTCCGAGGGTTGGAGGAAGCCGTGGGCCGCGTCGCCGCGCAGGAACTCGAGGAAATTGGCGACAAGGACGCCGTTGTCAGCCGGCTCCTCGGCCTCGCCTAAGCGTTCGGAAAGCGTGCCGGCCTGACGGTCAAACACGAAGTCGAAGAGCTTGCGCAACGCCTCGATCTCTCCACGATCGGTCGAAGCGCGGCGCAAGCCAACCATATTGAGCCCGACCAGATAACCTGGCCGACCGGACACCAGAGCAAAGGGGACCACGTCTTGGCGTATACCGGCCATGCCGCCGATCATGGCGTTGCAGCCGATCCGCACGAACTGCTGTACGGCACAGAGACCGCCTAGAACGGCCCCATCACCAATGGTGACGTGGCCGGCCAAGGTCGCGTTGTTCGCCAGGATCACCCGATTGCCGAGGATGCAGTCGTGTGCAACATGGGCACCGACCATCAAGAGGCAGCCCTCGCCGACCTTGGTCAGCATGCCGCCGCCCTCGGTGCCGGGATTGAGGGTCACGTGCTCGCGGATCACGCAGCCCTTGCCGATCTCCAAGCGTGAAGGCTCGTCGGCGTACTTCAGATCTTGCGGTGCGTGTCCCAAGCTGGCGAAAGGATAGACTTGGCAGGTTTCGCCCAGCGTGGTGCGCCCGGCGACCGCAACATGAGAGTGGAGAATGCAACCCGCTCCCAGCACCGCATCGGGGCCGACGACACAGAAGGGCCCGATGGTGCAGCCGTCGGCAATCTGCGCGGCCGGATCGACGACCGCGCTTGGGTGAATATGGCTCATGCCCTGTCGACGATCATCGCAGAGTAGGAGGCCTGAGCCGCCACCTTGCCGTCTACGCATGCTTCGCCGCTGAACTTCCAAACCTGACCACGGTGGTGCTTTTTCTGGACGTGAATATTCAAGCGATCCCCGGGTTGAACCGGTCGACGGAAGCGCGCACCTTCGATGGTCATGAAATAGACGATCTTGCCATGCTCTTCAGCACCGATGCTCTCCATCACCAACACGGCCGCCGTCTGCGCCATGGCCTCGACGATCAAGACGCCCGGCATGACCGGCTGGCCGGGAAAGTGGCCTTGGAAGTATGATTCGTTCACGCTGACGTTCTTGATTCCGACAGCGCTTTCCCCCAGCACGATGTTCGTCACGCGCTCTATCATCAGGAAAGGATAGCGATGCGGAATCCTCTCCATGATGTCGTGAATGTTCAGATCTCTGACCTGTGAGACCTCAGCACTTTGTTCACTCATCGTTATAGACTGATTCCCTCTATCTGCTCCTGCCCGCGATGCGTCCAGATATGTTTCCCGGCAGATCTGATCGCGGTCTTCCATTCAACGTGCCGCGTCTGTTCCGGGCGTCCTCTCGGCGGGAATGTCGGTCAACACATTCATGCGGCACCCGTCCCAACTCTGAGCATTGCATGCTTACCTTCATACTACGTCCCAAGTACGGTAAGAGGTCGAACCTCATGGAAAATCATACGTTCCGGTCCACGGCAGCCCCGCTACCTATTCGCTGTTTCAGTCCAGCCCCAAGCTCCCTTGTTATGGCGAAGCGGCCGGGATTTGTCGACCGTACAATCTGGGGCCTGCACCCTCCCATACAGCTGAGTGGAGCGCCTCCCTAACGCAGGTTTTTACTAGGCGCGAGTACCGTGGGCAACTGCGGTGCGGGCAAGTTCGGCAACTGCTGATCCAAGCGCTGCAAGGCGGCGTCCGTTACGTCGAGTCCGGGCTGCACCAAGACTACCGACGACTTGGAGATGACCACTGCGGCACCCCGCTGTCGGGCAAGATCACTGACAATGTGCAGCAACGCCTGTTGCGCCTGATGCATTGTCTGGTTCATGGTTCGATCATGAGCCCTGAACCAGACTCGGATATCTTCTTGCAAACTCGCTAGATCGGTGGCCAAGCGGTCGCGCTCTCGCTGGAAAACACTTTCCTCCAGGCGGCCACGTTCGGCGGCCAGTTGACGGTCGCGCTCACGCAGTGCAGCTTCGCGCGCTCGGGTTTCTTGCTGGAAAGCCTGCCGTGCTTCTGTCAGCTGCGCTTGGACAGCACGGACCGCCAATGAGGCTTCCAGGATTCGCTGGACATCCACAACGATGATACCGCCATTTACCGGCAATCCGGGATTGGGAGGAAGATTGATCACGACGCCACCGGTCGGTGAGCCGTCGGACGGCGGCCCCGATATCTCTTGCCCGCTTGCCGTCGAAGGCGACAGAAAAATCAGCCAGATCGACAGGAAGCAAAGCCCCAGTCGCTCGCGCCCTCCGCGCATCAGAAACGCGTGCCGAAACTGAAGCGAAACACCTCCGGAACATCGAAATCCTGCTTGGCGTAGGCATAGGCCAGATCCACCACCAGGGGACCTAAAGGCGAACCCCAAGTAATGCCAACGCCTGCCGAAGCGCGGGGAATCACGCTGTCTTGGACACCGTTCTTGTCGCCGTCGATACCCCAAGCCGATCCTATGTCGTTGAATACGCGTCCGCGAACGCTCAGATCCTGCGGCAATCCCAGCGGGAAGATCAGCGCGATCGATCCGGTGAGGAAGTTCTTCGCGCCCAAAGCATCGCCACTAGCCTTGTCGCGTGGACCTACGCCGCCCGATTCGAATCCACGTAGATCGGCGCCGCCGATAAAGAAACGTTCGCTCACGCGTGTGGGTTCGATTGAAGCGATGTTCCCAGCCCGCGCCGAGAGTCGTAAGGTTAGATCGTTTATATCGAAAATCGGCGTATAGTAAGCACCTCCGACTGTGTTCTCGAAATAGTAGGAGCTTCCGCTCAGACCCGTGTAGGAATTGTCGACCTCGAAAACGTAGCCGTCGGTCGGATCGAATCGGCTATTTCTCTTGTCGAGGGTCAAGGTTGACCCGACCGCAGAGGTATAGAACACACCCTCGTCATCCTGAATGATTTCGGCCGCGTCATTGCTGACATCGTCGATGTCCTGCCGATCGAATCTATAGCGTACGACGTGACGAAGGTCGTTCTCATAGTCCCATCCGGCACGCAGTCCGAAACCGGCGTTTTTTTGATCGAAGTCGGAGGAAGATTGCTCGTTCGTGGTGCGGAACAGGTCAAAACCGACCGAAAGATCCTCATCGAGGAAATAGGGATCGGTGTAACTAAGATCGATCTGCGAACTGTCGCCCGAGATCACCAAGTCCAGGCGTAGATCCTGCGCCAGACCCAGAAGGTTGCGCTCGGTAATTGCGATGTTGCCGATTGGACCGGAGTCGGTTGAAAAGCCGGCACCGAAAGAAAGATTGCCGGTCGATTGTTCTTCCACGTTGGCGGTTATCACGGTTCGGTCGGGCACGGAACCTTGAGAAAGCGTGGCGTCCACAGTGCGGAAGAAACCTAGGTTCTGGATCCGTCGGCGCGAACGGGCCAGCTCGGTCGTGTTGAAGGCATCGCCTTCGGCCAGGGTGAACTGGCGACGAATGACATCATCGACGGTCCGGACGTTGCCGTTGATCTCAATGCGCTCGACGAAGACCTTGGGCCCCTGCTGGATGTCATAGGTGATGCCGATTGTGCGGGTCTCGTCGTTCCTATCGACCCGCGGGATCACTTCAACGAAAGCGAATCCCAAGTTGCCCACTGCATCGGTGATGGCCTCTACGCTTTCCTCGACTTCGGTCGCGTCATAGGTTTCACCTTCAATCGAGGTGATCTGGTTCGCAATCTCTTTCGGCGCGAAATTGTTGATTGTGGAGACGACATCGATCATGCCGAAGGCATAGCGCTCGCCCTCGACAAGCGTGAAGGTGATGATAAAGTCTTTGTTATTGCGCGCAAGCTCGGCAACCACTGAGAGAACTTGGAAATCCGCGTAGCCCTCTGACAGATAGAAGCGACGCAGCAGCTCCTTATCGAAGTTCAGGCGCTCAGGATCGTAGGAGTCGTTCGTCGCAAAGAACCCCAAGAGGTCGCTCTCACTCGTCGTAATGACTTCGCGCAAGCGACCATCCGAGAACTCTTTGTTGCCGATAAAGTTGATCGAATCCACCTCGGAAGCCTTTCCCTCGTCGATCTCGAACACTAGGTTCACCCGGTTCTGGTCAAGGCGAATGATCTTCGGGTCCACGGTTGCACCGAAGCGTCCGGTGCGCCGATAGATTTCGAGGAGGCGCTGCGTATCGCTTTGCACCCGACTTCTGGTAAAGACGGTGCGGGGCTTCGACTGAAGCTCCGACTGAAGGGTGGCGTTGTCCAGGCGGTCATTGCCTTCGAAAGCAACAATGTTGATCAGTGGATTCTCGACCACGCGGACGATCAGCTTGTCCCCTTCCCGCTCGAAAACGGCATTGACGAAGAGGCCGGTAGCGAAGAGCCGAGACAAGGCGGCGTCAAGATCGCGGGCGTCGAAGGAATCGCCCGGACGCAGACCCAAATAGTTAAGCACAGTGGCCGGGTCGATACGTTGCCCGCCTTCGATCGCGATCTCGCCGATGGTGCCGGCCGACAGCAGCGATTGTGCTCCGCTGTTCGAGAATGGAGCGGAGGCCAGACCAGCTACCGACAGCAAGAGCATCAAGATCAAGCGCTGCAAGCCCCGCCCGGCGAAGGACCCTGCGGTCGCCCGCACCGGCAAACTCTTCCCTAAGCGCCAGCGCATGCGTTGATCCGTAGGATGTCGTTCGCCGTCACGAACACCATGAGAGACAGCACGAGGCCCAACCCAATCTTGAAACCGACGTCTTGGGCGCGCGGCCCAAGCGGACGCCCACAGAGTGCCTCAAAGGCATAGAACAAGAGATGTCCGCCGTCCAACATGGGAATGGGAAAGAGGTTGATGAGCCCAAGGTTCACAGACAGCAAGGCCATAAAAAAGATGAACGATACGATACCAATCTGAGCGACTTGACCCGACACCTCCGCGATGCGAATAGGACCGCCCAACTCGTCGGTCGTCCGAGTGCCGACGATGATTTGCCAAACGCCTTCCAAGGTGTCCCGGCCGATTGACCAGGTCTCCGCCGCCGCCACCCAAAGGCTGTCGAAGGGCCCCAAGTGCTCCACCTGAGTGCTGGTCGCCGCGATCCCCAACCGCGCAACCGTGATCTCACAGCCGTTTGGATCGGTCTCGACGATCATCTGAGGTCTAGCCACCAAGGCGATGTCTTGACCGTCCCGTTGGACCAGGACATTAAGGGGCTGGTCAAGATTCAGTTGGACGGCACGCTGAATGTCTTCGAAGCGAGAAATGTCTGCACCGTTCACCTTGAGGATTCGATCCCCAGTCTGCAATCCGGCAGTAACAGCGGCCGACTCCGGCACCACGTCGGCGACCACTGCCGGAGTCACGGGCCGGCCAAAGGCCACGAATAGAAAGGCTAAAAGCACCCAGGCAAAGAGAAAGTTGGCGACCGGCCCGGCGGCAACAATCGCGGCGCGGGCGCCTATGGATTTTGCCGGAAAGGCCTGCTGGCGTTCTTCTTCGTCCAAATGACCGAGGCTCTCGTCGTCGGGCCGGCTGGTGGCATCCATATCGCCCAGCATCTTCACGTAGCCCCCTAGGGGTAGCGCGCTTACCCGCCAGCGCGTGCCGGCCCGATCAGTCCGCCCGAAGATCTCTGGCCCGAAGCCAATGGAGAAGACCAGAACCTTCACGCCGTTGCGCCGCGCAACCCAATAGTGTCCCAGCTCATGGACAAAGACCAAGAGAGTGAGAACAACTAGGAAAGGAGTTAGAATTTCTAAGATCGGGAGCAGCCAGTCCACGTCAGCGCCCTCCCGAACAGCAAAACAGGTAACACCGCAACACTCCTCATACGACCGGCAAAGCTATTGTGCCGCCAGACGATGCCCCTCACTCGCCGCTTGTGCCAAGCGGCGGGCTTCTTTGTCTGCTATAAGAATCTCCCCAAGGCTATCGGCCGCAACCTCGGGCATGCGTTCCATAGTCTCCTCCACCACTGCGGCGATATCGAGAAAACCGATCTCGCGACGCAAAAAGGCCGCAACAGCCACCTCGTTTGCCGCGTTGAGGGCCAGAGGCAGAATGCCACCTTTCTCCATTGCAGTACGGGCCAAGCTCAAAGCTGGAAATCTTTTAGAATCAGGATTCTCGAAGGTTAACTTCGCAATCTCAACGAGATTAAGACGCGCTACTGGCGCCTCCATGCGGTGCGGCCAAGCCAAGGCATGGGCAATCGGGGTGCGCATATCCGGCGATCCCAGCTGTGCCAGAACAGATCCGTCCTGATACGCGACCATCGAGTGAATGATCGACTGCGGGTGCACCAAGATCTCGATCGCCTTGGAGGGGAAATCGAACAGGTGGCCCGCCTCGATCAGTTCGAGCCCCTTGTTCATCATGGTTGCCGAATCGACCGAGATCTTGGCGCCCATGCTCCAGTTGGGATGGGCAACCGCCTGTTCCGATGTCTTGTCGGCCATCTCTGAGAGGGAAAGTTCGCGGAATGGGCCACCCGACGCCGTAAGGATAATTCTCTCGATGTCCCCGGGGCGCTCGGAATCGAAGACCTGGAAGATGGCATTGTGCTCGGAATCCACCGGCAATAGGGTCGCGCCACTCTCGGCAACGCGCCGCATGACTATCTCGCCAGCACAGACCAGGGTCTCCTTATTGGCGAAGGCGACGACCTTGCCCTGTTCAACCGCCGCAAGGGTCGGGCGCAAACCGTCTGCGCCCACGATTGCCGCCATGCACCAATCGCTGGGCCGGCGCGCCGCCTCACAGACTGCCGCATCGCCGGCTGCAGCTTCCACACCAGTGCCAGCCAGGGCTTCCTTCAGCTCGCCGTAGAGCCGCGCATCGGCGATCACGGCCACTTCGGGGCGCAAGAGACGCGCCTGCTCCGCCAGAGCCTTGACCCGCGTTCCCGCGGTCAGGGCGACCAGACTGTAGATGTTTCGATTGCGCTGTACCAGGTTGAGCGTGCTTTGTCCGATGGAGCCCGTAGAGCCTAGAATCGTCAAGCGTCTAGGCTCTCTCACCCCGGCGCCCGGATGCTTTCTTCCCTCGTCCAGGGTCACGCTACTTTACCTTTCAACTATCTCAAGCGCCGAGCCACAGCGCGATCGCCAGCGCTACGGCCGCCGGCAGCAAACCGTCTACACGGTCCATGAGCCCGCCATGCCCCGGAATAAGGGCGCTGGCATCCTTCACGCCAAACTTCCTCTTCAAGGCCGATTCCACCAAATCCCCACTTTGCACTACCAAGCTTAAGAGACCTGCTGCGAGCGCTAACTGCCAGTGGGGATGGGGCAGTAGCCAGAAGCTGCCGCAAAGCCCGACCAAGGTACCGGCGGCCGTGCCGCCGGCAAGGCCGGCCCAAGTCTTCTTCGGCGATACGGAGGGCCAGAGCTTCCAGCCGCCGACACTTTTGCCCACCATGTAGGCGAAGACATCCACGGTCCACACGATTGCCAGCAGCCAAAGCGTCCAATCCAGTCCTTGCGACTCTACCTCGCGCAGGTAATAGAGAGCAAGGCAGGCGCCGCCCAGATAGAAGCTCCCCAGCAATTGCCAAACACCCTGCCAGCGCCGTCCCGAAACCAGTAATCCGGACGCACTGCCGCCAGCCAATAGTGCTAGCAGCGCCGTCAACCAGAGATCCAGGCCGGCCAGGCTCACCCCCAGACAGATCGTTGCCATTAAGGCGATACCGGAGGCCGGCAGGAAAAGTCCTTGCGTCAACCGTGTCCATTCCCATGAGAGGACGACGATCAAAACCAACAAGAGCAAGAACGACCAAGGCCTGCCCAAAATCACCGCAGCTAAAACCGGCGGTACCAGCAGGAGGGACGAGATGAGGCGTCGGCGCAGGCCCCAACCCATCCCGTCAAGCGGTAGCGAGGGCACCAAACCGACGCTCTCGAGACTGCAGCTCCGCAACGGCAGCGGCCAGGTCGTCGCGACCGAAGTCGGGCCAGAGCTTATCGATGAAAACCAACTCGCTGTAGGCCGACTGCCAAAGCAGGAAGTTGGATAGTCGCTGCTCACCCGAGGTCCGCAAGATCAGATCAGGATCGCGAACAGCGGCAGTGAAGAGGTGCGTCGAGACAGCGTCTTCATCGATGTCTTCAGGACGTAACTCGCCGCGTACCACCCGCTGCGCCAACGCCCGGGCTGCCGACACGATCTCTTGACGCGCACCATAACTCAGCGCCACTTGTAGAAGCAACCGGCCGTTGCCTGAAGTACGCCGTTCGGCTGCCGCGATGAGTGCAGTAACATCGTCGGGGAGCCGCTCGCGCTCTCCAATCACCGACAACCGCACCTTTTGGCGATGCAACTCGTCGATCTCGCTCTTAAGATAGAAGCGCAGCAGCGCCATCAGGTCCGAGATCTCGCCCAGTGGACGTTTCCAGTTCTCCGACGAAAAGCCGAAAAGCGTTAAGGTATCGAGGCCCAGCTCGACCGCCGCCTCGACGCTCCGACGGACCGCCTCCGCACCCTTACGATGGCCGGCCGTGCGCGGCAGGCCGTAGCGTTCCGCCCAACGACCGTTACCGTCCATGATAATGGCCACATGCAGACCCGGATCCTCGCCGTTTGAAGCAATGCTGAGCGCGCTCACCTATCAAAGCTCTCCCGCGCGTTGCGTCGCAAGGTCGGCCAGACCCCAAGGGCCTTAAGATCGCTAGACCTGCATGATCTCCGCTTCTTTACGCGCCAGGGTTTCATCGACGGTCTTCACGTGTCTATCGGTCAGGCCCTGTACTTCGTCCGCCCAGAGACGATGTTCGTCCTCGGAGAGGTCACCACCTTTCTCCATATCCTTCAGAAGCTCCATGCCGTCGCGACGTACGTTGCGCACCGCCACCCGGGCCTGTTCTGCATACCTCCCTGCGACTTTGGTTAGTTCTTGCCGCCGCTCAGTGCTGAGCGCCGGAATGGGAATGCGAACTAACTGACCGCTGGTGGCAGGATTGAGTCCAAGACCCGCCTCACGAATGGCTTTGTCGACGGCTGCGACTAGAGACTTGTCCCAAACGTTGACGCCCAGGGTCTGTGCCTCAAGCACGGACACAGTGCCAACTTGGTTCAGCGGCATGGCGGCCCCGTAGGCTTTGACCGTGATGGCTTCCAGCAGGTTGGTTGAGGCGCGCCCGGCCCGCAAACTGGCCAACTCTTTCTTCAGTACATCGACCGCGCTGTCCATGCGCCGTTCAAGGTTGTCTAGGTCTGGGTCCGCCACCGATCGTCTCCCTTAGTCTTGTACCAAGGTGCTCTTCTCTTCGCCACGGAGCACCCTATGAAAGCCGCCCGGCTCGAGGATCGAGAACACCACGATGGGTATATGGTTGTCACTCGCCAAGGCCAAGGCGGTTGCGTCCATCACCCCGAGTTGTCTTGTCAAGGCTTCGGTGTATCCTAAGGTCTCGTAGCGAACGGCGTCGGGGTTCTGGTTGGGATCGGAATCGTAGATGCCATCCACCTTGGTCCCCTTCAGCAGAAGTTCGCATCCCATTTCCGATGCGCGCAATGCAGCAGCGGTGTCGGTGGTGAAAAAAGGGTTGCCTGTACCGGCGGCGAAGATAACCACGCGGCCACGTTCCATATGGCGCTGGGCCCGACGCCTGATGTAAGGCTCTGCGACCGAGGTAATGGGAAGAGCCGACTGTACCCGCGTCGGCACCGAAAGGCTCTCCAAGGCATTCTGCAGCGCCAGCGCGTTCATGACGGTCGCCAGCATGCCCATGTAGTCCCCCGTGGCACGATCCAGCCCTTGGGCAGTCCTACCAACACCGCGATAGATATTACCGCCGCCGACCACGAGTGCGATCTCCTTGCCTGTGGCATGCACCTCCCGGACATCGCCAGCAATACGGCGGAGCGTTGCACTGTCAATGCCGTAGCCCTGGTTGCCCATAAGGGCTTCCCCGGAGATCTTCAACAAAACTCGCTGATAGTCCGGCGGCACTGTCATTGTCGGCCTACCATTCCTTGAACCCCTTAGCATGTCGGCAGCCTCGCCGGCACGCGCCTCGTCTAGTTCACATTAAAGCAGCAGCACGAGAACGCGCGCGTTGCTGATACGCAGATCCCCGTTTTTGGCGGAGCGGAAGAAGTTATGCCAAGCAAGAACTGCGTGGCGAGATCCTATTGGGCCTCGCTAGAGATTAAAGAACGGCAACTAGCCTTAGCCGAGACCGGCTGTCGCGGCCACTTCGGCGACGAAGTCGTCTTCCCGTTTCTTGATACCTTCGCCCAACTGCATGCGCAGGAAGGCAGTCACCTCGACCGGGCTGCCTATATCCTTACCGAAAGCCTCGACGGCCTTCTTCACCCGGCTCTCGCCGTCGATCACGAAGACCTGCTCCAGTAGGCAGACATCTTCGTAGTACTTCCGCAGCCGACCCTCAACCATCTTGGCAATAATCGCCTCCGGCTTGCCACTGGCTTTCGCCTGATCACTCAGAACGGCACGCTCGCGTTCGACGGCGCCCTGATCGACGTCAGCAGGAGAGACGGCCTGCGGCGAGGCGGCGGCAACATGCATAGCCAATTGCCGGCCGAAAGCTTGCAGTTTCTCCGGATCGCCAGCCGATTTCAGCGCAACCAAAACAGCGATTTTGCCGAGCCCAGGTGCAGTCTGATTGTGCACGTAGCTGGCGACCACGCCCTTGTCGACGCCGAGACGCGCAGCCCGTCGCAGGACCATATTCTCACCAATGGTGGCTATCAGCTTGGTCATCTCTTCCGACACGGCATGCCCAGCACCGGGATAGTCGGCAGTGGTCAGGGCCTCGACCGAATCGGCCCCCGCGAGGACGACCTCCGCAGCCTTGCGCGCGAAGTCTTGAAAGGTTTGGTTGCGTGCAACGAAATCGGTCTCGGAATTGATCTCGACCACGGCACCGCTTACGCCCTGAGTGGCCACCGCGATCAGCCCCTCGACCGCCACACGGCCGGACTTTTTAGCGGCGGCTGCGAGACCCTTCTTACGTAGCCAGTCGACGGCAGACTCGACGTCACCATCGTTCTTGGTCAGGGCTTTCTTGCAATCCATCATGCCAGCACCGGTCTTCTCGCGCAACTCCTTGACCAGCGCAGCGGTAATCTGGGCCATTATCCTCTTCCTCTTCAAAGTCTACCATCGGCAAAGATGCAGCGACAGCAATAACAGGCTGAACCCTCGCTGCAAACAGCTTCACTTTGGACCCTGGAGTCCGGCTCGCAATGCGTTTCGTCCTCGATCACCTCGGTCTAGAGCAAAAGCGTTACGATCTTGCGACGCCCCGCCGATGGGCGATGCCACGGTCCGTTACTATGGTCCAGAACCGACCGACGGTCCCTTGGTCTCTTCGCTCGCCTCAGCGGTTTTGGCGTCCGCAACGCCCTCGGATTCGCCGGTCTCGGCCGGGATCTCCGCCTCGGTCACCGCGTTCTCAAGTTCGACCGATTCGCCCTCCCTGTCCTCTTCACGCAGAGCCTCCAGCGGCAGGTCTGCAGCCCCGATGTCGACGCCGGAGCGCACCATTTCCTGCTGGATACCATCAAGCACTGCCTCGGCGATGGAGTCGCAGTAGAGTGCGATCGCGCGGATGGCGTCGTCGTTACCCGGAATCGGGAAGTTCACCCCCTCTGGGTTGCTGTTGGAGTCGAGAACACCGACTACCGGGATGCCCAGACGATTGGCTTCACCGACTGCCAGATGCTCCTTATTGGTGTCGATGATGAAGAGGAGATTCGGCAGGCCGCCCATCTCCTTAATGCCGCCCAGCGCCTTCTCCAACTTCTCGTGCTGGCGAGTCAGGGTCAGAAGCTCGCGTTTGGTGAGACCGCCGACTTCGCCCTCCATGCGAGCCTCCAAATCCTTCAGGCGGCGGATCGACTGGTTGATCGTCTTCCAGTTGGTCAACATGCCGCCGAGCCAGCGGTGATTGACATAGTACTGCCCGCAGCCGCTGGCTGCCTCAGCTACCTTTTCGGCAGCCTGGCGCTTGGTACCGACGAAGAGCACGCGACCGCCGTTGGCGACCACGTCTCGTACGGCCAGAAGCGCTTGGTGGAACAGCGGCACGGTCTGCTGCAGGTCCAGAATATGAACGCCGTTGCGCTCGCCGAAGATGTAGGGAGCCATACGCGGATTCCAGCGCCGCGTGGTGTGGCCGAAATGAACGCCAGCTTCGAGGAGCTGACGCATAGAAACGTCAGGGACAGGCATGTCAGTCTTCTCCGGTTATGCCTCCGCGGGTCTTGGCGAACCAACGGGTCCGCCACCGGAGCGTCTGGCACGAGGAATTTGCCGCGGCCCACGCATACCCCGCGTGTTAGTTAACGATGAAAATCCGTAAGAGAAAGCTTCGCAGAATGCAAGCTCCATCTCGGCCCTTCTGCAAAGCCCTGCCTGACCCAAAGCGCTCTTCGTTCTCGACCCTCGCTGCCTAAAGGCAGAGGAAGAGTTCCTTGTAGAAACCCTCTAGTACCCGCAGCTATGATCGGGATAGTCGTAGCCCTCGCAATCGCCGCCAGGACCGTCACCCCACCAGCCGTAATCCTAGAACAGCATGCAAAATCGATGGGATACATAGCCTTTTGAATGCCCCTGCGTTGCTGCTTGCGTGGGAGAGCAGGCACTAGAGATCTTCGACGACGACACCCGGCAGGTTCTTGACCGCACGCTGACTGTCCGAAGTGAGATTGAAGTGTCCGCCCAGATCGAACTCCAATTCCTCCCCTGGCGCCAGATCCAGCACGACCGAAACGCGTCCTTGGCCTTTTCCCTGGCGTTCCAGCAGCGCTTTCAACGGGGCAAGCGGATCAACTTTGGAGACAAAAACCTTGATGCCTAGGGCAGCGTTGGCGGCTGCCTTCTCCAGCAGCTCGACGTCCTGCACCGTCATGCGTATCTCATCGCCCTCGCCGCCCAGATTCACCGTGACCAGCAATGGCTCACCCGAATCCAAGAGCTCACGAGTGTGCGAGAGCACTTCGGCGAAGAGTACAACCTCGAAGACACCAGAAGGATCGGAGAGCTGGACAAAGGCGAACTTGTTGCCACTTTTGGCCCGGCGTTCCTGCTTGCCCACCAGAATGCCGGCGACCTTACGCCGGCCCGGAGCGAGCTTTGCCACTCCAGCCAGATCCGCCTGCAAGACCACACCCAAGCGCTTCAGAGAACTCTTAAAACTGTCCAGTGGATGAGCTGACAAATAAAAGCCGATCGCCGTAAACTCATGCTGCAGACGTTCCAGCGGCGACCAGTCGGCGACATCCGGGAGCTTAGGCGGCGGCGCGACCATACTGTCGCCATCGAACAGCGAGACCTGCGCCGAGGTCCGCGCTTCGGCAGCCGCGCTGGCATGGCGCATCAGAACGTCGGCGCCCTCGAAGAGTTGCCGACGGTTGCCTGAGAGGCTGTCGAAGGCACCGGCCGCAGAGAGCGACTCCAGACTGCGCTTATTGACCTGTTTGGGATCCAGCCTTTCCGCAAAATCGCCCAGGTCTCGAAAGGGCCCGCCCTCGCTGCGTTCCTCGATCAACCCCTTCATGGCGCTGGCGCCGACGTTCTTCAAAGCACCCAGGGCATAGCGGATGGCTTGTTTGTCTTCGCCATCGGGTTCTACCTTGAAGACGCTGTCGGAGCAGTTGATGTCCGGCGGCAAGAGATTCACCTGAAGCCGCTGCAGTTCTTGGCGAAAAACATTCAGCTTGTCGGTGTTGCCCAGATCCAGGGTCATGGAGGCGGCGAGAAACTCCGCCGGAAACTTAGCCTTCAAATAAGCGGTCTGATAGGCGATCAAGGCATAGGCGGCGGCATGGCTCTTGTTGAAACCGTAGCCCGCGAATTTGGCGACCTGATCGAAGATCTGCTCGGCCTTGGCCGCTTTTACGTCGCGGGCGACGGCGCCCTCGATGAAAGTTATCTTCTGGGCGTCCATTTCCGCCTTGATCTTCTTGCCCATGGCACGGCGCAGCAGATCGGCGCTGCCAAGGCTGTAACCCGACAGCACCTGTGCGATCTGCATCACCTGCTCCTGGTAGATCATGATCCCGAAGGTCTCCTTCAGGATGTCCTCCAACAGGGGATGCAAGTAGTTCGGTTCCTCCTCCCCGTGCTTGCGGCGGATGTAGCTGGGGATGTTGTCCATCGGCCCCGGACGGTAGAGCGCCACGACGGCGATGATGTCCTCGAAGCGGTCGGGACGCAGACGCTTAAGCACGTCGCGCATGCCCGAGGATTCCAACTGGAACACGCCGACCGTATCGGCCCTGGTCAGCATGCGGAAGGTCTCCGCATCGTCCAGTGGTACGCGGTCGATGTTGAAGTCGGGCTGCTTGCGCCGGATCAGGGCCTGCGCCTCGGCAATCACGGTCAAGGTCTTAAGGCCCAGGAAATCGAACTTCACCAGGCCCGCTTCTTCGACGTACTTCATATTGAACTGAGTGACCTGCATATCGGAGCGCGGGTCGCGGTAGAGCGGGATCAACTCCTGCAGCGGCCTGTCGCCGATCACCACGCCAGCGGCATGGGTCGAGGCGTGGCGGTAGAGCCCTTCCAGCTTAAGCGCGATATCGGTGAGTTCGGCAACCCTCTGCTCACTCTGGATCTGGGCTTGCAGCTGCGGCTCGCCGTCGATGGCCTGCTGCAAAGTGACGGGATTGGCCGGGTTGTTGGGCACCAGCTTGCAGAGTTTGTCGACCTGGCCGTAGGGCATCTGCAGCACGCGCCCGACATCGCGCAGCACAGCGCGGGCCTGCAGCTTTCCGAAGGTGATAATCTGGGCGACGCGGTCGTGGCCGTACTTGTCTTGGACATAACGGATCACCTCGTCGCGGCGATCCTGACAGAAGTCCACATCGAAGTCCGGCATGGAGACGCGCTCAGGATTCAGGAAGCGCTCGAACAGCAGCCCCCAGCGTAGGGGATCGAGATCGGTGATGGTAAGCGCCCAGGCGACCACCGAGCCGGCGCCAGATCCACGCCCCGGCCCCACCGGAATGCCTTGCCGTTTCGCCCACTTGATAAAGTCAGCGACGATCAGGAAGTAGCCGGGGAAACCCATGGTGACGATAACATCCAACTCATGCGTCAAGCGCGACCAATAGGGCTCAGCTAAGGCCTTGCGGGCCTCCTCGTCAGCCTCCTCGCCGAAGACCTGGCGTTCCAGGCGCTGCTGCAAGCCGGCCTCGGCCTGCGCATGAAGCTCCGCCGCCTCGTCGCGCCCCGCTTCTGTGGTGAAGGCCGGCAGGATGGTTTTGCTGCGGCCGGGGAAGAAGTGACAGCGTTTGGCCACGATCAGCGTGTTGTCGCACGCCTCTGGCAGGTCGGCGAAGAGTTCCCGCATTTCCTCAGCACTCTTCAGCCGATGCTCCGCGGTGAGTTTCCGGCGATCCTCTTCCGATATGTGCTTGCCGTCGGCGATGCAGAGCAGCGCGTCATGCGCAGCGTAGACCGATGCCTCGATGAAGAAGGCCTCGTTGGTGGCCACCAGCGGCAAGTCGCGCTCGTAGGCGAAACGCAAGAGGCCCGGTTCGGCCTGTCCCTCCTCTTCACGATCGTGGCGCTGCAGCTCCAAGTAAAGCCGGCCGGGGAAAAGAGTCTGCAACTCCGCCAACAGCACGCCCGCTGCCTCGACCTGCCCGTGGCAGAGTTGCCGGTTGATCGGGCCGCCCGGCCCTCCGGTCAGACAGAGCAGGCCCTCCGTCCGCCCGGCAAAGCGGCCCAGTGTCAGCTGCGGCTGCAGCGGCGGTTCAGTCTCCAGGCAGGCCTCGCTGATCAAGGCCATGAGGTTGCGGTAGCCTTGCTCGGACTGAACCAGCAGCACCAAAGCGTCGGGGTCGGGCGGCGTCACGGCGCGCGGGTCCCGTCCGTCTTCGCGAGTCAGGGGAAACTGGCAGCCGATAATCGGCTGGACGCCTGCGCCCTTGGCGGCATTGGCGAACTCCAACGCGCCGAAGAGGTTGGCCGTGTCGCACACGCCGACGGCGGGCATGTCCATCGCTGCCGTACGCGCAACCAGTTCCTTCAGCCTGATCGCGCCCTCCAGCAGAGAGTAGGCGGAATGAACCCGGAGATGAACGAAGTCTGAGAGTGCCATGGCCCGACCTTCTCATGCCGTTGGCGGGTGCCGCCATGTGGAAATCTCGCCTGATGGCGCGGACGCCCTGATGGCGCGGACACAATGCCGATTAAGCGAAAAGGTGCGACGAAGGGTACGACTCCTCGATCTTTGCCTCGGCCAGGCCGAGGACTTAGTTAGCTAGAGTCGCGCCTCGCTTGTGCTGGCTTTACGCTCTTTGCGGGTACACTGCGCGCCCGAAGCCACTTAAAGCACACCATGTACACCAAACAGACCCCCCTGGAGAACGTGATGCAGCAAGCCAGTCTGCAGGTCAAGGATGAGCGTCCCTCTCTGCCCGCTTCCCTAACGCGGCAGACCGTGACGTCAGTGCATCACTGGACCGATCGCTTATTCCATTTCCGCATCACCCGGCCTGCCGATTTTCGCTTCCGCTCCGGCGAGTTCGTTATGATCGGGCTGGAGTTGAAGCCCGGCAAGCCGCTGCTGCGAGCCTACTCCATCGCCAATCCTTCTTGGGATGAGGAGTTGGAGTTCTTCTCGATCAAAGTGCCGAACGGTCCGCTGACCGCGCACCTGCAGAAGATCGAACCCGGCGACGAAGTGGTGCTGGGCCGCAAGCCGACCGGAACCTTGGTCCTCGATGCTCTGGTGCCGGGCTCGCGCCTCTACCTCTTCTCGACCGGCACCGGCATCGCCCCCTTCGCCAGCCTGGTGCGCGATCCCGAGACCTACGAGAAGTTCGACAAGGTGATCTTGACCCACACCTGCCGGCAGGTCTCCGAACTGGCCTACGGTCTGGACCTGGTCGCCAAGACCAGGGAAGATC
Organism: Rhodospirillales bacterium; assembly: GCA_014324045.1. Classification (GTDB taxonomy): domain Bacteria; phylum Pseudomonadota; class Alphaproteobacteria; order Kiloniellales; family JACOMY01; genus JACOMY01. Next base: position 216,129 of record JACOMY010000001.1, on the reverse strand, counting down.
CGCTGGTCGGCGAATTCGCTGCCGACAAGCTGATCCACTACCCCAGCGTGACGCAAGAGCCCTACGAGCGGCAGGGCCGCATCACCACTCTGATCGAGAGCGGTCAGCTGTTCGACGAACTGGGCCTGCCGCCCTTCGACCCGGCTCAAGACCGCATCATGATCTGCGGTTCCATGGCGATGCTGCAGGATACTAAGGCTCTGGCCGAGAAGGCCGGCCTGACCGAGGGCTCCAATGCGCAGCCGGCTGAGTTCCTGATCGAGAAAGCCTTCGTCGGCTAAGCGCTCGGGCAGGTGCGGCGATGCGGCCCTTCCTGCCGTGTTCGCCGCCTTTCCAGAACCAGAACAGCGGGCACTGTTCCTTCTTGCCCTTCTGCGCGCCCCGTCTTCAATGTGGCAGAAGAGATACCGGGCGCCGGGGGCATTCTATAGGCACTGCGTTGAAACCAAACGGCTTATCTGACACCGAACACCAGGTCGGACTCAACCCTTCGTCCCGGCCTCGCTAAAGGCGGCTAAGGTATCTTGGTAGACTGTTAGACGATAATATTGACTGATTTTCAAGAGCTTTACGGCAATCAGTTCACCTATGAAGGAAAGTGCGCTATCCGCTTTGCCGCTTCAATCATCGCCAAAGCCATACAGTCCTCGATCGAGCCGGTTGAGTTTTGCGCTTCCAGCTTGAGCAGAATGCACGTAGCCCTCGCCGGCGAAGCTGCGGGAAATGTTTAGTCCGCCGACAGGCGTTCCGCCACCCAGCGGTGGAAGCAGTGGGTGGGGCCGTCCATGGCCGGAGCGAATCTGCCGCCGTCGAACTTGATGCCGTAGCGGCCGCGCTGCATACCCTCGACCGCGAAGACATCCTCTTCGAAGACGCCTTGCCAGAGGCGGGTGTTGGCCGCTCGCATGCTGGCCCAGTCGCTGTTTCGCATGGCATCGCTGGCGTAGTAGATCTCGACATGTTCGATGGTGCAGTCTTCGCCGACCGGCTCCAGCAGGATGGCGTAGATGTGATCCCGGTGCACGCCCAGCAGAGTGTTGGGATAGAGCGCGATGTACTCTCCGGCGGCCTCCCAGTGATCGGACAAACCCGGGAAGTTGGCGAAGCGGTTGCCGCCCTCGTCCATCATCGGCCGGTAGACCCGCGTACCTTGGCCGGAGAAGAAGCCCGGCTGCTCGATGTGATAGTGGTCCTCTAGCCGCGAATAGCTGTTGAGTCCCGGATGCACCCAAGGCAGGTGATAGCTCTCACAGTAGTTCTCGACCGCCAGCTTCCAGTTACACGCCACTTCCAGCGCGAAGGAGCTGTCGGCACCGCCGTGGAACAGCGGCCGCTCGAACTCTTTCCAGCGCGCGATCAGCGCCGCAGCGTGCTCGGCAAAAGGCGGCGCCTGGCCGTCGACGTTGACGAAGATCACGTCCTGCCAGACGGCCGAGCGGACCTCGATCAGGCCCAACTCCTCGCGCTTGATCGCCGGATGGCGACTCTCGCCGGCGCCGCCGACGTGCGGCGTAGAGCGCAGCCCGCCGTCGAGCGCATAAGCCCAGGTGTGATAAGGGCAGCGGATGGCGCCGCGGATCTTGGTCGGCCGCTCGACCAAGATCATACCGCGGTGACGGCAGGTGTTCTGGAAGACGCGAAGCTGTCTGTCCTTGCCGCGCACCGCCAGGAGCGGCATAGTCATAAAGGTAATGGGACGCGCATCGCCCACCTCCGGCAGATCCTTACCGAAGCCGATGGCCGCCCAGGTCTTGAAGAAGAGCGGATCGCGTTCCTCGGCAAAGACTGCTGGATCGATGTAATGTGCATTCGGAAGGCCCCGTGCATCTTCGATCGGGGCCTTTACCAAGTCCAACGCTTGCCTGTCGATGACGCTCATCGCTCCGCCCTTTCCATCGCCGAACTCTAGTCTCGGGCAGCAGAACAAGTGCAAGCAAGCGGCTAAATTCTCACCTGGCCTTTAGGTCTTTTCACCCGCATCCGCTGCATCGGTAAGGAGCCAGTCCCGGAAGGTTCCGGCCTCCTTACTCAAGGGCTTGTCTGCACGCCAGGTGAGGTAATAGTCGCCCGGCGACGGCAGCCAGCGCTCTCCGAGCGGCCGCAGGAGCCGCTGCTCCAACAGCGGCGCGGCCAGGGCCAGCCAGCCCAGGCAGATTCCCGCGCCGTCCTGCGCCGCCTGCAAGGCGATCACGTGGTTGTTCATGACAAAGGTCTTGTCGATCGGCCCCTGATAGCCGAAGGCGCGAAACCAGGCCGGCCAGGCTGTCCAACCTTCGACGCTGTTCTCGATGTGGATCAGCGGGCCGGCCGCCAGCGCCTCCAGGTCCCGGTCGTCGGGCAGATCGCGATAGGCGAGGGTACAAAGCGGGGCGATTCGGTCGCGAAATAACAGAGCCGCCTCCTGACCCGGCCAGTCTCCATCCCCATAGCGAATACGCAGATCTGCCTGCGGATCGCTCGGCAAGGGCTCTTCGTCGGAAGCATGCTGATTGATCCTGAGGCTCGGATGGGAGCGCCAGAAGCGGCTGACCCGTGGCATGAGCCATAGCGAGGCGACGGCTGTAGTCGCGCTGACGGTAACGGAGGCCGGCTCTTGCGTCCGCCGCAGGTGACCCAGTACTTGCGAGATCTCCGTGAAGCCGCGCTCCAGCACCGCTTGCAGCTGCCGCCCCTCCAAGGTCGGCAGCATGCCGCCGACGCTGCGCTGAAACAGCGGCAAGCCCAACTCCTGCTCCAAGGCCTTGATCTGATGGCTGATGGCACTCGGCGTTACGTTCAATTCCTGGGCCGCGCGCTTGAAACTGCCGTGCCTGGCTGCCGCCTCGAAGGTCGCCAAGGCCGTCAGGGGAGGAAGATTATAGAACTTGCGTGCCATGGCCGCATGGTAATGACACACCAACCCATGGCGATAGCCGCGAGGCGGCTAGTCTTTGTCTTCGCGAAGGCTTGTGTCCGTGTCCTTGGAGATCTCGGCCGCGTCGCTCATTCGGATGAGCGTGTCGGAAATGTCGATTGGCCCGCTGGCCAGTTCTTCCACCTTTCCTTCGGCAAGGCGTAGGGAGCGGTCCATACGCCCGGCCAGGTCGTAGTTGTGAGTGGCAATCAGTGCCGCGACCTTCTCCTTCTCCACCATCTTGCGTAATAGGGCGAAGATCTCGTTGGCGGTATGGGGATCGAGGTTGCCGGTCGGCTCATCGGCCAGCAGGACCTGCGGGCGGTTGGCCAAGGCGCGGGCGATGGCAACCCGCTGCTGCTCACCGCCCGAAAGCATGGCCGGACGATGATCTAGGCGGCCATTCAAACCAACTTTAGTCAAGAGATCGACCGCCCGCGTACGCGCCTCGGCACGCCTGCGCCCAGCGATCATCTGCGGGATGGCGACGTTCTCCAAGGCTGAGAATTCGGGTAGCAGATGGTGGTACTGATAGACGAAGCCCAGCAGCGTCCGGCGCAGCTTGGTGCGGCGGTGATCCCGCAGCTTGCCGGTGGCCTGGTCGCCCAAGGTAACCTCACCGCTATCGGGTTTTTCCAAGAGACCGGCGATCTGCAGCAGCGTTGACTTGCCGGCGCCCGAGGGACCCACCAAGGCCACCATCTCACCGCCGCTGAGCGTCAGGTCCGCCCCCTTCAAGATCTCCAATTCGGTGGAGCCCTGTCGGAAGCTCTTGGTCACGGCGCTGAGCGCCAGGCCGCTGGCTTGCTCATTCATTGCGCAGCGCCACCACCGGATCCAAGCGCGCCGCCAGCCAGGCCGGCAGTAAGGGCGCCAGGAAAGAGATTGCCAAGGCCATGGCCACCACCTGGCCTACCTCCTCCCAGTTTAGCCGGGCCGGCAGCTTGGAGAGGAAATAGACGGCCGGATCGAAAACTGCGGTCCCGGCCAGTTGCTCGACCCAGCCCTGGACGGTCTGAATGTTCAAAGTAAAGGCCACGCCGCCGGCTACGCCCAGCAGCGTGCCTAAGACCCCGATCATGGCGCCCGACAGGAAGAAGATCCTGAGTACCATGCCGCTGGTTGCACCCATGGTACGCAGGATGGCGATGTCCCGCCCCTTCCCCTTCACCAGCATGTATTGGCCCGAGGTGATGTTGAAGGCGGCGACGACGATGATCAGAGAGAGGATCAGGAACATCACCGTCTTCTCGGTTTGCACCGCATTAAAGAAGCTGGAGTTGGCGTCTTGCCAGTCGAGCGTGCGGTACTCCAGGCCGGCCGCCCGGCGGATCGCGATCCGGAGGAGGCCCACCTTCGTCGGATCCTCGACGAAGACCTCGACGGCGTTCACCTGATCCTTCAGGCGGAAGAAGATCTGTGCAGCCTCCAGCGGCATGTAGATGTAGCTGGAGTCGTACTCGTACATGCCCACCTCGAAGAGGGCGACCACGCGGTAGGTCTTGATGCGCGGGACAGAACCGATGGTGGTCACGGTGAACTCAGGCGCGATGAGGGTGATGCCATCGCCGACCGCGATCCCGAAGCGCTGCGCCAACCGCGTGCCGATGGCGACTGCGTCCTCGCCATGGAAGTTCTTCAAGCTACCGGCCCGGATCGAGTCTGAGACCAGAGTGCGGGCCTTTAGGTCTTCGGGCCGTATGCCGCGCACCAGGGCGCCGGTCGCCCGGCCGTCGTCGGTGGCCATGACCTGGCCCTCGACGATGGGCGTCGCCGAGACCACGCCGGGCACAGCATCGATCCGCTTGGCCACAGCCTGGTAGTCGGCGATGGGCTGCGATATGCCCAAGACTGAGAGATGACCGTTCACACCGAGGATCTGGCTCAGCAGCTCGTGCCGAAATCCGCTCATGACCGACATCACGACGATCAGGGTCCCCACGCCGAGAAAGATCCCCACCAGTGAGAAGATCGCCACGACCGAGACGAAACCCTCACGCCGCCGCGCCCGGAGGTAGCGCAGCGCCAGAAGCCGTTCGAAGGAGCCGAAGATCACGGTGAGAGCGGGCCCCTAGCCGGTCAGACGCACCAGCGCCGCCTTGGGTGAGAGGTCTTCGCGCTCCCCGCTGGCACGACGCTTCAACTCTACCGTCCCGGCCTTCACGCCGCGCGGACCGACCACCAGCTGCCAGGGCAGACCGATCAGGTCCATCTCAGCGAACTTGGCACCCGGGCTTTCGTCACGCTCGTCGTAGAGCACCTCGACGCCGGCTGTCTGCAGCTGCGTATAAAGACTGTCGGCCAAGGCCGTGCTGGCTGTGTCGTTGGGCCGGATGTTGATCAATCCGACGGCAAAGGGCGCGACTGCGTCCGGCCAGATGATGCCCTTGTCGTCGTGGCTGGCCTCGACGATGCCGCCCACCAAGCGCGAGACGCCGATGCCGTAGGAGCCCATGTGCACCGCTACATTCTCGCCCTCCGGTGTCACCACCAGCGCGCCCAAGGGATCGGAGTACTTGGTGCCGAAGTAGAAGATGTGGCCAACCTCAATGCCACGTCCCTCGTAGCGCCGATCCTCAGGCACCTCGGCTTCGTAGATCGCCTGTTCGTGCTTCTCGTCGGTGCGCGCGTAGCAACTGGTATGGCGCTCGACCACGGCCCGGACGGAGGTTGCGTCCTCATAGTCGATGTCCTCGCCCAAGACGTCGTGGTCCAAGAGCTCCCGGTCGCAGTAAACTTCGCTCTCTCCGGTTTCGGCCAGGATGATGAACTCGTGGCTTAGGTTGCCACCGATAGGGCCGGTGTCTGCCTTCATCGGAATCGCCTTTAGGCCAATGCGAGCATAGGTCCTAAGATAGGCAATGAACATCTTCTCGTAAGCTATTCTGGAACCCTCCAAGTCCAGATCGAAGGAATAGGCATCCTTCATCAGGAACTCGCGGCAGCGCATGATGCCGAAGCGAGGGCGAACCTCGTCGCGGAACTTCCATTGGATGTGGTAGAGGTTCTTCGGCAGATCGCGATAGCTCTTGACCGACGACGCGAAGATATCGGTGATCAATTCCTCGTTCGTCGGGCCATAGAGCATGTCGCGCTCGTGCCGGTCCGCGATCCGCAGCATCTCCTTGCCGTAGTCGTCATAGCGCCCCGATTTGCGCCAAAGGTCGGCCGACTGGACGGTCGGCATCAGGACCTCCTGCGCACCGCTGCGGTCCTGCTCCTCGCGCACGATTTGCTCGATCTTTTTCAGCACACGGAGGCCGAGCGGCAGCCAGGAATAGATGCCGGCAGAAGCCTGCCGGACCATCCCGGCGCGCAGCATGTAGCGGTGGGACAGGATCTCCGCTTCTGCCGGTGTCTCCTTGAGGGTCGGCAGGAAATAGCGGGAACGGCGCATAGAATACCTCGAATGACACAAAGGTGGCGAAGGCCAAGCCTTCGGGACGCCGGAGAATAGGTAACCGACGTGCTCTTGTCCATTGAAGCCAGTACCTTTTCTCCGCACAGGTTTTCCGTTCAAGCCACCTTGGCATCCTCCAGAATCATGGCCGCCGCCTTCTCGCCGATCATGATGGCCGGCGCGTTGGTATTGCCGGACACGATCTCCGGCATGATAGAGCAGTCGGCGACCCTGAGCCCGGTGACGCCGCGCACCCGCAATCTGGGGTCGACGACGGCCTTGCTGTCGCTGCCCATGCGGCAGGTGCCGGTCGGGTGATAGATCGTGGTGGCGCTGTTCCGAACCCATTCCAGCAAGGTCGCATCCTCCACAACCTCGGGCCCCGGTCTGAACTCCTCGGAGATCTTGTCGGCGAGCGGCGGCAGGGCAGCGATACGCCTGGCCACCTTGATCCCGGCAACCAAGGTGTCGCAGTCGGTCTGGGTCGCCAGATAGTTGGGATGGATCGCTGGATAGTCGGTGGGATCGGCACTTTTGAGGCGGATCTCGCCGCGGCTCTCAGGACGCAGTTGACAAACCGAGGCGGTAAAGGCCGAGAAGGGATGCACCCCCTGTCCCGGACTGTCGGCCGACCAGGGTTGAATGTGAAATTGGATGTCCGGCGTCTCCACGCCTGGCCAGGTCTTCAGAAAGGCTGTCGCCAGACTGGCCGCCATAGTCATCGGACCGCGGCGGAACAGCAGATAGCGGGCGGCGACCCGCACTTTATTGGTAAGGCTGCGCACTTCGTCGTTCAGGGTTGGTTCATTGCACTTGAAGACTAGACGTGCCTGCAGGTGATCCTGTAAGCCCTTGCCAACCGCCATCAAGGGCGCCACCACATTGATGCCCAGCGCCTGTAACTGTTCTGCCTCGCCGATGCCGGACAGCATGAGGATCTGCGGTGAGCCGATGGCCCCTGCCGAGAGCACGACCTCGCGCCGGGCTCGCACCGTCACCTCCTGGCCGCCCCGATCACGATAGACCAGGCCAACCGCGTGCCTGCCCTCAATGAGCAAGCGTTGGATATGGGCACGCGTCACGATCCGTAAGTTCCGGCGCCGCTTGATCGGGTAAAGGTAAGCCACAGCAGCCGAACAGCGACGCCCGTTCCGCGCCGTCAACTGGAAATAGCCCACGCCTTCCTGTTCTGCGCCGTTATAGTCGGGATTGTAGCGATAGCCAGCCCCCTGTGCGGCCTCCAGCCAGGCATCGCAGATCGGTCGCTTGAGGCGCATGTTGGAGACCGAGAGCGGCCCGCCGGTCCCGTGATAGGCATCGGCGCCGCGTTCCTGATCCTCCGCCTGCTTGAAGAGGGGCAGAACCTCGTCCCATCCCCAACCTTCGTTGCCCATCTGGCGCCAACGATCATAGTCCTGCGGCTGACCTCGCACGTAGAGCAGGCCGTTGAGCGAACTGGAGCCGCCCAGCACCTTGCCACGCGGCCAGTCTAGGCACCTGCCGTTGAGACCGGGATCGGGTTCGGTGCGAAAACACCAATCCACCGCAGGATTGTGCATCGTCTTGAAATATCCGACCGGTATGTGGATCCAGGGATTGAGGTCGCGCCCACCCGCTTCCAGTAGAATCACGGCATTAGCGGGATCCGCACTTAACCTGTTGGCCAGAACGCAGCCTGCCGATCCGGCCCCCACGATCACGTAATCGGCTTCGCCGACCCCCATCCTCTTTGTCCCTATATACTTGCCGAGCCTCACAGCCTTTTATCCTTGTCGGATCCATTCTAAGTATGGCTAAATGAGGCTGCGAGTCTCAATTTACCCTAATAACCTTGGGAGGAGAGTATGAAAATGTCGGATAAGCTGCGGGGCATATCTCGCAGGGATATCTTTCGCGTAGCCGGCCAATACGGCCTGACCTCAACCTTGCTGGCCGCTGGCAGCCTTACCGGGATGATGACCCTGCCGGCACTGGCCAAGGCCGCCGAGAGCACCTACGACAAGCGCCTGAAGAAAACGGCCAAGTTCAACCTAAAGTTCGGTGCTGCCGGCTTCAATGCCCGCAATCTGCTGATCGAGCGCGCCGGCGCTTTGGAATTCGCCCGCGACCTGGAGGAACGGACCGAAGGCGAGATCCGCATCGAGTTCATCGGCGACAATCAGATCTGCAGTCAGCTCTCCTGTGTGGAGAAAACCCAGCTAGGAATCACCGACATCTATGCCGCCTCTACCCAGAACTCGGCGGGCGGCGCGCCCTATCTGAACGTGCTGGACTACGCCTACGTCTTTCCTAGCCGGGCCGCGCAGTACTACTTCCTCTACAGCCCGGCCAGCATGAAGATCCTGCGCGAGCCTTTGGAGCGGCGCCACGGCCTGAAGTTCCTCTTCAGCCACTGTGAGCTGCGCGGTCTGCAGATGGGCCTCGCCTGGGAGAAAAAGCCGACGATCACCAAACTGGAAGAGCTGTTCGGCACCAAGAACCGTGTGACCGGAACCCAGCTGGGCCGCATCGCCATGCAGCTCCTGAACCTGAATCCTGTGCCGATCGCTTGGGAAGAGACCTTGGACGGCTTGAAGCAGGGACTGATCGACGGGGCCGAGACCTGGGCCTCTGCCGTGGCCTACGCCAACATGTCCCCGGTGGTCTCTCAGTCGGTGGACCTGAAGTTCTTCTGCGGCACCGAGCACACCTCGATGAGCGCCAAGGTTTTTGACAGTCTGGATGCGCATCTGCAAGACGCTGTCATGGAATCCGCTTACTTGAGCCAGGTTCACGTGCAATCGGCCAACGAAGCAGCCTTGGTCAACACCGTGGGCTTCTCCGAGCCGCAACTGCCGGGCACCATCTTCCTGGAGAACAACGTACGGCCGGCCTTTCTGGCCGACGACCAGATCAAGACGGCCGAAGAGATGTGCTCGCCGGAGTATGTGCCGGAACCTTGGGCTGCTTGGCGCGAGCGCCTGAACAAGTGGGCCGGCGGCATGGATACCTACGACGAGCTTTACAGGGTCGCCCGCGAGATCCCGGCCGACATGAAGGCGGAGAACGTCGAGCCGCGTCGTTGGTGGCGCACCTAAGCAACACAGTCGACACAGAGGGGTGGGCGCAACGCCCGCCCCTTGAGAATAAACAAAAATTTGAGGGGTGGGCCGAGAATTCGCCTCGAGATCACAAGCAAGAAGCCGGCCGAAACCGGCTCAGCGGGAGGACAAGATGGAGACCCTCTTCGCCGATATGGGCACGGTGTTGTTAGCCGTTACGAGCGGGGATGCCTGGGAGATCAGCCAATCCTTGAGTAGCAGCGGAGCCTGGAGCCTCGCCCTCATGGTGACATTAATCGGTGGTGGTCTAGTGCTCCTTGTCTATCGCTTGGTGCCCTTCATCGACCGGCACCTGGAGCGCACGGTGATGGTCTGGAGCTATCTTATCATCGCCGGCATCATCTTCGTCGAGGTTTTCCGCCGTTTCGCCCTGAATCAGCAGGCACCCTGGTCGACCACCCTGCCCCCTTTCCTCTTCCTCATCATGACCTGGTTCGGCTGTGCCTACAACGTCCGCCTGAGGACACATCTTTCCTTCTCAGAGTTTCGTACCAACCTGCCGCGCTTCGGGCAGATGCTGTGCCTCACCTTGGACGCCGTGCTCTGGCTCGTCTTCTGCTGGATCGTCATCGCGACCTCGGCCAAGGTCACCGCCAACTCGGCGGCCAACTTCCAGATCCTACTCGGCACCGACAACACCTTGCAGTGGTGGTTCTTGGCAACCGTGCCCATCGCCTTCACCCTGATGGCTGCCCGGGTCCTGGAAAACTTCCTCGAAGACCTGAGGAACTTCCGTCGGGGGGAGCGCCTTATCCAACAAGCCGTTATCGGCACGGACTAGGAGGACCTAGCCATAAGCGACGGAACTTGGATCACCCTGATCTCGCTGGGCGTCACCCTTCTCTTCATGTTGGGCGTCCCGGTCTTTTTGGTAATCGCCTATTGGGTCATCGGCTGCAGCTTCGTCCTAGGCATGACGCTGGACAATATCGGCGCGGCACTATCGGATGTCTTCACCGACGGCTTCGCCTTGCTGGCCATGCCGCTCTTCATTCTGACCGGCGACCTGATCAATCGCTCCGGCATCGCCAGGCGCCTGTCCGACTTTGCTTATGCCTGCCTAGGCTGGATCCGCGGCGGCTTGGCCATGGCGAGCCTGGGGGCCTGCGGGCTCTTTGCCGCCATCTCCGGCTCCAATTCGGCCACCACGGCGACCATCGGCTCGATGCTGCATCCCGAGATGGTCAAGGGTGGCTACGACGAGCGCTTTGCTGCGGCGACTGCAGCGGCCGGGGGCACGGTCGGCATCATCATCCCGCCCTCAATCATCTTCATCGTGTACGGGTTCTTGATGAACCTGCCGATCTCCGACCTCTTCGTCGCCGGCATCCTACCTGGCAGCCTGATGGTGCTGGGCATGATGCTGGCCTGTTGGATCGTCTGTCAGCGCAATGGCTGGGGGCACCTAATCCGCCTGGAGATCCTCAGGGTCTTCAAGACGGCGGTCGGCGCCTGGCTCGGCTTCTTCGCCATCGGCCTGGTGCTTTGGGGCATCTACACCGGTAAGTTCTCGCCGACCGAGGCGGCCGGCGTCACCGTCGGTTTCTGCATCATCGTCGGTCTGATTTCACTGCCGCTCCACGGTTTTTTGGGGGCCAAGGACAAGGAACGCCCCATCGCCGAGAAGCACGTGACCGAGATGTTGGTGGTTGAAGGCTTCAGGCTGAGGGATCTGCCCAGCATCACCATGCGCTCAGCCCAGATTACCGGTATTCTGGCGCCCTTGATCGCGATCTCGGTGGTGATGCAGCAGATCCTCTCACTGCTAGGTGCGCAGCAGACCATCGGCAGCTTCGTGACCTCAATGGGCGGTTATTACGCCGTCCTTTTTACCGCCATGGTGATCGTCTTCATCTTTGGCATGATCTTGGAGAGTCTGCCGGTCACCATCATCCTGGCGCCGATCTTGGCACCGGTGGCCCAGTCGGTCGGGGTCGATCCGATTCATTTCGCCGTGATTTTCCTTGTAGGCGCCTCGATCGGTTTCATTACGCCCCCTTATGGCTTGAACCTCTATGTTGCCAGCGGCGTTACCGGTGTTCCTTACTTCCGCCTGCTGCGCTATGCCGTGCCCTATCTCGCGGCACTGATCTCGGTCTGGATTCTCGTGGCCCTAGTGCCTGAGCTCGCCAGCCTTTTGCTGCCCGAACGGGGTTAGAGACAAGGAGAAGCCGAACAGTGAGCGCGGCGGAGAGGGAGGAACGGCAGACCATCCCGACCAACCTCCGCCTGCTGCTGGTCCTGGAAGAGATCGCGGTCTGGGGACAGCCAGTAACCCCAACCGATCTCAATCGGAAGATCGGCTTGCCGAAGCCGACCATCCATCGCCTCTTCTCCATCCTGGAAACCGAGGGCTTTCTGCAGCGCGAACTCGATGGCCGCTCCTACGCACCCGGCCGCCGCTTGCGCCAGTTGGCAACCGGCGTGCTCTCTTCCCTCAGGGTGCGCACCGCCCGCCTCACAGTCATGCGCGCCCTGGCCGAAGCAGTGGGAGAGACCTGCAACCTGGCAATACCCGACCGCGAGGGGATGATCTACCTCGACCGCATCGAGACCAAATGGCCGCTGCGCATCCAGTTGCCCATCGGCAGCCAGGTGCCCTTCCACTGCACGGCCAGCGGCAAGCTCTATCTCTCCACCTTGCGGCGCAGCCATCTCGACCGTATCTTGGGCACGCTTCCGCTTTCGGTTCGCACATCCGCGACAATCACCCAGCCGGCAACCCTGTTCGAGGAACTGGAACGCACCCGGGAACGCGGTTACGCCCAGGATCGCGAGGAGTTCATGGAAGGCATGATCGCCTTGGCAGTCCCGGTGAGCGACGGTCACGGCCGCCTCTTGGCCACGCTTTCCTTCCATGCACCGACCCAACGCATGAGCTTAGATGCCGCACATAAACATCTACCGAGGTTGCAGAAAGCGGCTGCGGAACTGGCCAAATTGGTGGATTAGGCGCTCCCCTTCAGGCGCCTGTCACTCAACCTGCATTTTTCGATCACAAAAGGGTGACGAAGGCGTAAGAATGTGTCATAAAGTATATGTGCTCTGGATGGAGCCGTCTGGAAACTGGGCCAAAGCCTGAGTTCCGGGAGGAAACAAAACCACAGCGGTTAAAAATCAAGGGCCGGACCTTTGTCCGGCCCTTGATAATTCAGGGCCTTGGCGCCGGTATTGACAGGTTCTTGTGCCGGCAGGAACGCGCCTCTAGTTCGGGACAGCCACGCGGCGCAAGATTCTTGTCTAAACAAACTCTGATTTCTTTCATTTGGCTGCCTCTACCGACCACCGACAGGGAATCCGCGCCCAGATCCTGGATCGGCGGTGAGAAACGCCTCCTCAATTTCTCTGCCCGGTAAGCTTGCCGGACGAGCACAAAGTAGTCATCAGGCGAGAGGCCCGAGCAGGTACCATGCTTCCGCCACTCATGCTTTATCAAGCCGGCCGACGGGGTGATGTCCAGCATGGCGCCAACGGTGGCGTCGGAGATCTGCGGCGCATCCACCGCACAGTTGGCGGGATAGCCCCGCTCCTACTGCGGCTAAAGACCATGCAAAACGAAGCCCTAGCGCTTTCCCGAACCGCACTGCGGCGGACTGCGCCAGGATTCCTCCGACGCGCAGTAAGAGGGAGGCCAGGATAGGGCCAGGACATAGAAGTCGGAAAGTCCGGCCTTGTCCTGCTCCGTCCAGGCCAGCAGCGGCGCCAGGAGGAAAGCGAGTGCCGAGAGCAGAGCTGTCAGTCCCGGTCTCCCATCCAAGCCGGCTTCAAGGCGGCGATCTCGGCGAAGACCGGGCAGTCTTCGCGATGGGCACCCGGCAAGTAGCCGCTGGACATCAAAAACTCCCCGACGATCTCCCCGCCGGTGAAGAGGAACTGCTTCTTGAACAGCTTCACCCATGCCCCTTTCTCCAGGGGATGCTGTGCGTCGAGCCAGGCCCGAAAGCCGCCATGCGACTGCCGCAGTGCCTGAATCCGCCGCGCATTCTCGATCGCGGCATTCACCTTCAGCCGGTTCCTGACGATGCCGGAATCGGCCAGGAGGCGCTGCCGATCCGCCTCGCCGAAGGCGGCGACCCGGTCCACGTCGAAACCGGCATAAGCCGCCCGAAAGCTTTCCCGCTTTTTCAGGATGGTAAGCCAGGAGAGGCCGGCCTGGTTGATCTCCAGCACCAGCAACTCGAACAGCCCGGCCTCGCTCTCGATCGGAAAGCCGTACTCCCTATCGTGATAGGGACCATGCCAAGGATGCCCCGGTGCCGCATCGCAATAGTCGGTCACGATCTTTAGGGTGGCTCGTTATTCTTGTTTTATCAAGAATGCGCCGGGCCGCCCTATTCCTGGAACGCCCGCCGGGCTTCCTCGCGAAAAGAGACGGCATCGCTTTCGATCAGCCAGTAGGCGCCGAGGGAGAGAATGGCGGAGATCGCGGTGGTGACCGCTGCCTTGCGCCAGAGCATCGGCCGCTCCGGTGCCGAGGCGGCATGCCCGACCTGCGGATTATCCCGCGGCTTGGCACCCCACGGCAGCACCGTGAAGAGCACCACCCACCAGACAATCACGAAGACCAAGATCATGGTCGGCCAGGTCATGGCCTAAAACTCCCGAACAGCGAACGACTGCGAACCCTAGGCCTGCTCCAGCTCCACCAGGGTGCCGCAGAAATCCTTGGGATGCAGGAACAGCACCGGCTTGCCGTGCGCGCCGACCTTCGGCTCGCCGTTACCCAGCACGCGCGCGCCTTCGCCCTTCAGCTTGTCGCGGGCCGCCAGGATGTCGTCCACCTCGTAACAGAGGTGGTGCATGCCACCGGAAGGATTCTTGTCCAGAAAGGCTTGGATCGGCGAGGCCTCACCCAGGGGATGCAGCAACTCGATCTTGGTGTTCGGCAGCTCGACGAAAACCACGGTCACGCCATGGCCGGGCTCCGGTACCGGATCGGAGACCTTGGCACCCAGGGTGCTGCGGTACATCGAAGCCGCCTTCTCAAGATCCGGCACGGCAATGGCAACATGGTTAAGACGTCCGATCATCTCTCTTCCTTCGGTTGGATCGCGTTCCCGTCGAGGATTTGGCAGCTTTTCCGGTCCGGGCAAGGTGACTTGCGTGCGATTCCTAGACCCGAACCACGTGGACCTCAACCGGGACCTTCTTGTTAAGTTTCTTCTGGACGGCCCGGCGAAGCGCGATTCTCAGGGTCTCGCGCAGTCTCTCCTGGTCGCGCCGCACTGCTCTCCCGGTCTGTCCGTAAGAGGTCTTCACCGCATTGACCAGCCAATCCTCGGCCAGATCCTCGTCGCCCAGGCCGGGCTGCGTGATGCGCGGGGGCACCAGCAACGTGCCACGATGATCGATCACCAGCGTGGCTAGGACGATGCCGCCCTGGGCGATGCGATTGCGCTCCTTGAACGCGCTGGCATCCAGCGGCAGCAGACGATTACCGTCGAGCGCCAACCGACCGCTCTCGACCTCCGCCACAATCTCGGCCTTGGGGCCGGGTGCCAAGCGAATCATCCGCCCGTTCAGCCCAACCAGGGACTGCGGAACCTGGCAGGACTCCGCCAATTGGCCGTGGGCGCGCAGGTGCTGTGGCTCGCCATGCACCGGCACCGCGATCTTCGGACGGATCCAGCGATACATCTGGGTTAGTTCCTCGCGCGCCGGGTGACCTGAGACATGGACAAAGACCTCGCCGTCGGTCAGCACCTTGGCCCCCATGCTGCGCAGGCGCTCCTGCAAGCGCCGGATCGGGCGCTCGTTGCCGGGAATAACCCGCGACGAGAAGATCACCGTGTCGCCGCTCTCAAGCGCGATGTGGCGATGCTCGCCGCGCGACAGCCGTGGCAAGGCTGCACGCGGCTCACCCTGGCTGCCGGTGGCGAGGATCATCACCTCCTCGCGCGGGAGGTAGCCTACATGCCGCTCGGAGATCAGCTGCGCTGGCGAATTGAGATAGCCGGTCAAGGTCGCCGCCTCGTAGATCCGCTGCATCGAACGGCCGAGCAAGCAGACACGGCGGTTAGCACGCCGGGCCGCCACCATGGCGCTCTCCAGCCGCGCGACGTTGGTCGCGAAACAGGCGACCAGAACGCGTCCCTCGGCCCGGCGCACCAGCCGGGCCAGGTTCTCGCGCACCTCCGCTTCGGAGCCGGACCGACCCTCGACCATGGCGTTGGTGGAATCGCCGACCAGGGCCAGGACCCCCTCCCTTGCCAGCGCCCTCAAGGCCCCCTCGTCGAAGTTGTCGCCGATCAGCGGATCGGGATCGATCTTCCAATCGCCGGTATGGAGCACAGTTCCCACAGAGGTGCGGATCGCCAGCGCGTTGGGTTCCGGGATCGAGTGGGTTAGCGAAATCAGCTCGATATCGAAGGAGCCTAGGCGCACATGCCCGGACAGCGGGATCTCATGCAGCGGCACCTCCTCCAGAAGGCCGGCGTCGGCCAGCTTGCGGCGCAGCAACTCGGCCGTGAAGGGCGTGGCATAGACCGGACAGCGCAGCCGCGGCCAGAGATAGGGTACCGCACCGATATGATCTTCATGGCCATGGGTCAACACCAAGCCGATCAAGTGCCCCCGCCGCACTTCGATGAAGCCGGGATCGGGCATCAGTACCTCAACCCCCGGCAGGCTGCTGTCCTCCGGAAAGGTAATACCTAGATCGACCATCAACCATTGGCCGTCATGGCCGTAGAGATTCAGGTTCATACCGATTTCCCCCGTCCCTCCCAGCGGGAGAAAATAGAGGGATTCGGCGTCGGGCGCCGGATCGAAAGCGTCTGTCATTACCGCTGTGTGTGTTGATAAAGCAGGCGCAGGCCGCGCAGGGTCAACTCATGGTCAACATGGTGGATGGCCCCGGTACAACCATGGAACAGCGGCGCCAGACCGCCGGTGGCAACCACCGTCATCGGCTCGCCGAACTCGGCCTCGATACGCTTCACCATGCCCTCGATAAGGCCGATATAGCCCCAGAAGACACCGGACTGCATGGCCGGTACGGTATCTTGCCCGATGACCCGCTGCGGTGTCTCGATCAGGATGCGCGGCAGGTGCGCTGCGCCGTTGTAGAGGGCATCCAGCGAGAGATTGATGCCGGGGGCAATGGCGCCGCCCTCGTAGCTGCCGTCGCCCGCCACCACGTCGAAGGTCGTCGCCGTGCCGAAGTCGACGATGATGATGGGCCCCGAATAGCGCGCATGCGCGCCGATGGCATTGGCGATGCGGTCGTCGCCAATCCGGTCCGGACGATCGAGATGGATCTTGATCGGATGGCGCACAGCGGCCCGTTTCACCGTCATGGGCTCGCCGCCCAGATAGCGGTCACAGAGGCGCTGCAGATTGTAGTCGGCCGCCGGCACCACATTGGAGAGAATTACTCCTTTGATGTCCTCGACCGAGAAGCCGTCCAGACGCATTAGGTGCGTGAGCCAGACCACATACTCGTCAGCCGTCCGCCGCTGATCGCTGGCCGCGCGCCAACGGCCTACCACGTCCTCACCCCTTATCAGCGCGAAGACTACATTGGTATTGCCGGAATCAATGGCTAGCAGCAGCGCTCATCTCCTTTGGGAAGTAGACCTCCCCCGCCGTTACGGTCCGAGGCAATCTCTCGCCGGGTAAAGACAGCAGCAGCGCACCGTTCTCGTCGAGATCCTGGAAGCGGCCGTTCAGGACCGTGCCGTCCGCCAGGCGTGCTGTCAGTGGACCGCCCAAGCCCACTGCCGCCGCCTTCCAGGCCGCCCGTACCGGTTCGAAGCCTTGGTCCTCGAGTGCGGCGCGCCAGCGCACAAAACGCCAAGCCCAATCGATGGTCAGACTTTCGGCGCTAGGCGCCGCCGCCAGGACATCGCTCAAGGCAATCGCCGGATAGGGCATGTCCTTCGGTGCCCAGGCCAGGTTGACGCCCATGCCGGCAACCAGCCACTCCAGCTCGCCCTGCGAACTGCTGTGGCTCTCCAGCAGAAGGCCGGAAAGCTTTGCCCCGTCGAGAAGGAGATCATTGGGCCACTTGACGGCCAAGTGGCGGTCAACGGGAATGTACGGTCGTACGGCCTCGAAGAGCGATAATCCGCAAACGAAGCCGAACAGAGCGGCCGTCGGCAGGCCACAGTCCGGCCGCAAAAGGATGGAGAAAGCGAGGTTCCCCGGCGGCGTCGACCAAACACGGCCGCGCCGGCCGCGCCCTGCCGTCTGTTCATGGGCGAGAACGATACAGCCGTCGCTGGCACCGGCCGCAGCCCGGCGCTCGGCCTCCAACATGGTGCTATCGACGGATAGCAGGACGCTCAGTCCATAGCCCGACGGCAACGCCCTCTCAGGCTCGATCATTTTCCGAAGAGCGAGGCCGCCGCCGCCGCCGCGCCGGAGGTCAAGGGATCCGGAATCGCTACTAGCACGACCATCGCCAGGCTGGTCGTGGCGATCACCAGGCCCACCTCCCGCGGCATCTTCTTATCCAGAGGCGAACCAGCCTCGTCGAACCACATGAGTTTGACGATACGCAAGTAATAGAAAGCAGCTACGGCAGAGCTCAGCACCCCGATCACGGTCAGGGTATAGAGCCCGGCCCGCACCGCTGCCTCGAAGACGTAGAGCTTAGCGATGAAGCCGGCCAGGGGCGGGATACCAGCCAGCGAGAACATGAGGATGCTCAAGGCCACCGCCAGCATGGGCTGTGTCGAGAAGAGACCGCGCAAGTCGTCGATACCCTCTACCAGACGGCCGTCGCGCCGCATGGTGAGGATGCAGGCAAAAGTGCCCAAGGTCATGACCAAGTAAATCGCCAGATAGACCATAACGGAGACCGCCGCATCCTCGGTGCCGGCGGCCAGACCGACCAAGGCGTAGCCAACATGGCCGATAGAGCTGTAGGCCATCAGACGCTTGATGTTGGCCTGACCGATAGCGGCGAAGGCACCCAGCACCATCGACAGGATGGAGACAGCGACGATGATCTGCTGCCACTGCACCAGCAGGCCGATGAATGGATCCAGCAGCACCCGCATCAAGAGGGCGAAGGCCGCGACCTTGGGCGCCGCCGCGAAGAAGGCGGTGACTGCGGTCGGCGCACCCTCATAGACGTCTGGGGTCCACATGTGGAAGGGCACAGCGGAGATCTTGAAGCACAACCCGGCCAGCAGGAACACCAGACCGACGATCAGGCCCAATTCCGGCATCTCGCCCATTGCCGACATCTGGGTAAAGACCTGCCCCAAGCCATTGAAGGAGGTGGTGCCGGCAAAGCCATAGATCATCGAGGCGCCGTAGAGCAGCATGCCCGAAGAGAGCGCGCCTAGGACGAAGTATTTAAGGCCCGCCTCGGACGACTTCAGCGAGTCGCGGCGTATGGCGGCAACCACATAGAGCGCCAGGCTCTGCAGCTCCAGGCCCATGTAAAGGCTGATCAGGTCGTTGGAGGAGACCATCAGGACCATGCCCAAGGTTGCCAGCAGCAGCAGCACTGGGAACTCGAAGAGCGCCATGCGCTCACGCTGCATAAAGTCGTAGGACAGCACCATGGCCAACCCAGCGCCCAGAAGGACCAGCAACTTCATGAAGTTGCCGAAGGGCTCCACCACGAAGAGGCCGTTGAAGGCGATCTCTCGGGTGGAGAAGGTAAAGACGATGTACAATGCTGCGAAGGCAATCGCGACCACGCAGATCCACAGCAGGCTTCCCGCCTTGGCGCGCCCGAAGAAGGTACCCGTCAGCAGCAGGCTCAAGGCCGCAAGTGCCAGAACGATCTCCGGTAGAGCAAGAAGAAGATCGTTGCCGATTTGAGTCGTCATGTCTCTCTCCTAGCCCCCGAGCAGCGCCAGCAACGACGGCGCCTCAGTTTGCAACAGGGCGGTGTGATAACGCTCTACCAGGACCTCGACAGAGGAGCCAATGATCGCCAGGAAGCTGGCCGGGTAGATGCCCATCCACAGCACCAGGGCGATCAGCGGTGCGAAGATCGCCCGTTCGCGCCAGTTCATGTCGAGTAACCGCTTGAGATCGGGCTTGGTCAGCGCACCGAAAATGATCCGGCGGTAGAGGAACAGCATGTAAGCCGCGCCCAGCACCATGCCTGTAGCTGCCAGCAAGGCGATCCAACTGCTGGCCTGGAAGGCACCCACAATGACTAGGAACTCGCCGACGAATCCGCTGGTGCCCGGCAGACCGACCGAGGCCAGCATGAAGACCATGAAGACCAGAGCATAGGCCGGCATGTTGTTGGCCAAGCCCTCGTAGCGCTCGATCTCGCGAGTGTGCAGACGATCGTAGATCACACCGACGCAGAGAAAGAGCGCCGCCGAGACCACGCCGTGCGACAGCATCTGGAATACCGCGCCTTCAATCCCCTGCTGATTCAGGACGAAGATGCCTAGAGTGACGAAACCCATATGCGCCACGGAGGAGTAAGCGATGAGCTTCTTCATGTCCTGCTGTGCCAGCGCCACGAGAGAGGTGTAGATCACCGCCACGACCGAGAGGAAGAAGACCAGCGGAATGAAGAACTCGGTCCCCTGCGGCATCATCGGTACCGAGAAGCGTAGGAAGCCATAGCCGCCCATCTTCAGAAGTACGCCAGCCAGGATCACCGAACCGGCGGTCGGCGCCTCCACATGGGCGTCCGGTAGCCAAGTGTGGACTGGCCACATCGGCATTTTCACCGCGAAGGCAGCGAAGAAGGCAAGCCACAGCCAGACCTGCATGGAACCAGGCATGTCGGCTTGTTCCATCAAGGTCGGGATGTCGCTGGTGCCCATGTAGAAGAAGATCGTCAAGACCGCGACCAGCATCAGCAGCGAGCCGGCCAGGGTGTAGAGGAAGAATTTAAAGGCCGAATAGACCCGCCGCGGACCGCCCCAGACACCGATGATGAGGAACATCGGGATCAAGACGGCCTCGAAGAAGATGTAGAAGAGAATGATGTCCAGCGCCGAGAAGGTTCCGACCATCAGGGTCTCCAGCACCAGGAAGGCGATCATGTACTCCTTCACCCGGTGCTTCACCGACTCCCAACTTGCCAGAACGCAGATTGGCGTAAGCAGGGTCGAGAGCAGCACCAGCGGCATGGAGATGCCGTCGACGCCTAACTTGTAGACCAGGCCAAGTTCCGGCAGCCAGACGGCCTCGTCGACGAACTGGAAGTCCGCCGTGCCGCGCTCGAAACCAAACCAGATGAATAGCGACAGCAAGAAGGTAAAGGTCGAGGTCCAGAGCGCCACGTTACGCGCGTTGCGCGCCACCGTGGCCTCCTCGCCGCGGATCGAGAGAATCAGGAACGCACCAACCAAAGGCAGGAAGGTCACGATCGATAGTACGGGCCAAGTCATTCGGTCCTCCCTCTCGCCCGCTTCCGGCCCTTAGAAGACCCAGTACCAGGTGACGAAAGCCACCACGCCGATCAGCATGGAGAAGGCGTAATGGTAGATGTAGCCGCTCTGTAGTGCGGTTGCCCGGCGGGCCAGCACCAAGGTCGAAGCAGCGATGCCGTCCGGTCCGAAGGCATCGATGGTCCTCTGATCGCCGAAGATCCACAGGCTGCGGCCCAAGGCCACAGCCGGCCGCACGAAGATGCGATCATAGAGTTCGTCGAAATACCACTTGTTTAGCAAGAAGAGATAGATAGGGCGGAAGCGCGCCGCGATGGCGCCCGCCAGGTCGGGCTGTGCCCTATAGGCCACCCAGGCAATGGCAAAGCCCAGCGGTCCGGCGAAAAAGGGCATCATCTTGACCCAGGCCGCCACGTGATGGGCATGCTCAACCGTTTCCTTCTTGCTAACCAAGGCACCGCCCCAGAAGTCGGCACGTCCGTCGCCGACGAAAAAATAGTAGCCAAGCATGCCAGCGAAGCAGGCCCCAAAGGCCAGTACGATCAGGGGCAGGATCATCGCCCGCGGCGATTCATGCGCCTGCTCGTAGGCCTCGGGGATTGCCGGCTTGCCGTGGAAGGTCATGAAGATCAGGCGACCGGAGTAGAGCCCGGTCAGCACCGCCGCGACCACGCCCATCCAGTAGGCAAAAAGGCCCTGACCGGTGTGCGCAGCATAGGCGGCCTCGATCACCATGTCCTTCGAGTAAAAGCCGGCAAAGCCGATGTCCCACAGTCCGATCAGGCCCAGCGGCAGACCGATGCCAGCCAGCGCCAAGGAACCGATCCACATGTAGGCGTAGGTGACCGGTATCTTCTTGTAGAGACCGCCCATCCGCCGCATGTCTTGATCGTGGTGCATGGAATGGATGACACAACCTGCCCCCAAGAATAGAAGCGCTTTGAAGAAGGCGTGCGTGGTCAGGTGGAACATGGCCGCCGAATAGGCCGAGACACCGACGGCAAAGAACATGTAGCCCAGCTGCGAGCAAGTCGAATAGGCGATCACCCGCTTGATGTCGTTCTGCGAGATGCCGACGGTGGCCGCGAAGAAGCAGGTGATCGCGCCAACATAGGTCACGATCTCGCGCGCAACGTATGCTTCTTCGAATAGCGGCGATAGGCGGCAGACCATGAAAACGCCTGCCGTCACCATGGTGGCGGCATGGATCAGGGCCGAGACTGGAGTCGGACCCTCCATGGCGTCCGGCAGCCAAGTGTGCAGACCCAGTTGAGCCGACTTACCCACCGCGCCGACGAACAGCAGAATGCAGAGAATCTCCAAGGCCGGCGCGGTGACGCCAAAGATCGTAATGGTCTTGGCCGCTTCCGCCTCAGCATGTGGAAAGATGTTAGCGAAGTCGACGGCGCCGAACAGAAAGAAAACCCCGGCAATACCCAGTGCGAAGCCGACATCACCTACGCGGTTCACCAGAAAGGCCTTCATCGCCGCGTTGTTGGCCGAGGGTTTCTCGTACCAGAAGCCGATCAGAAGGTAGGAGGCCAGACCCACGCCCTCCCAACCGAAAAACATCTGCACCAAGTTGTCCGAGGTCACCAGCATAAGCATGAAGAAGGTGAAGAGGGACAGATAGGACATGAAGCGCGAGACCGACTTGTCCCGGCTCATGTAACCGATCGAGTAGAAATGCACGACGGTCGAAACGACGGTCACCACCATCATCATGACCACCGAGAGGCTATCGACCTTTAGCGCCCAGGAGAGCTGGAAGCGGCCGCTCTCGAACCAGGTGAAGAGTGGCGTGACCCAGGGCTCCTCTCCGCCTAATGGCACCCGCGTGAAGAGGATCAGCGCGAAGAGACAGGAGAGCACCATCGAGGTGCAGGTCACCGCCTGCGCTCCCCGATTGCCCAAGGAGCGACCGAAAAGGCCCGCAACGATGGCCCCAATCAGAGGTAGAAAGACGACTGCGGCATCCATACGGCCTTAGCCCTTCATCATGTTGATGTCTTCCACTGCGATCGATCGGCGGTTGCGGAAGTAGACCACAAGGATGGCGAGCCCGATAGCTGCCTCCGCCGCCGCCACGGTCAGGATGAACATGGCAAAGACCTGACCCACCAGATCTCCTAGGTGGGTAGAAAAAGCCACCAGATTGATGTTGACAGCCAAGAGCATTAGTTCGATCGACATCAAGATGACGATCACGTTCTTGCGGTTCAGAAAGATGCCGAAGATCCCTAGGGTAAAGAGGATCGCGGCAACCACTAGATAGTGGCTAAGGCCGATGGCTTCGGGCATGGCGTTAGACCCCGCTCCCCGTAGGCACATCCTTGATCTCGATGGCCTCCCCGCGTGATCGCGAGACCTGGTCGGCAATCGACTGCTTCTTGACCCCGGCGCGCTGCCTCAGGGTCAGCACGATGGCGCCGATCATGGCCACCAGCAGGATCAGCCCGGCCAGCTGAAATAGGTAGGCGTAGTCGGTATAGAGCACGCGGCCCAGCGCCAAGGTGTTGCTGACCTGTCCCGCCGCTGGCATGGCCAGCGCGCGCTGCGCGTCGGCATCCGGCGCCGATACCCAGTGCCCAACCGAGAAGAAAGCCAGTTCGATCAAGAGTATCGCCCCAATCAGGGCGCCTGCAGGCAGATACTGCATAAAACCCTGACGCAGCTCGACGAAGTTGATGTCCAGCATCATCACCACGAAGAGGAACAGCACCGCAACCGCGCCGACATAGACCACGACCAGGATCATCGCTAGGAACTCCGCGCCTGTAAGCATGAAAAGCGCCGCTGCATTGAAAAAGGTTAGGATCAGAAACAACACCGAATGCACAGGATTGCGGGTCGAGATCACCATCACGGCCGACGCGATCATGATCGCCGAAAAGAGGTAGAACACCATGGTCTCTACGATCATTTTGCCCCCTTGCGGTCGCCGCCGGACATCACCGACGCGCCTACTGATCCAACCGATCTCAACACCGCGTAACCTTCCTTCTTTACTTGCTGTCGGAGGCTTTAGCGGTAGGGCGCATCCTTCTCGAGGTTCTGCGCAATCTCACATTCCCAGCGGTCACCGTTATCCAGAAGCCGCTCCTTGTTGTAGAAAAGTTCTTCGCGGGTCTCGGCGGCAAACTCGAAGTTCGGTCCCTCGACAATGGCATCGACCGGACAGGCCTCTTGGCAGAAACCACAGTAGATACACTTCGTCATATCGATGTCGTAGCGCGTGGTGCGGCGGCTGCCGTCAGCGCGCGGCTCCGACTCGATGGTAATGGCTTGAGCCGGACAGATCGCTTCGCAGAGCTTACAAGCTATGCAGCGCTCTTCGCCGTTGGGATAGCGGCGTAGCGCATGCTCACCGCGGAAACGCGGGGAGATCGGGCCCTTCTCATAGGGATAATTCAGGGTGACCTTGGGCTTGAAGAAGTAGCGCAGGGTCAGCCCCATACCGGACAACAGCTCTCCCATCAGAAGGCTACGAAAGCCGCGTGACATTACCGACATCGCTTCGGACCTTTCCTAACTGCCTAGGCTCCGCCTGCTGCCGGCAGCCAATCAAAGGCGACGAGCGCGCCCGCGGTAACAACCAGCCAAAGCAGGGAAAGCGGTAAGAAGACCTTCCATCCCAGTCGCATCAACTGATCGTAGCGATAGCGCGGGAAGGTCGCTCGGACCCACAGGAAGCAGAAGAGGACCAGTGAGACCTTGAGCAGGAACCAGATTACCTCCGGGATCCAGATAAAAGGGGCAATCCCGAAGGGCGCGAGCCAGCCACCGAGGAAGAGAATGGTGGTCATGCCGCTCATCAGAATCATGTTCGCATACTCGCCCAGGAAGAAGAGGGCGAAAGACATGGAAGAATACTCGACGAAATAGCCGGCCACCAGTTCAGATTCTCCCTCAGGCAGATCGAACGGAGAGCGGTTGGTCTCGGCCAAAGTCGAGATGAAGAAGACTACAAACATCGGCAGCAAGGGGATGCAGTACCAAAGGTCCCGCTGCGCCTCAACGATGTCGGAGATGTTCAAGGAACCGGCACAAAGAATGACGGTCACGATCACTAAGCCCATGGAGATCTCGTAGGAGACCATCTGTGCCGCCGAACGTAGCGCGCCCAGGAAGGGGTATTTCGAGTTCGACGCCCAGCCGGCCATGATGACGCCGTAGACGCCCAGCGAAGAGACCGCGAATAGATAAAGGATGCCGACGTTGATGTCGGCAATCACCCAGCCGTCCGCCACCGGGATTACCGCCCAGGCGATCAGCGCCAGGGTAAAAGTCAGCATCGGCGCCAGCAGGAAAACCATGCGGTTGGCGCCGGCCGGCAAGATGGTCTCCTTGAACAGTAGCTTCAGGCCGTCGGCGAAGGGCTGCAGCAGGCCGAAGGGGCCAACCACGTTGGGACCCTTGCGCAGTTGCATCGCTGCGATCACCCGGCGTTCGGCCAGTGTCAGGTAGGCGACCGCCACCAAGAGCGGCACCACCATAGCCAGAATCGAGAGGATAGTCAGGATGAAGGGCCAGGCGTAGCTCGACCAAAAGCCAGCTTCAGCCATGGATTCCTGTGGCCTCCCCGCTGCCGGTTACGAAGGCTGCGCTGCAGGCAGCCATAGTGGCCGAAGCGCGGCTGATGGGATCGGTGCGATAGTAGTTTAGGATCGGCGAGGTGATCGGTGTCGGATCCAAGGGGCCCTCGGCTCCGAAGGCTCCCCAAACGCCAGGGATCTGCCGATCCAGCTTGCCGAAGCGCGGGTTGCTGTCGATCAGCAGCTTGCGCAGCGCACCGATGTTGTCGAAAGGCAGTGGCATCTTGAGGCGCGCCGAGAGGGCTCTGAGTATTGTCCAGTCCTCACGCGCATCGCCAGGCGGGAAGACCGCTAGCCGGGCCAGCTGCACCCGGCCCTCGGTGTTAACGTAGGTACCGTTCTTCTCGGTGTAGGCCGCTCCGGGCAGGATCACATCGGCACGATTGGCACCCGCATCGCCGATGTGGCCTTGGTAAATCACGAATGCCTTACCCAAGCGGGCGGTATCGATCTCGTCGGCGCCCAGTAAGTAGACCAACTTGACGGTCCCCTCTTCGCAGCTGGCAAGGATACCTTCCAGTTCGTACCCGCCGGCCTGCGGCAGGAAGCCCATCATCAAGCCGGCGACACGTCCGGCTGCGGTGTGCAGCACATTGAAGCCGTTCCAGCTGTCCGGTGCTTCTTCCCCGGCCATCCCGCTACGCTCGGCCACCTGACGCGCCAGCGCCAGGATCGCGCAACCGTCGGGACGGGCCAGAGCGCCCTGGCCGAGGATTAGCAAGGGCTTCTCAGCCTTGGCCAAAATCTCGGCAAAAGCCCCTTCGCCACGGGCTAGAGCGGCCAACGCGTCGGGGCCCTCGCCGAGATGCTCGTAGGCATAGGTCAGATCCGGGGCCGGACCGATCATGCCGACCGATAAGTCGCCCTCAAGACTACGCTTACGGATGCGGGCATTGATCAGCGGTGCCTCCCAACGCGGATTGCTGCCGATCAACAGAATCGCATCGCCCTCCTCGACACCGGCGATGCCGCTGTTGAACAGGAAGCCCGCCTCCGCATCGCCAGCCGGATCGCAGGCCAGCTTGGCACCGTCCTGACGGCAGTCGATATTGGGCACACCTAGGGACTGCATCAGCAGCTTCAGCGCCATCATGGATTCGCCGTCGCAGAGATCGCCGGCCAGTGCCGCCATCTCGGTCCCGTCCAAGGCCAGCATTTTATGGGCGATGAGGTCGAATGCCTCGTCCCAGCTGCAGGGCTTAAGCTTACCCTCGACATCGCGCAGATAGGGCCGGTCGAGGCGCGCCTTCTTCAGGCCGTCAATGGCGTAGCGCGACTTGTCGGCCAGCCACTCCTCGTTCACCCTCTCATGCAGCCGCGGCAGCACCCGCAAGATATCGCGGCCGCGCGCATCGATGCGGATGTTGCTTCCGACTGCATCCATGACGTCGATTGAGTTGATTTTACGCAGCTCCCAGGGGCGTGCATGGAAGGCGTAGGGGCGGCCGGTCAATGCCCCTACCGGACAAACGTCGATGAGATTGCCGGAGAGTTCACTGTCGATCGCCTTCTCAAGGGTAGTGATCTCGGCATGCTCGCCGCGGTTCACTAGCCCCACCTCCTCGACTCCGGCGATCTCGGTGGCGAAGCGGACGCAGCGGGTGCATTGGATACAGCGGGTCATCACCGTCTTGACGATCGGCCCCATCTCCTTCTCGGCGACAGCACGCTTGTTCTCGCTATAGCGGCTGCGGTCGTAGCCGTATGCCATGGCCTGATCCTGCAGATCGCATTCGCCGCCCTGATCGCAGATCGGACAGTCGAGCGGATGATTAATCAGCAGGAATTCCATGGTTCCCTGACGCGCCTTCTGCACGAGCGGTGTATCGGTCTTGATGACCATCCCCTCGCCCACCGGCATGGCGCAAGACGCAATCGGCTTGGGTGCACGCTCCATTTCCACCAAGCACATGCGGCAGTTACCGGCGACCGAGAGGCGTTCATGGTAGCAAAAGCGCGGGATCTCGACGCCGGACAGCTCGCAGGCTTGCAGCACCGTGATCCCTTTGAGGACCTCGACCTCGCGCCCGTCGATGGTGAGTTTCGGCATGTTAGTCCCGATCCATTCTCTGCCTAGGCTTAGGCCGCGGCGCGGGCACGATAGGCCTCGATCCGGCGCTCAAGTTCCGGACGGAAGTGGCGGATGAGACCCTGTACCGGCCACGCTGCCGCGTCGCCCAGAGCACAGATCGTATGGCCCTCGACTTGATGCGTGACATCCAGTAGCAGATCTATCTCCCGCTTCTCCGCCTCGCCGCGGACCATACGGGTGATGACGCGATACATCCATCCGGTGCCCTCGCGACAGGGTGTGCACTGGCCACAGCTCTCGTGCATGTAGAAGTGCGACAGGCGCGCGATCGCCTCGACAATGTCGGTCGACTTGTCCATTACGATGACCGCAGCAGTTCCCAAGCCCGAGCGCGCCTCACGCAGCGCATCGAAGTCCATCAGCACCTCGTTGCAGATGGTCTCCGGCAGGCAGGGTACCGAAGAGCCGCCGGGGATAATCGCCAGCAGATTGTCCCAGCCGCCGCGCACGCCGCCGGCATGCTTATCGATCAACTCCTTCAGGGAGATGCTCATTGCCTCTTCGACGTTGCAGGGCTTTTCGACGTGGCCGGAAATTGAGAAGATCTTGGTGCCGTGGTTGCGCGGGCGGCCGAACTGCTTCCACCAACTGACCCCGCGGCGCAGGATCTCAGGTACCACAGCGACGGTCTCGACATTGTTGATGGTGGTTGGGCAGCCGTAAAGACCGGCCGCAGCCGGAAACGGTGGCTTCAGGCGCGGCTGGCCCTTCTTGCCCTCCAGGCTCTCCAGCAGCGCGGTCTCCTCACCGCAAATGTAGGCACCAGCACCGCGATGCAGATAGACGTCGCAGTCCCAGCCGGTCCCACATGCATTCTTGCCCAGCAAGCCAGCTTCATAGGCCTGATCTATGGCCTGCTGAATGTGCGAGGCCTCGTTGTAGTACTCGCCGCGCACGTAGATATAGCTGGCGTTCGCTCCCATCGAGAAGCAGGCCACCAGTATGCCTTCCAGTAGACGGTGGGGATCGTTGCGCAGAATCTCGCGGTCTTTGCAGGATCCGGGCTCCGACTCGTCGGCGTTCACCACCAGGTACCGAGGGCGGTCGTCGCGCTTCGGCCACATGAAGCCCCACTTCATACCGGTCGGGAAGCCGGCACCGCCGCGGCCGCGCAGATCCGACTGCTTCAAGAGATCAATGATTTTCTCGTGACCTAGGTCGAGAATGGCCGGGATCTCGCTCCAGACACCCCGCTTGCGGGCTCCCTCGACGCCCCAGTCCTCTTGACCGTAGAGGTTGTTGAAGATGCGGTCCCTATCCTGCAGCATGTCTTATGCCTTCCTCCCGGCCAGGGTCTTAGCCTGCTGAATCCACTCTTCGTGCTCAATCCGGCCGGGGAAGGCCAGAAAAGTGCCGACCCAGGTTGCCTCTTCCGGGCTCCAAGAGGCAATCTGATCGAAGTGGAAGATACCCAGCTTGGCCAAGGCTGCCTCATTGGCCGGTCCGATGCCCTTGATCTTGATTAAGGCATCGGCCTTGCCGTTGCGCGGCCGGTCCAAACCAGCGGGGCGCTTGCCGGCTGCATCCGCCTTCTCTTCAAGGCTGGGATCGGGCGTCGGTGCGGAGCCCGGCCCCGGCGCCTCTTCATCGACGGCGTCGCCGCGCAGAATACCGCTCGACACCGGGTTCGGATCGAAATCCACCAGGATATGGGGCCCGTCTTGCCGCGCCGAAGCTATGCGGCCAGTCTGAGAGCCCTTCTCAACGACACGACCATTCTTCAAATTATCCAATATCTTATCCAGAGATTTTGCAGTCAGATCTTCATAGTAATCGTCGTTGATCTGCACCATCGGCGCATTGCAGCAGGCGCCCAGGCACTCGACCTCGATCAGGGTGAAGAGCCCGTCTTCGGAGGTATCGCCGATCTCGATCCCGCAGATCTCCTTGATGGTCTGCGTCAGCGAGTCCGATCCACGCAGCCAACAAGGTGTGGTGCGACAGACCTGCAGCAGATACTTACCTACCGGATTCTTGTTGAACATGCTGTAGAAGCTGGCGACCTCATGCACCCGGATCGGTGCCATGCCAAGGCGCCCAGCCACGAACTCGACGGCTTCCTTGGAGAGCCAGCCGCCGTTCTGCCGCTGGGCGATGTCCAGCAGCGGAATGACGGCGCTGCGATGACGCCCCTCGGGATAGCGGGCGATTATGCGCTGGGCCAGGGCTTCGTTTTCTGCATCGAAGGCGAATTCGCCGCTCTCCGGTGCACGGTATGTGGTTTGACTCATCGGTCAACCTCGCCGAAAACGATATCCATGGAGCCGAGAATGGCAACCGAGTCAGCCAGCATATGCCCCTTGCAGAGAAAGTCCATGGCTGCCATATGTGCGAAGCCCGGCGCCCGGATGTGGCATTTGTAGGGCTTGTTGCTGCCGTCGGAGACCAGATAAACGGCGAACTCTCCCTTGGGTGCCTCCACGGCCGTGTAGGTTGCCCCCGGCGGTACGCGATAGCCCTCGGTATAGAGCTTGAAGTGATGGATGAGAGCCTCCATCGACTGCTTCATTTCCGCCCGCCGTGGCGGCGTGACCTTGTGGTTCGGCACATACACCTGGCCCTCGGGCATCCGATCCAAACACTGCGCAACGATCGCCAAGGACTGCCGCATCTCTTCCACACGGACCAGATAGCGGTCGAAGCAGTCGCCGTTTTTGCCGACCGGAACGCCAAAGCCGAGCTCGTCGTAACAGTCGTAGGGCTGCGCCTTGCGCAGATCCCAAGCTAGGCCGGAGCCGCGGATCATGGGACCGGAGAAGCCCCAATCGAGCGCATCCTCCGGGCTGACGATACCGATATCGACCGTGCGCTGACGGAAAATTCGATTCTCGGTCAAGAGGCCTTCCATATTGTCCACGACCTTGGGGAAGGTCTCGGTGAAGGCGCGGATATCGTGGGCCAAGCCCGCCGGCAGATCCTGGTGCACCCCGCCCGGCCGCAAGTAGGCAGCATGCAGGCGCGCGCCGCAGACCCGCTCGTAAAACTCCATGATCTTTTCGCGCTCCTCGAAGCCCCAGAGGATCGGCGTCATGGCGCCGACGTCAAGCGCGAAGGTGGTGATGTTCAGCAGATGGTTAGCGATGCGCGTTAGTTCCGAGAAGAGCACTCGGATGTATTGGGCGCGCTTCGGCACCTCGATACCCAGGAGCTTCTCCACCGCCAGAGCATAGGCGTGCTCCTGGTTCATCGGCGAGACATAGTCCAAGCGGTCGAAGTAGGGCACGGTCTGCAAGTAGGTCTTGTACTCGATCAGCTTCTCAGTGCCACGGTGTAGCAGGCCGACGTGGGGGTCGGCGCGCTCGATAACTTCCCCGTTCATCTCGAGCACCAGGCGCAGCACGCCGTGTGCGGCCGGATGCTGGGGACCGAAGTTGAGCGTTAGCGGCTTGATCTTCGCTTCGGGCATTCCCCGCGTTTCCTTAGGTCTAGTCCAGGCCGACGGTCTTCTCGTCACCGGGCAAGAGGGCGTTGTTCTTGGCGTTCAGTATGCCTTCCCAAGGGGACTCGAAGTCAAACCTGCGGAATTCCTGAATCATCTGCACGGGCTCGTAGACCACCCTCTTCTGCTCTTCGTCGTAGCGCACCTCGACATACCCCGTGAGCGGGAAGTCCTTGCGCAGCGGGTGCCCCTCAAAGCCATAATCGGTCAGGATGCGGCGCAGATCCGGATGCTTGTCGAAGAAAATGCCGTAGAGGTCCCAAACCTCGCGCTCAAGCCAGTTGGCGGCATTGAAGACCGGGATGGCCGAGGGAACCGGCGTCTCCTCGCCAGTCTCCACCGTCACCCGGACCCTCTGATTGTGGGTAACGGAGAGCAGGTTGTAGACCACCTCGAAGCGCTGCTCGCGTTCAGGCCAATCCACCGCGGTCACGTCGACCAGGCAAGTGAAACGGCAGGATTGATCGTCCTTCAAGAAGCTCAGCAGGCGCAACAGGCTATCGATGCCGGTACGTAGCACCAACTCGCCGCTGTCCTCGGCAATTGCCACCATACCCTCCGGTAGGCTCTCCTTGATCTGCTCGCCCAGTTCTTGCGATGCCCGATCCATTGCGCGCCCCCTGCTAGCGGCTAAGGCCCGCCTGACGGCGCACCTTCTTCTTGAGCTGCAGGATGCCGTAGAGCAGCGCCTCGGCAGTCGGCGGGCAACCCGGCACATAGACGTCCACCGGCACGATGCGGTCGCAACCCCGCACTACGGAATAGCTATAGTGATAGTAGCCACCGCCGTTGGCACAGGAGCCCATGGATATGACCCAGCGCGGCTCTGGCATCTGATCGTAGACCTTACGTAGCGCCGGTGCCATTTTGTTGGTCAGAGTGCCGGCCACGATCATCACGTCAGACTGACGCGGGCTGGGACGGAAGACGATGCCGAAGCGGTCCAGATCGTAGCGGCTACAGGCAGTGTGCATCATCTCTACCGCGCAGCAGGCCAGCCCGAAGCTCATCGGCCAGAGTGAGCCGGTGCGCGCCCAGGCGGCCAGCTTGTCGAGCGAGCCCAGCACGAAACCGCGGTTCTGAACTTCAAAAGCGGCCTTATCCAGCGCCTGCTGCTGTTCGGGCCCCGGAGCCAAAGCGACGCCGCCGTCAGTCATCTGCGTCATTCCCTTACCAAATTCCGAAACCCCAAGGGGGGTCTGGTGTGAGCGCGTCCCGGTTGGACGGACTACTCCCACTCCAGCGCGCCCTTGCGCCATTCGTAGGCGAAGCCGACCGCCAGCAACCCCAGAAAGATGATCATCGACCAGAAGCCGAAGGTCCCGATGTCCGCCAAGCCGACCGCCCAGGGGAAGAGAAAAGCGACTTCCAGATCGAAGATGATGAAGAGGATCGCGACCAGATAGAAGCGAACATCGAAGCGGCCGCGCGCATCGTCGAAGGCCTCGAACCCACATTCGTAGGCAGAGATTTTTTCCGAATCCGGCCGCTGCTCGCCGACGATGTAGGAGGCCAAAACCATGATCCCGGCCAGCGCGCCTGCGATACCCAGAAAGAGAAGGATCGGGAAATACTCGCCCAGAATAGATTCTTGCATCTCGCAGGACCCTTACATTCGCCAAGCCCTCATGGCGCCGCCCGCGCGACCGGGGGTGTCACAAAGGCGCCTTGGTTCTTCCGCGGACTATAGTGCAGTGCGGCGAAGCTGGCAAAGAGAACAACAGGCGCAAGTCATGTCATTTCAACCCGGTACCGCGTAACGCCGGACAAAGCGCCCATCGATAATGACACAGTTGACTGTCCAGGTGCAGCATTCTGGCTTTCCGCATCCACGGATCGCTGTGCATTTGGGCGCGCCGGTCTAGCGTGCTGTCAGGGATCGCATCGAATGGAGGATTAAGGACGATGGCTGAACGTAAGGAAAAGAATTTCGCGATCGACCGTCGATCTGGCCGCACTTTTGAGCACAATTGCCTCGGTGGTGACCTAGCGCTCCGTTCTCTTACGGCCCTTCTTGGCGATAACGCTTGGGGGGGGGTGATGATGGCGATCGCACTCTATCCCATCTATCTGAAGCTAAAGAGCCCGTTCCGCGCACATGGCATGCTGACGGCAGATCTCATCACCGCCTAGATGATCCTGATGATGTTGATCGAGAACGTGCTGCGCCTCATCGTCACGGCCCACTGGTTGCCGGTGCCGGTGGTGGCAATTTTTCTCAGCGGTCCTTGTGGTTCTGCTGAAAAACGACGACGCATCAACAAGCAAGAACCACGCTTAAACCCAGGCGACGAAGAGTCCCACACAGCCGCGAAGTGTCACCCGCACGTCTTTGAATCGGCTGTTTAGGATCTCCTTCAGGTCGGCGAGGCAGTCACCTTCGTTCGAGAAGATACCTTTGGCGTTGTAGAAGGCCATCAGCCGCCGCGCGCCCCAGTTTCGCGGGACATCGCCCTGAAGCAGGGTTGCCCCGAAGAGAACCGCACCCGGTGCGGCAAGGTCCGCTAGGCGGTCCAGCACGATGGCCTTGTCAATGAGCAAACCCGGAAGGCAATGCAATAGATAAGTCAGGCTGATCGACTTGAAGGGCCCCAAGTCCGGCAAAGGCTTGAAGACGTCGGCGACCACCGTCTTAGGCACATAGCGGCAGATTCGCTTCGCAGCATAAGCGAGACAACTGGGATTGAGATCCAGTAGCGTGATGTCGGGATCGGCCATCCAGAATCGCGCCCGATGGAGGAAGTACCCTGTCCCCACGCCGACGTCCAAGTGCGTGTCCGAGAGGTTTTCATCATAGAGCGCAAGCAGATGCCGGGTCGGGCAGCGCCAGAGTAGATGATTGGAGAAGCCGTGGACGAGGAGATCGTACTTCTTCAGCAGCGAGGGGCTGTAGACCGCCTGCCCTGCAGCGATTTCCTCTTCGCCCGGCGCTGCCGCCGCGGGGCTCTCCAGCCGTTGGCGGCGACCGGAGAGCACATCATCTCCTTTTAGCTTATCGGACGGCTCTTGCCGGTCGATTCGAAGATCACACATAAATCGACTCGGAGCGTCCGGCCGCGACCGCAACGCTCTTGCGCCGCCATCGATTCGGCTTACGCAAGGCGATGTGCGCACTCTCCCCTTTCGGCAGATGCTTACAGGCGGGGTGACAAGCATCCATCAGTAACACAAAACTGCGCGCGAAATCGAAGATCTCCGTCAGGCCTGCGTGGATGCGGTTCATCTGCAGGATCGTCATGATGTTGGTGTACATCTCTTCAGGCTTGATGCAAAAGATCTTTTCGCCCTCCGTGTGCATCTGCCTGTACATTTTGCCCAACCAGACGAATCGCTTGCTCAGTTGCTCACGGTCGTAAACCTCTTGTTTCTTTTCTGCTTTCGCCATTGCTGCTGAATCAGGAGCCCTTCGATCTGCGCTACGATATGCTGGAGAAAATCCCAAGCTTGCCATGCCTGATACAGTCGAAGAAGTACGGAGAGATAATGTCTTCAGGGTCGGTCATAGGGTGAGGTCCTTTCGGGGGGGTTATTAGTTCGAGGAACTCAGGATGCCGGCCTCGATCTCTTCGAGCTTGGCCCAAGCGGCTTGTTCCTTATCTCTGGCGGCAAGAAGAAAAGTGGCCCGATCCTGTTTCTCCTTCTCGGATGATGACCCAAACTTCTTCGCGAATGGCCCCACCTTGCACTTAAAGAGCTCCGGGTTCACGATAAAAGCAGCGGCCAAGGCATCCCAGCGCTTCTCCAGATTCCCCAAGGCTTCCGAGAGGTGATACTGGGGCGGATGATCTTTAGCATCTTCGGGAAGAAAAGGGGGAAGCAAACGCCCCCTTCGGACCCTCAGGGTCCATTCGACAGCCTCCATGCTCGAGAACGCCCCAAAATTGAAGCTCATGGCGGCAATCACTAACGGATACCTTGTCGCTATCTCAGCGAGGCTTGTCGGGATGTCGTCACAGCCGCCGGAAGCCTTACTCGGCCAAGAGGCAAAGGCCAAGGCGATCAGAAGGGAGGCAGCGGTCAATCGCACACAAAATAAAGACATATCGGGTCCTTTCGCGGTCTTGGCGGGCGCTGTGTCTCGCCAACTGTAGGAAGAAGGTGAAGCTCAGATAGTCAGCCGGGAGTCGCCGGGCCGCAGGCCCGCAGTCTTGCCAGAAGTGACAGGCTGACAGAGACTCCGGGAAGCGTAGACGCCCACCTTACAAAGCAGCAACGTACCCATCCAAACAGGCTCCTGGAAGAGCACCCGCTAACCGAGGGCAATGTAGGAAGAGTGGAAGGAAATGAAAAAATCTCCACCACATCCGTCACGTGGTCGGGGACATTGCAGATACGACTGCCGAATCGGCACGCAAGCGGTCCAAAGCGAAAGGGATAATAATTCCCGACAGCGACGCCACCGTGTTCACTATCATGGGCCACCGTGTTCACTATCATGGATGCCACGATCACGCCGAAGCACTTCCGGCCTGCTCCTCGCCGACGTCGGCGGCTGCCACCGCAGTCATGTTCACGATCCCGCGGGCCGTCACCGCATGCGGCAGCACATGCACGGGATGGGCGGTGCCCAACAGCATCGGTCCCACGGCGATCCCCTGCCCCACGGTCCGCAAGAGGGTCGCCGAAATGTTGGCCGCGTCCAGATTGGGCATGATCAAGAGATTGGCCCGCCCCTCCAGCCGACAGCCGGGCAAAACCGAGGCGCGCGCCGCAGGGTTTAGCGCCAGATCTCCCTGCATCTCGCCGTCGACGTTGAGATCGGGAAAATCCCGATGCAGCAAGCGTACCGCCTCCCGCATCTTCTTGGCCTCGCCATCCGAGGCACTGCCGAAGCTGGAGTGCGACAGGAGGGCGATCCGCGGCTCAATCCCGAAGCGACGGACTTGGACCGAGGCAAGGCAGGTCATACGGACGATCTCTTCCGGACCGGGATCCAATGCTAAATTCGAGTCGGATATGAAGATCGTATCTTTTTGCATCGATAACAACGATAAAGCCGAGTAACAATTACAGCCATCGGCATAGCCGATAACGTCCCGAAGGTAGTCCGCATGGTAGTTGAAGCCACCTTGCGGGCCGGCCAGCAGGGCGTCGGCGTCGCCCAGATCCACTGCCAATGCACCGATCACGGTGTTATGAGTGCGTACGACGGTGCGCGCACGCGCCGGCGTCACGCCGCTGCGCGCCATGATCTCATGATAACGGCGCCAATAGCGATTGAAGCGGCGGTCGCTCTCCGGATTGACGATCTCGTAGCTGCCGCCTTCGATGAACCGAAGTCCTAAGCGTTTGGCGCGTGTCTCAATGACGCTTGGGCGACCGATCAGGATAGGCTTGGCGAGGCACTCCTGGATCGCGACCTGTACCGCTTGCAGGATACGTTCGTCCTCGCCTTCGGAATAGGCCACGCGCCGCAGGGTCCCGCGCGCCTGTTCGAAGACCGGGCGCATGACCAGACCGGTGCGGAACACGGCGTTCTCCAGCCGCGCCCGATAGGCCGCCATGTCGGTAAGCGGCGCCGTGGCCACACCGCTGTCCATCGCCGCTTGGGCGACGGCCGGGGCAATCACCAGCATCAGACGCGGGTCGAAGGGGCGGGGGATGATGTAGTCGGGCCCGAAGCTTGCTGACTGACCGCCATAGGCTTTCTGCGCGACATCGGACTGCTCGGCCATGGCTAGGTCGGCAATGGCGCGGACCGCAGCCAGCTTCATCTCCTCGTTGATTGTTGTGGCGTGCACGTCCAATGCACCGCGGAAAACAAAGGGAAAGCAGACCACGTTATTGACCTGATTAGGAAAATCGCTACGGCCCGTGGCCATGATCGCATCGGGGCGGAGGTCGCGGACGATCTGCGGATCGATCTCAGGCTGCGGGTTAGCCAGCGCCATGATCAGGGGCTTGTCCGCCATTGTCTCCAGATAGTCCGGTTTCAGTACATTGGGCGCCGACAGCCCCAGGAAGATATCCGCGCCTTCAATCACTTCGGCCAAGGTCCGCTTATCGGTCTCCTGTGCATAGGGGGCCTTCCACCGGTCCATCAGGCTCTCGCGTCCGCGATAAACCACGCCCTCAATGTCGGTGACCCAAATGTTCTCCCGTTTAAGGCCCAAGCCGACCAGCACGTTGAGCGAGGCAAGCGCAGCGGCTCCTGCCCCGCTGGTCACCAGCTTTACCTCCTCAGGTGCCTTGCCGGCCAGGCGCAAGCCGTTGAGGATGGCGGCGCCGACGATGATGGCGGTCCCGTGCTGATCGTCGTGAAACACAGGAATACCCATACGGCTGCGCAGATCTTGCTCGATCTGGAAGCACTCCGGCGCCTTGATGTCTTCCAGATTGATGCCGCCGAAGGTCGGCTCTAGCGCTGCGACAATGTCGCAAAAGCGCTTGGGATCGGTCTCGGTTACCTCTAGATCGAAGACGTCGATTCCGGCGAACTTCTTAAAGAGGACGGCCTTTCCTTCCATAACCGGTTTCGCGGCCAAAGGGCCGATGTTACCCAGGCCCAAGACGGCCGTGCCGTTGGTGATGACCGCAACCAAATTGCCGCGTGCCGTCATCTCGCTGGCTTCGACCGGGTTCTCGGCAATGGCCTCGCAGGCCACAGCCACGCCGGGAGAATAGGCCAGCGCTAGGTCGTGCTGGGTATCCAGCGGCTTGGTCGCCGCGATTGCCAGCTTTCCCTTGGGCCATTCGCGATGGTAGGCAAGCGACTCGCGTTTCAGCTTGTCTGCTGCATCAAAGGCCATCGCTCTTCTCCCCTTGGCTATAACTGACCGACGCCCCTTGTGCAGTGCGCGTCCGAACAGCTCCTGTAGCGCGCAAGGCCGCCTTGCTCGAACACGCGCGCCATCGTGCTTGAGCCTAGACCCTGCCGAGCGCCACGCAAAGGCCAATAGCAAGCGCTGCGGAAAGACTTGCCAAGAGGCTGCACGAAGCGCCATCACGCTGCGCCATGGTTAACTGGATCATCAGCAGCGAGCCGGTCGACTATCCCGAGGCCCTCACCTTCATGGAAGCGCGGATCGCCGCCATCCGTGCCGGAACCGCGCCGGAGAGCATCTGGCTGCTGGAGCACGCGAGCCTCTACACCGCCGGAACCTCGGCCAAGGCAGAAGACCTGCGCGCGCCCAACCGCTTTCCGGTCTTCAAGACCGGCCGCGGCGGACAGTACACCTACCACGGCCCCGGCCAGCGCATTGCCTATGTTATGCTGGACTTGCGCCGGCGCAGCCCGGATCTACGCGCTTTCGTCCGCAGTCTAGAGGACTGGATCATCGCTACCCTGGCACACTTCGGCGTGGGCGGCGAGCGGCGGGAAGGCCGTGTCGGCATCTGGGTCCCGCAGGCCAACGGCCGCGAGGACAAGATCGCCGCCATCGGCGTGCGCGTGCGCCACTGGGTGACCTTCCACGGTATCTCGATCAACCGCGATCCCGTGCTGGAGCACTTCTCCGGCATCGTGCCATGCGGGATCGCCGACCCCCGACTGGGCGTGACTTCCCTGGCTGCGCTCGGCAAGACGGCGAGCGATGCCGAACTCGACCGCGCTCTCAAAGACAGTTTCGAGCAGATCTTCGGCCTTTCTTTATCCTCCGACACGAGAGAAAGCCATGCCAGCACAGATGGCCTTTAGCGGCCGCTTTCCCGCCACCCGCCTCCGCCGCCTGCGCCAGAGCGACTGGATGCGGCGCCTGACCGCCGAGCAGCAGATCTCCCCCGACGACTTTATCTGGCCGCTGTTCGTGTCTGAACCCGCCGATGCCGGCCCGGTGCCCTCCATGCCTGGCGTTTTGCGCCACGATGAGGACGGCCTGTTGCGCGCCTGCGAACAGGCCTTGGAGGCCGGGATTCCCTGCATCGCCCTCTTCCCCTACGTTCCCGAAGCACTTAAGACCACGACCTGCGACGAGGCCGTCAACCCTGACAACGTGATTTGCCGCAGCGTGCGGGCAGTGAAGCAGCGCTTCCCGGAGCTAGGCGTGATGTGCGACGTCGCGCTCGATCCCTTCAACGCCGACGGCCACGACGGGCTGGTGGCCGGCGAAGAGGTCCTGAACGACGAGACTGTTGAGGTGCTGGTGCGGCAAGCCCTGGTTCAGGCTGAGGCGGGCTGCGATCTGCAAGGTCCCTCCGACATGATGGACGGGCGTATCGGCGCCCTGCGCAGCGCCTTGGATAAAGCCGGTCATCAGCGGTTGCCGATCGTCGCCTACGCTGCCAAGTTCGCGAGCACCTTCTACGCTCCCTTCCGCGATGCCGTCGGATCCGGCGCGTCGTTGAAAGGAGACAAGAAGACCTACCAACTTTCGCCCGGGAATCGGGCCGAGGCATTGCGCGAGGTAGCACTGGACGTGGCGGAGGGGGCCGATCTCTTGATGGTCAAGCCCGGCCTCCCCTATCTGGATGTTCTGCGCGAGGTGAAGGATGCCTTTGCTTTGCCTACTTTCGCTTATCACGTCAGCGGTGAGTATGCCATGCTGAAGGCGGCGGCCCGGAAGGGCTGGCTGGACAACGACCGCGCCGTCCTGGAAAGCCTCATCTGTTTCAAGAGGGCCGGCGCCGACGCCGTCCTCACCTACGCAGCCCTCGAAGCTGCCCACCTCTTGGCTTCCTGAAGCCGAAACCAAGCCTAGGGAGTTTACATCTCATGCGAGGTCTTTGAACCAGCGTCCAAGGCTTGGTTCTGGCCGCTCTGCTGCCTGCCGCAGCCTCCGCACAGTTCACCGAGAAAGCCGTGTAACTGTATCACCTAAAAAATATATTCGACCTAGTCGACATCGACGGCAACGGTCAACTGAGCGCTGTCGAACAGGACCTGATGATTGAGTTGATGAGCGTCAATGACAATCCGGCCCTCCAGGTCGGCGCCCTAATTATGCTAATGGACGAGAACGGCGACGGCACGATCTCGAAGACAGAGTACCTACTATCTGGATTGCTACTAATAAGATTCGCCAACGACGAGATGACTGAAGCCGAGTGGGATCGTGTCTTCCTGCCGCGCATCTTCGGACACTTCGATTACAACGGCGATGGCGCCCTCGACCGCGGCGAGTTGGAATCCAGCGTAAAGGTCTTAGGCAAGTACGAGAACGACCAGTCGTCCATTGATGAGGCGATGATCGGACATGATCGCAACGGTGACGGAGTTATCTCCTTCGAAGAATTCAAGGAAACGGCGAGACCCTAAACATCCGTTTCCGAAGGGTAGGAAGGGTCAATCCGCCCTCACCTTCTCTTTCACTGCAAGCCTTGGCGGCCACGCAGTGCTGATTTACCCCGGAGTCCCTAGACCTCTTTTCCCCGGCACTGCAAAGTGCGGTCATGCACCAGCGCTCTTGCAAGCAAGCGGCTTACGCATCCGGGAACCCGCCGCCCCTCCTTTCGCCGCTATGGCGTCGGGAGATCGGCGCAACCTTCGCGCTGGCCTGGCCGCTGGTCTTCATGCAGTTGGCCCAGATCGGCATTCATACGGTCGAGATCTTCTATGCCGGCCGTCTGGGCCCCACCGAGTTGGCGGCCGCCACGGTCGGCTCACAGACCTTCCATGCAGTTTTTCTCTTCCTCATGGGTCTGGCGGTCGCCGTGGCGCCTCTGGTAAGCCAAGCACGGGGACGCCGCGCCTATCGCCAGATCCGCAGAACCGTCCGCCAGGGCCTCTGGACCGCCACGGTCATGATGCTGCCGGCGGTTCTGATTCTCTGGAACACCAAGCCTTTGATGGCGCTGCTGGACCAGCCGTCTGCGGTTGCCGACGCGGCAGAAGACTTCGCCCGCCCGCTTTGTTTCGGTCTTCCGGCTTGGATCTGGTACTTCGTGCTGCGGAACTTCGCAGCGGCAATG
This sequence comes from Rhodospirillales bacterium, assembly GCA_014324045.1. Lineage (GTDB taxonomy): Bacteria > Pseudomonadota > Alphaproteobacteria > Kiloniellales > JACOMY01 > JACOMY01. Next base: position 175,442 of record JACOMY010000001.1, on the reverse strand, counting down.
GACCGGCCGCGGCCTGCCCTCTACGCCATCTTTCTGGGCATCATGTTTAACGCCCTGGCCGGCTACGTCCTGGTGTTCGGAAAATGGGGCCTGCCCGCTTACGGCATCGCCGGTGCGGGCATTGCCGCGGCGCTCTCGGCCTGGGTGGTCTTTCTCGGACTGTTGCCCTTCATCCTTCTGGACTGGAACTTGCGCCGCTTCCGGATCTTTACCCGACTCTGGAAGGCGGACTGGCCGCTGTTCTTCGAGATCCTGCGCGTCGGCGTGCCGATCGGTATTGCGCTCTTCTTCGAGACCACCTTCTTCATGGCGGCCCTGTTCCTGCAAGGTCTGATCGGCATCGAATCGCAAGCGGCGCACGGTGCCGCCGTCCAACTGGTGGCTATTGCCTACATGATTCCGCTCGGGATCTCGCAGGCCGGAACGGTTCGCATCGGGCTTGCCGTGGGACTCGACGACAAGGCCGCCGCCGGACGCGCCGCCGTCGTCACCTACGCCATGGGCCTCCTTTCCAGCTTGATAACGGCGATAGCGCTCTGGGTCTTTCCGCAGCTTTTCTTACGGCTTTTCCTGGACAACAGCGACCCGGAGGCAGCCGCAGTCATCGCGCTGGGCGTCAGCTTTCTGGCCGTGGGCGCCCTCTTCCAAGCGGTCGACGGCGGCCAGGTCGTTGCCATGGGCTGCTTGCGCGGTCTGAAGGATACCAAGGTGCCGATGCTGATCGCCGGCGTCGGTTACTGGCTGGTGGGCTTGCCGGCCTCGGCCCTGCTAGGCTTCGGCACAGACCTTGCCGGGGTCGGCATCTGGATCGGTCTGGCCAGCGGACTGACCCTTGCCGCCGCCTTGCTGACCTTGCGCTACTATCGCCTCTGGCAACGCTGGGAGGTGCCGGCATGAGCAAGAGCAAACAACGCGCCGACCGGCTGTTGCTCGATCGAGGCCTGGCGGAGAGCCGCAGCCGCGCGGCCTAGTCACCGGTCCGGCGGGCAGAGGTCACCGGACGAAATAGAAATGCTTCACGCCGCTCCCTATCCCCAACCTCATGCAGCCGCAAGAAGTGGCCGCACCCCGCCGGCGCATCGGCGCCGTTCGGCCGGAGGATGGACGGCATCGCTAGCGGGAATCCGGACCTGAAGCGCACGCTGGCGCTGGGCCGGATGCGTCATGGCCTCACCGGCAGCGATCCCGAGCACCCGCACGACCGGACATTCGGCCGGGTGCGCAACAGCCTGCCTGTGCCTGTAGGCCGACAACTAAGGAGCAGGAAAAACCCGCTGCGGGTCGGCAGCACAGCCTTGGCCTCAACGATCGACAGCCCCGGTGCGCAGGGTGACGGGATCGGCCGGCGGGAGCGACGCCCGCTTTACCTGGCCAACGCCCTCCCGGGAGCGCGCTTTCCGGTCCGCGGCAAAGCCAAGGAGGGCGACGGCCTGCGGGCCGAGGTCCTGGAACGCCCGACCTCAGCCGGCAACCGGGTTGCCGCCCCCTGCCAGCACTTCGGGATCTGCGGCGGCTACCGGCTGGCGGACGTCGCGCCGGTCGATCGGCTTCCCTGGAGCCGGCCGCGCGCCCGGTAGGGGATTAACGGTTACGGGATTGACGGGTACGGGATGCTAACCGGCGGGAAAGAGCGTTTTTCGCCCTCTTCGCCCGCCTAGGGTCAGTCCTACGATGAGACTAGGGAGTCCGGTCCCATGCGCATCGTCGACCTTAAGACCTTCATCGTCGGCAACCCGCCGCCGCATCGAGGCGGCCGCTATTTCATTTTCCTGAAGCTCACCACCGACGACGGCATCGAGGGCGTCGGCGAGGCCTATGTTGCCACCTTCGGCCCCAAGACCGTCGTGGCGATGATCGAAGACGTCTTCCAGCGCTATGTCGAAGGCAGCGATCCGCATCGGATCGAACGGCTGTGGCATCGGGTCTACGGCTCCGGCTATGCATTGCGGCCCGATATTTCGCTTCTAGGCGTCCTGAGCGCGCTGGAGATGGCCTGCTGGGACATCCTCGGCAAAGCCGCCGGGAAACCGGTCTACGAACTGCTCGGCGGGCAGGTGCACGAGGGCCTGCGCAGCTATACCTACCTCTATCCGCCCGAGGGCAGCGCCAACGCCACCGACGCGCCGGTCTACAGCGACCCCGACGCCGCCGCGGAGGTGGCCGCCGCCGAGGTCGCGCGCGGATTCACGGCGGTGAAGTTCGACCCGGCCGGTCCCTACACGGTTTACGACGGCCGTATGCCGGACCTGCCCACCCTCTCCCGCTCAGCCGCCTTTTGCAGCCGCATTCGCGAGGCCGTCGGCGACAAGGCCGATCTGCTGTTCGGCACGCACGGACAGTTCACCGCCGCCGGCGCCATCCGCCTGGCGCGCAGGCTGGAGCCGCTGGACCCCCTGTGGTTCGAGGAGCCTACGCCGCCCGGGATGCCCGAGGAGATGGCCAAGGTCGCCCGCGCCACCTCCATCCCCATCGCTACCGGCGAGCGGCTGACCGGCAAGATCGAATTCGCCCAAGTGATCGAAAGCGGCGCGGCGGCGATCTTGCAGATGAATCTGGGCCGCGTGGGCGGCATCCTGGAGGCCAAGAAGATCGCCGCCATCGCCGAAGCCCATTATGTGCAACTGGCCCCGCACCTTTACTGCGGCCCCATCGTCGGCGCCGCCAACATCCAACTGGCCGCCTGCTCGCCCAACTTCCTGATCCTGGAGAGTATCGGCGACTGGGGCGGCTTCCACGCCAAGCTGCTGAAAACCCCCATCCGGTGGGAGGAGGGCTACGTCATTCCGCCGGGCGCGCCGGGGCTCGGCGTGGAGCTGGACGAAGAGGTCGCCTTGGCACATCCCTACGAGGGCGAGCGCCTGCACCTGGAGATGATGCAAGATCCGCTGCGCGTTTAAGATTAAGGAGCAAAAGGACGTGCGTTACGGTTTCATCGGATTGGGAAATCTAGGCCGGCACCTGGCCGCCAGTCTGCTTCGGGCGGGCTTCCCGCTGACCGTCAACGACCTTAGGCGCGAGGCAGCCGAGCCGCTGTTGGCCGCCGGTGCCACCTGGGCGGAGGATCCTGCTGCCTTGGCAGCCAAGGCCGAGGCAGTCATCACCTGCCTGCCTTCCCCGGCGTCGGCGGCAGCGGTGATGACTGGACCCAAGGGCGTCTTGGAGACCTTGGGCTCCGGCGGTACCTGGATCGAGATGAGCACCAACGATCCCGCCGAGGTGCAACGCATCGCCGAACTAGGCAAAGCCAAGGGCATCGACACCCTGGAAGCACCGGTAACCGGCGGGGTCCATCGCGCCGCCAGCGGCCTGATCACGGTGCTGATCGGCGGCGACGAAGCGGTCTTCGCCAAGCACCGGCCGGCCTTCCAAGCCATGGGCGGCGAGATCTTTCACATGGGGCCGCTGGGCTCTGCCGCGGCGATCAAGATCATCACCAACATGCTGGCCTTCATCCATCTGGTCAGCTGCGGCGAGGCCTTGATGCTGGCCAAACGCGGCGGGCTCGACTTGGCACAGGCCTTCGCCGCGATCCGCGCCAGCTCCGGCAACTCCTTCGTCCACGAGACCGAGGGACAGGTGATCCTGAACGGCAGCTACGACATCGGCTTCACCCTGGATCTGGCTGCCAAGGATCTGCACTTCGCCACCGAGATGGGGCACCGCCTCGGCGTACCGCTGGAGGTGGCCAGACTGGTCGAGCAGATCTTCCGGCGAGCTCAGCAGCAGTTCGGCGGCGATGCCTGGTCGCCCAAGGTGGTGAAATTGCTGGAAGACGCGCTGGGCACAGAGCTTAGGGCCGAGGGCTTTCCGGCCCGGATTACCGAGGAGCCGATCGCCGGACGGTGACGCCTTTTGACGTTTCGAAGGCGGAAATTTGCGCTCTAGCGATCGTTCATGGCGCTAAGAAAAGGCACCCGCCCACTCTAGCGCTAGGAGACTCCCGCGATGCCCAAGCCCCCCAACATCCTCCTCGTGATGGCCGATCAGTTGGCGCCGCATTTTACCGGCACCTACGGGCACCCGCTGGTCCGGACACCGAACCTGGACCGCTTGGCGGAACGGGGGGCCCGCTTCGATGCGGCCTACTGCAATGCGCCGCTCTGTGCGCCGGCGCGTTTCAGCTTCCTGGCGGGACAGCTGGGCAGCCGTATCGGTGCCTACGACAATGCATCGGAGTTCCCGGCCTCGGTCCCGACCTTGGCCCACTATCTGCGTCTGATGGGCTACCGCACCTGCCTGGCCGGCAAGATGCACTTCGTCGGGCCCGATCAGCTGCATGGCTTCGAAGAGCGGCTGACCACCGACATCTATCCCTCCGACCACGCCTGGACGCCCAACTGGGAGAAGGCCGAAGAGCGCATCGGCAAGTGGTACCACAACATGGATTCGGTGCGGGAGGCGGGCAGCGGCGCCACCACCTTCCAACTGGAGTTCGACGACGAAGCCGGCTTCTTCTCCCGCCGCCGCCTGTTCGACTTCGCCAAGAAAGGCGCCGAACCCTTCTTCATGACTCTGGGCTTCATCCATCCGCACGATCCCTACGTGGCGCGGCCGGAGTGGTGGAACCTCTATCGGGACGAAGAGATCCCCTTGCCGGAGACCCGGATTCCCTGGGAGCAGCAAGACCCGCACAGCAAGCGCGTCATGACCGGCATCGAGGCCGATCCGGAGCAGGCCGCCGGCATCGCCGAACAGCAGATCCGCAATGCCCGCCACGGCTATTTCGCCAACACCAGCTACATCGACGCCAAGCTGGGCGAACTGATCCAGACCCTGGAGGAAGCGGGTTTGGCCGACAACACCCTGGTCATCTTCACCGCCGACCACGGCGACATGCTAGGCGAGCGCGGACTCTGGTACAAGATGACCTTCTTCGAGCGCTCGGTACGGGTGCCGCTGGTCATGGCCGGCCCCGGCATCGGCAGCGGCCTAAAGATAGCCAACGCCTGCTCGCTTCTGGATCTGCCGCCTACCCTTCTGGAGGCAGCCACTGAGGGCGGTGCCAAGGTTCCGGACCTCGGGCAAAGGCTCGAGGGGCGCTCGCTGCTGCCGCTGGCGGCCGGCGGCGGCACCGGGGATCCCGACGAGACGGCGGCCGAGTACCTGGCGGAGTGCACCGGTCATCCACTCTTCATGCTCCGCCGCGGCAGTTTGAAGTATATCCACTGCGACAGCGACCCGGCCCAGCTCTACGACCTTTCCAAGGATCCGGAAGAGCTGACCAACCTGGCCGGCGATCCGGCCCATGCGGAAACCGCCGCCGGCTTCGCCGGGGCCGTCGCGGCGCGCTGGGATTCCGCGGCAATCCGCGCCGCGGTCATCGCCAGCCAGCGCCGCCGCCGGGTGGTTCATGCCGCCATGGAGACCGGCGCCCTCACCTCTTGGGATTACCAACCGAAACGGGACGCCGCGCAGGAATATGTGCGCAACCACATGGACTGGACTCTGCAGGCGGAGCGCTCGCGCTTTCCGCCCTACGCCGGTTAGCCGACGCCGGCCGGGTGGAGAACACCGAGGGCGGCCTAACAGGCCGCCCGGCAGGCAGACCGCAGTGTCTTCCGCACCGGAAGGTCTATTTCTTCCTGAGCCGGGGGCTGTCGAGAAGCTATCGGACGGCCAAGCCTTCGCTTAGCTTGGACATCTGGAATCGTCAAAATCGTATTGGTTATTACCTCCTATATTCGGACCCATTTCATAAAAAAAGAGGAATGAACGCGGGTTACGATAGTAATCAGGTATTCCGTTCTCTACAATGAGACGTTCAGAGCCTTCTGGAGTAGGGACGATAAGCCGTTGCTTTTTGCCACTACGACAGGTTCTCAAAAATCCTTGAAAAATTCGCTCTTTAGCATTATTATCCTCATCGGCAGTATAGACATTTAAGATCCTGTCATAGCCTGGCTTTGTGTAATCTTTACCGCTAAAATGACCATTCCTAAATACACCTTCAAAAACAAACTCTAATGCTAAATCGTGTCCATTTGTTGTAACCACAAAGGCTGAAGTTTGGCTACCGTCGGAGCCGGAATAAATTGCTTTTTTCGAGGAGTTGTCTGACTGTATTATCTCTCCGATATAAAGACCGCGATCATTTATTCTAGGCGGACTCCAGTCTTCAGGAACGTACCCATGATAGCCTGGGACACCCGTTACAAACGGAAAGGGTTTGACGTTATCCGTCATTCCAATTTTTTCCACTCCGTAAACTAATTGCGGATCCTCACTGGCGATAATCTCGTATATGAAAGGCCGGATTTTTCAACATCCCCGGAGGCGACAAGGCGTGCCAATCCGGCGCGCCGCAACTTGGGGGAGGCCTTATCCCCCAGAGCAATATCCATCGCCCGGCGGCGCCGGCCAGCGTCGTCTTGCGCAAGCGCCGCCGAAATGGCGTGAAGCCGGAGTACTTCATCGTCGCTAGTCAAAGCGGCTTCGAAGGCCGATTCGATCACAAGCTCATTCTCAGTCGCCAAAGCGGCATCGAAAATTGCAAGCCGTTTTTCCGTCGTTTCCTCAAGGGCCAAGTCTGAGCCGATTTGTTTGACAAGGGCGCGGCGACGGTCCCGGGATTTGCGATAGGAGGCCGCCGCTGCCTCCGTAACCGCTTGCGCGGCTTCGTCGTTTTCATAGGTCAAACGTTCTATTTCCAAGAGATCGGCTGTCTTCGCCCTCAATTGTGCGGCTTTAACCTCCAATCCCGTTTCGATAAGGTCTATTTCTTCCTTATGCGCAGCTTCTAGCGTTTCGATCTGTGACGCATGGGTTTGGCGGAGGCGTTCCATCTGCGCCGCATGGCGTGCCCGCGCATCCGCCTGCTGTTGTTGCCAGCTTTGCGAGGCCGCCTCAGCCTGCGCCTTGCGATCCGCAGCGGCCCTCGCCAATGCGGCTTCCTCCGCCTGCTGATCGGCTTTCAGCGCTTCGACCTGGGACGCATGGGTTTGGCGGAGACGCTCCATCCGTGCCGCATGGCGTGCCCGCGCATCCGCCTGCTGTTTTTGCCAGCTTTGCGAGGCCGCTTCAGCCCGCGCCTTGCGATCCGCAGTGGCTCTCGCCAATGCGGCTTCCTCCGCCTGCTGATCGGCTTTCAGCGCTTCGACCTGGGACACATGGGTTTGGCGGAGACGCTCCATCTCTGCTTTAAATCTTGCCAGAAACGCCGTCTTGGCAGCGTCGCTCAACGCTGTCGTCAACTCAGAGTACTCGGGCGAATTACGAACTACGGTCGGCATATTGAAAAAATCGAGCGGCAAGCCAAGTCTATCGACGTTGTTTTCAAGCTCTATTTCTATGTTCCATGCGCCAGCGTACTGTGTCGAAGTGGCAACACCGTGGAGAATGCGCGTGCTTTCCGCAGAAAGGGTCTGAACCAATTCATTAAAGGGATGCAGTGTAACGGCTTCGTCGGTCGGTATTGTCTCCACTTCTCTGTAGAGCGGCGTTTTGACAGAGACCAAGGCTTCGAAACGTTGCGCCCATTCCGGCTGAACCGCATCTCCTCTATTCGCCGAAGCTTTCACCGAAACTTTTTCGATACCCCAGAATGCCGGAATCATCGAATCCAAAACCGAAGCGATATCTGCAGGTTTCGGCCCGGATTCCTCTTGGGCGAGCGCGGCTTGACCGGCGAAAAATGCCGATGCGGCAACCGCAAAACAGGCCGCGTATAACAAGCCGGAGAGATTCCGGCAGGGCGACGATCCCAGTTTTGGTAAGTTCCGGAGGTAAGAGCCAAGCGCCAAGATCGATTTCCCCGAACGCGCTTGTATAGCTATATATGACATGTCGAAGCTTCCTTCCGAATCCGGCATTCAGGCCAGCGCTGATCGAAACCGATCCGCTTGCAGATTCTTAAAGTAAGCTGAGGGTGCTACTCCAAATCAAGCAATTTTTAACAGTGCTACTCTCCGCATCGATTCTATCCGGGACAATCTGAATCGTAGGCTGCCAATCTCATCGCTAGGCATCTCCCTGTGACCGCTTCAACCGGGGCCGGAACCGGTAAATCGGCGGCAACGAAGCCTCGCTCTTCGAACAGAGCGCTACGAGCGTTCGCCCGATGCGGGTACCGGCCGGCTGATCGGTCCTCGGCGCCCCCTCACGGCTGAGCGGGTTGGCTTTGCTTTGGCCGCTGCCAAGGCACGGACTTGACCCAGGCAACGGCATAGGCGGCAAGCGCCAGGATGACGAAGCCGGTCAGGTTCACCAAGGCCCAGGTCAAATGGCTGCGGCCGATCGCGTCCAGCACCATACCCGCCACCCGTGCCAGAAACATGGAGAGCAGAAAGACCGCAAGCGACTGCTGACCAACCTTGCGGACCACGTCAACCAAGGGTCGCAGACGCTGCACCGCCATAAGGCGGTGCCCCTGCTCGCCGGCCGCAATCCAGGCCAGATAGGCCAGTGCCAGGAAATGCAGGTAGCGCAGGATCCCGAAGTCGGTCTTGCCCCGCAGCGGCGCCAGGTCCTTCCAGATCTCGGCCAACGGCAGGAAATCCAGGAAATTACGTGCCCGATACCAGGCGAAGGGAACCGTCACCGCCAGAATCGCGATGCAGACGACGATCAGGACGCGCGTCGGCTTCGGCGGCTTGATCCAGCCAAGACCGACGAAAAAACCGGTGAAGAAGATCAGCTGCCAGGCGAAGGGATTGAAGAACCAGGGACGGTCGGTCGTAGGGCTCGCCGGCAGATCCAGATAGCCCAAGTTCGCCGCCAGCCACGTCGCCGCGACGAAGGCCATGGCCAGCCTCGGATCGACCCGCCCGATGGCAACGACCAAGGGCATCAGCGCCAGGATACCCAGATACATCGGCAGGATGTCGAAGTAGTTGGGCACGTAGGTGAGGGTCAGAAAAGCCGGGAGATAGCTTTCGGTATTGTTGAAAAAGTACCCGATTCCCAAGGAGTCCTTGTAGCGCGTGCCGAGGTCGAAGAGATTGTCCACCCCGGCCAGAAGCGCAGCCAACGCGACGAAGAGCGCAACGTGAGCCCAATAGACTTGCCAGATCCGAAAGCCGACCCGTGCCGTTCCCATCAACCAGCCTTGCCGGTTGAAGACCTTGAAGAAGGCGATCGAGGAGGCGACGCCGGAGCAATAGACGAAGATCTCCGTCGCATCGGAAAAGCCGAAGCGCGCCGGTATCCAAAGGGTCCAAGAGTTCCGGGGCGTGTGTGCCAAGTAGATGATGAACATCCCCACACCACGGAAGAAATCCAGCCTTGGATCGCGGATCTGCGCCGCCTGAGCTGTTCGGTCGGCCATAAACGCCCTTCGGATCTGTTGACACCGAATCTGTTAACACCGGGCGGCGCCGCAAACACACGGACCGCCGTTTTGTAATACGCAGTTTAAGGGCGCTTGGCTAACAGAGTTGATGCGGCCTAGCGATCAAACCCCGGCCCCGCAAGCACAGGTCTTAGTGAGGAAGATCGCGCCTCACCGCCTCGTGACCGGCCTAGAGAGGGATCGTGACCGATCGCATTGCGACAGAACAGCGCCCCGGCCCGCAAAGCAAGGTCCTGCTGGCAGCGGGTGCGGGCCTGGCAGCCGCCGCCGCCTTCGCCTGGCAAGCCGGCGGAGTGCGCCCCGCCGGGGCCGTCGGGCTCGGTGCGATCGGCGGCATCGCGCTCTATCACGCGGCCTTCGGCTTCACTGCGGCTTGGCGGCGCATGGCGCGCGAACGGCGCGGTTCCGGACTTCGCGCCCAATTCTTGCTGATCGCAGCGGTCATCCTCTTCTCCTTTCCGTTGATCGGCTATGGACGCGACTTGGGCCTGCCGACCGGCGGCTTCGTCTTCCCCTTCGGTCTCTCCGCCGCTTTGGGTGCGGCCGGATTCGGTCTTGGCATGCAGCTGGCAGGCGGTTGCGGCTCCGGCACGCTCTTCACGGTGGGCGGGGGCAGCACGCGCATGGCGATCGCGCTTTCCGCCTTTATCTTGGGCTCCCTGGTGGCGACGGCGCATATGCCCTTCTGGAATGGCCTCCCCCGCTTCGGCGGCACCTCCCTGATCGGGGCCGTGGGTGTAGAGGGTGCCCTGCTCGCCAGCCTGGCGGTCTTGGGGCTCCTTCGGTGGATCACGCGCCGCTTGGAAAGGGCACGCCATGGCAACCTGGAAGCGTCCTGCGTGCGCGGTTCGCTGCTTCGCGGCCCCTGGCCGCCGGTTTGGGGGGCGCTGCTGCTGGCCGCAGTCTCCATCGGCTGTTTCCTGCTGCTGGGCCGGCCTTGGGGCATCACCTCCGCCTTCGCGCTTTGGGGGGCCAAAATCGCCGCTGCCCTAGGCGTGCCGGTAGAGAACTGGCCCTATTGGCAGGGCCGCAGCGGTGCTTTGGAGCGTTCCCTCTTCGCCGATGCAACCTCGGCGATGAACTTTGGCGTTATGCTGGGGGCTTTGGCAGCCGCAGGACTGGCGTCCCGTTTCAGCCCTCGTTGGCAGCTCAGTCTTTGCGATATTCTAACCGCTCTTTGTGGCGGCTTTCTGATGGGTTATGGGGCAAGGCTAGCGTGGGGCTGCAATATCGGCGGCTTTCTGGGTGGCGTCGTCTCGGCCAGCCTGCACGGCTGGTGGTGGCTGCTGTTCGGCTATCTCGGCAGCAGCCTCGGCGTTCGCCTGCGCGCACGCCTGGGGATGGATCCGCCTATGGCAAGCGGCTAACAGCGCTACACTTGCCAAAGGCACAGAACACAAACAGCGCCCCTTCCTCCAGATCTAGAAGGTGCCGTCGTAGGCGCGCCTGCCGATCCGGCAGGCCAAGAGGGTAAAGCTACGGCGCCCCAGCGCTGCCTCTGCCTCGCGTGCCAGACTGGCTTCGTCGTCGATCCAGAGGCCGTGACCGCCCAGCGCCGCCGCAACGGCAGGAAAGTCGGTGCCGGCGAAGTCGACACCCAGGTTCTTGCGCTGGCTGGCGCGCTGCTTCAGCTCGATGAGGGCGAGACTCTCGTCGACCAGGACGCAGACGACGATCGGCAGCGAGAGATCACGCAAGGTGGCCAGTTCGCCCAAGACCATTTCCAAGCCCGCATCGCCGACGAAGACGACGGTCGGCCGCTCAGGCTGCACCAGGGCATGCCCCATCGCCAGCGGCAGCGCACAGCCCATGGTGCAAAGCGCCGTCGACTGCAGCAAGCTGCGCGGTTCCGGGCAGCGCCAGACCTGGCTCAAGAGGATCCGATGGGCGCCGCTGTCGGCCGTCGCCAGGGTTTCGGGCGGCAGACTGTCGCGCAAGGTCTGGAAGACCTCGGCCGGTCCGAAGCCGCCGCTCTGCGGCCGAAAGGCCTCCGCCAAGGCCGTACGTGCCGCGGCGGCCGCACCGTCCGGCCAGCGCGGCGCAGGTTCAATCCCTTCTGCGAGAGCTCGAAGGCTCTCGGGCAGGCTAGCCAGCAGCAGGTGGCTGACGCGATGCATGCCGTGGGTACGCTCCACCGGCGCGATTTCCACCACCGGGGTCGAGGCAGGCCAGGGATCGCGCCAGCCGATCCGCATCTCGATCGGGTCGTAGCCTAGCAGCAAGACCAGGTCCGCCTCCGCAAAGAGCGGCATAAGGATCTTGTCGGCCTTGGGTGAGAGGCCGGCGCCGCCGAGGGCCAGGAGATTATTTTCATCGAGGAGGCCCTTACCCTTGTAGCTGGTTATCAGCGGAATGCCTTGGGTTCGGCAAAAGGCGCCGATCGCCGGTCCGGCGCCCTCGTTCACGGCATCGACGCCGGCGACGGCAAGGGGGCGCTGTGCCTTGGCCAAGAGCGCACGCGCGGCCTCCAGGACCGGACCGGCGGCGGGCGCCTGCGCCACCCGCAGCGGCGGTACGTGGCCGAATGCCGAGGCTGGGGCCGGACGCTCGGCGACGGAAATCGGGATGTCGATATGTACAGGTCCCGGCTGGCCGGAGCAGGCGATGGTCAGGGCCTTTTCCATGACCAAGCCGAGGGTCTCTGCGCTCACGCAGAAACTGGCCTTGACAATGGGCCGCAACAGGACTTGCTGATCGAAGACTTGGTGGGTGTAGCTCTCCTGATCGGCCAGATCGATCCGGCCGGTGAGGAAGATCAGCGGCACCCGATCCTGCTGCGCATTGGCGATGACGTTGACGGCATTGGCGACGCCCGGTCCGACGGTCGCCAGTAGGACGCCGGGCGCACCGCTAGCGTGCCAACTGCCTTCTGCCATAAAGCCGGCCGAGTTCTCATGCTTGGTCAGGATGAAGGTGAGCCCGGCATCGCTCAAAGCATCCATCATCGCCAAGACCTCACCGCCGGGGATGCCGAACGCCCAGCAGCACCCGGCATCGGCTAACTTCTTTGCAATGACATCGGCGCCGCGCATGCTTTCCTCCAAGCCATGAGCCTCTTCCTTTGCTAGCACGTCCGGCAGGATCGGCGAAAAGACAAGGCATTTCGCAAACTCTTAAGCCCTTTTACAGGAAGCTGTTGGCAGCATCCGGTCAGGCATCGCAACGAAGACTGTAGGCAAAGCGATCGGCAAGAACCGCAAGAGCAGCCGGGAGTCGCTGAAGAACCGAGAGATTCGTGCAGATGGGAAAGCCCCGATCCAAGCAGGCGGCGGGCAAACCCCGGTAGACGGCGACGTCCTCGACCAAGATGAAGACGCACCGTCCGGACTGGCGAAGCGGATTGCGGGCAGCGCGATAGTCCGCGCTTCGTGCCGTCAATCAAGCAGGGCCGCACTCCGTCAGATTAGCGCGCCGATCTGAAGCGCCCCGGTAGCCCAGAGGTGGTTAAGACGCCGCTGCCACCGTCTTACGGCGTGCCTGCTGCAGCTTTGCGAAGTCTGCGTCGGCATGGTAGGAACTGCGCGTCAGGGGCGTCGCCGAGCAGAGCAGGAAGCCCTTGGCCAAGGCGGCACGTTCGTAGGATTTAAACTCGTCCGGCGGCACGAAGCGGTCCACCGGATGATGCTTCGGAGTGGGCTGGAGATACTGCCCGACGGTCAGGAAATCGACCTCGGCGGAGCGGAGGTCGTCCATCACCTGCAGCACCTCTTCCCGGCTCTCGCCGAGACCGACCATTAGGCCGGACTTGGTAAAGATGGCAGGATCGATCCGCTTGGCATCGGCCAAGAGCCGCAGCGAGTGGAAGTAGCGGGCACCAGGCCGCACCGCAGGATAGAGCCGCGGCACGGTCTCCAGATTGTGGTTGAAGACATCTGGGCGCGCTTCGATCACCACCGCCAGCCCGCCATCCTTGCGCAGGAAATCGGGGGTGAGAACCTCGACCGTGGTCCCGGCATTGAGCGCGCGGATAGCCCCGATGGTCTTGGCGAAGTGCTCGGCGCCCCCGTCCGGCAGGTCGTCGCGATCGACCGAAGTCACGACGACATGGCGCAACCCCAGCTTCTGCACCGCTAGCGCGACGTTCGCCGGCTCCATGGGATTAAGCGCAGCTGGGCGCCCGGTAGCGACGTTGCAAAAGGCGCAGGCGCGGGTGCAGATTTCGCCCATGATCATCATGGTAGCATGGCGCAACTTCCAGCATTCGCCGATGTTGGGACAGGCCGCTTCCTCGCAAACGGTGTTCAGACCGTGCTGGCGGACGATGTCCCTAGTCTCCCGATAGTCTGCCGAGGTCGGCGCGCGCACCCGTAGCCATTTCGGCTTGCCGCGGCGCACCGGGTTATCCGGCCTATGCGCCTTTTCCGGATGCCGCACACGGTCATCGCTGCGAGTGTCGTAGTCCATGGTCATCGTCTCCGGTTTTCTATCGCGTGCCGGCTGACGGCAAAGCGGCATCGGGTGCAGGCCATTAGACTACTATAATAGTGCAGATGGGCAGGGCTCCAAGCGGCAGGAGGAAAGGGGCAGTCAGGATGCCAACGCCAAGTGCCGCATCGGCGGTGCAAACGGCAGCGCCGCTGACTACGTTGCTGTCAATAAAACGCCTATGATTACCAATAACAGGAATAAAAGTACTACGATCCCAGTCAGGGCCACGATCGCGCACCAGATCCACTTTGCCAGCTTCTATACCGCCTCATCCTCCGCAGCCTGACGAGGCTTCGACAAATGCAGGACGTCCAAAAGGCCGTTACATGTGAATCACCCGTCCGTAGGCGTCGAGAACGCTCTCGTGCATCATCTCCGAGAGAGTCGGGTGCGGGAAGACAGTGTGCATAAGATCTTCTTCGGTGGTCTCCAGGTTCATGGCTACCACGAAGCCTTGGATCAGTTCCGTCACCTCGGCCCCTACCATGTGCGCGCCTAATAGCTGGCCGGTCTTGACATCGAACAGCGTCTTGATCAGTCCTTGATCCTCGCCCAAGGCGATGGCCTTGCCGTTGCCGGCGAAGGGAAAGCGGCCGACCTTGACCGCATGGCCCGCCGCTTTGGCCGCGGCTTCCGTCAGGCCGACCGAGGCGACTTGCGGGTGGCAGTAGGTGCAGCCGGGAATCTTCAGCTTGTCCATGGGATGACTGTCGAGACCGGCAATGGCCTCGATGCAGATAACACCCTCGTGCTCGGCCTTGTGGGCCAGCATGGGCGGGCCGGCGACGTCGCCGATGGCATGGATGCCCGGCACGTTGGTGCAGCCGTGGCCATCGATGACGATGCAGCCCCGTTCGGTCTTCACGCCCAAGGCTTCGAGGCCCAGGTTCTCGATATTGCCGACCACGCCCACGGCAGAGATGACACGATCCACTTCCAAGCGCTCGCTCTTGCCCTTGGCCTCGACGGTCGCGACAATCGATTTGCCTTTGTCCAGCTTGGTGACCTTGGCGCCGGTCTCAATCTTCAGCCCTTGGCGTTCCAGTTGCTTGCGCGCCATGCCGGCGATCTCGGCATCCTCGACCGGCATGATCCGATCCATCAGTTCGACCACCGTGACCGCGGCGCCCAGGGCATTGAAGAAGGAGGCGAACTCGATGCCGATGGCGCCCGAGCCTACAACCAGGAGGCGCTTCGGCAGTTCTTGCGGCACCATGGCTTCGAAGTAGGTCCAAACCCGTTCCTTGTCCGGCTCCAGGCCCGGCAGCACGCGCGGGCGCGCCCCGGTGGCGACGACGATGTGCTTGGCGGCGAAGTCACCGACCGCCTTGCCGTCCTTCGCGACCGAGACCCTGCCTACAGCCGGGATCGTCGCCTCGCCGTCGATGACCGTCACCTTGTTCTTCTTCAAGAGCATACCGACGCCCTTGTTGAGCCGGCCGGAGACGGTGCGGCTGCGCTTAACCACCTTGGCCATATCGAAGCCGACCTTCTCAGCCGAGAGGCCGAAGCGGTCCACTTCTGTCATGTTACGATAAACCTCGGCAGAGCGCAACAGCGCCTTGGTCGGGATACAGCCCCAATTCAGGCAGATGCCGCCTAGGTGCTCCCGCTCCACCACGGCCACCTTGAGCCCCAACTGTGCACCACGAATGGCGGTGACATAGCCACCCGGCCCCGCACCGATGACGATGACGTCGAAGTTCTTGTCGTACAGGGCGCTGCCCTCCTCCACATTCAGTACAAACTGCACTGCGAACTGGACCTGCCCGGGCCAAACGACCGACGGCAGCCGACCGCTATAGCCCACTAGGCCGCAGGGAATTGTCCACGATAGTCCGCCATCGTTACAGCAGCATGGTGATTGGGTCCTCGATCAAGCGCTTGAAAGCCGCCAAGAACTCAGCCCCGACGGCACCGTCCACCACGCGGTGGTCGACCGAGAGGGTGCAAGACATCACTGTTGCGATGGCGAGTGCGCCCTCTTTTACCACCGCCCGCTCTTCGCCGGCGCCGACAGCCAGAATGCAGCCCTGCGGCGGGTTGATTACGGCCTCGAACTGCTTGATAGCGAACATGCCCAGGTTCGAGACTGAAAAGGTGCCGCCCTGATAGTCTGCCGGCTGCAATTTGCCCTCGCGGGCACGGGCGGCCAGGTTCTTGGTCTCAGCGGCGATGGTCGCCAGGCCCTTGGCGCCGGCATCCTTGACGATGGGGGTGATAAGACCTGCCGGCGTCGCCACGGCGACCGAGACGTCTGCACGCTCGAAGAAGACGAGACCGGCGGGATCGTAGGCTGCATTGGCCGCCGGCACCTCGCCCAATGCCAGCGCTACCGCCCGGATCACGAAGTCGTTGACCGAGATCTTGCCGCCGCGCCCCGCCTTAGTCGGTTTCTCGTTCAACTCCTTACGGATCTTCAGCAGGGAATCGATTTGGCAATCGACTGTCAGATAGAAGTGCGGCACCTGCTGCTTGGATTCGGTCAGGCGCTGGGCGATGACCTTACGCATGGCCGACAATTTCTCTACCCGATGGGGGATGCCCATGGTTTCGGCAAACGCGATACCGACTGGCCCACCGTAGGCTGCGGCCGGTGCGGGCGCCGTAACGGGGACCGGCATCGCTTCGGGAATTGCCACATCAGCCTTCCCGGTTCCGGAAGCGATCGCGGCCTCAATGTCCGTCTTCACGATCCGTCCATGCGGACCGCTGCCAGTTATCAGGGCCAGATCCAGGCCGGTCTGACCGGCCATGCGCTTGGCCAGCGGACTGGCGAAGATTCGACCGCCGGCGGCTGTGGCCGCGGCGGCCGGTGCCGGACCGGGCACAGCTTGCGCAACCGGCGCGGACGCAGGGGCCGATGCGGCAACCACAGCGGCCGGTACAACCGGCGGCTTCGCTGCTACCGCAGCGCCTTGCGCGGCAGTCTCCACACTCTCTCCCTCTTCGGCGAGGAGGGCAATGGGAGTGTTGATCGCGACGTTCTCGCTGCCCTCCTCTACCAGGATCTTGGCGAGCCTGCCATCGTCCACCGCCTCCACCTCCATGGTGGCCTTGTCGGTCTCGATCTCGCAGATCACGTCGCCGGCTGCGACCGTGTCGCCGATCTGCTTTACCCATCGCGCCAAGGTGCCTTCGGTCATGGTCGGCGACAGTGCCGGCATGGTGATGGTGGTCGCCATGGTTTGCCTCCCTTCGGCCGCGGGCGTTAGCGGTAACACACCTCTTTAGCCGCAGCCACGATGGTTACGGGTTGCGGCAGGGCCAAATGCTCCAGATTTGCGGCGTAGGGCATGGGCACATCGGCGCCATGTATACGCTTCACCGGTGCATCCAGCCAGTCCCAGGCCTGCTCCATCACGATTGCCGCCAACTCCGAGCCAATGCCGGCGAAGGACCAGCCTTCCTCGCAAGAGACCAAGCGGTTGGTCTTCATCACACTGGCGACGAGGGTCTCGGTATCCAGTGGACGCAGAGTGCGTAAATCGATGACCTCGGCCTCGATACCTTCAGCCACCAAGGCCTCGGCTGCCTCCAACGCCTTGCCAACCATGATCGAGAAGGCGGTTATGGTAACGTCCTTGCCTTGGCGCAGGACCTTGGCCTTGCCGAGAGGAATGGTCCAGTCGCCGTCCTTCGGCACCTCGAAGGAGTGGCCGTAAAGGATCTCGTTCTCCAGGAAGACCACCGGGTTGGGATTACGAATCGCGCTCTTCAGTAGGCCCTTTGCATCGGCCGCCGAGTAGGGCGCAGCCACAATCAGGCCCGGACAGTGCGCGTACCAAGAGGCGTAGCACTGCGAATGCTGGGCGGCCACACGCGCCGCTGCCCCGTTGGGACCGCGGAACACGATCGGCGAGGCGATCTGCCCGCCCGACATATAGTGGGTCTTAGCAGCCGAATTGACGATCTGATCGATCGCCTGCATGGCGAAGTTAAAGGTCATGAACTCGACGATGGGCTTCAACCCATACATAGCCGCTCCAACACCAAGTCCGGTAAAGCCTTGCTCGGTGATCGGAGTGTCGATGATCCGCTTGTCGCCGAACTCGTCGAGCAGCCCTTGGCTGACCTTGTAGGCTCCCTGATACTGGGCGACTTCTTCGCCCATCAGGAAGACCTTAGAATCGCTGCGCATCTCTTCAGCCATGGCATCGCGCAGCGCCTCGCGGACCGTGCGGGTCTCGGTCTCGCCGCTCCATTCCGGCTCCGCCGCGGGCTTCGCCGCAGCGGGCTCGTGCACGGTAACGGCGGGCGGTGGAGCAGAGGGCGACAGGGAAGCCGGTGCAGGCGCGGCTACAGGCGGCGCGGATGAAGCACCTTGAGCCGCCTCTTCCAGGTTCTCGCCCTCCACCGCCATGAGCGCGATAGGCGTGTTGACGACGACGGCCTCCGCGCCCTCCTCCACCAGTATCTTGGCAAGCGTTCCCTCGTCGACCGCCTCCACCTCCATAGTGGCTTTGTCGGTCTCGATCTCGCAGATCACGTCGCCGGCTGCGACGCTGTCCCCCACCTGCTTCACCCAACGCGCCAAATTGCCCTCGGTCATGGTAGGAGAGAGGGCGGGCATCAGAATTTCAATCGGCATGCTGCTCTTCCTCTCTCAGGCCGTGGCGACCAAGACTTCGGTCCAGAGTTCAGTGGGATCGGGCTCGGGTGAGGTGGTAGCGAAGTCGGCTGCGTCGGCGACGATGTCTTTGATTTCGCGGTCGATGGCCCTGAGGTCCTCCTCGCTCATCGTGCCGACCTTGAGGATGCGGCCCTTCAGGTTCTCGATAGGGTCGCGCTCGCTGCGGTACTTCTCGACCTCTTCGCGCGAACGATACTTTGCTGGATCCGACATGGAGTGGCCGCGGTAGCGGTAGGTCTGCATCTCCATGATGTGCGGCCCCTCGCCTCTCTTCACCTTGGCAATCACCTCCTTGCCGGCCTCGTAGACCGCAATCACGTCCATGCCGTCCACCTGCTGGCCGGGAATGCCGTAAGCCTGGCCGCGGTGGTACAGTTCCTGCGCATGGGCCGCGGCCCGCTCGACCGAAGTGCCCATACCGTAGCGATTGTTCTCGATCACGAAGATCGCCGGCAGGTTCCAGAGTGCGGCCATATTGAAGGTCTCGTAGACCTGGCCCTGGTTCAGCGCGCCCTCGCCAAAATAGGTGAGGCAGCAAGCTTCCTCTTTAAGATACTTGTGCGCAAAGGCGATCCCGGCGCCGATCGGCACCGAGGCGCCGACGATACCGTGGCCGCCGAAAAAGTTCTTCTCGCGGCTGAACATGTGCATAGAGCCGCCCTTACCTTTGGAATAGCCGCCTGCGCGCCCGGTCAACTCCGCCAGCACACCCTTAGGGTCCATGCCCGTGGCCAGCATATGTCCGTGATCGCGATAGGTGGTCACCACAGTATCGCTGGGCAAGGCGGCGGCTTGCAGTCCGGTCACCACCGCTTCCTGGCCGATATAGAGATGGCAGAAACCGCCGATCAGCCCCATGCCGTACATCTGACCGGCGCGCTCTTCGAAGCGACGGATCAGCAGCATCGTACGGTATAGATCGCGGATCGTGTCTTTGTCGTAGCCGTTCAGGCCCTTATCGTCACCAGCCTCTATGGCACCGGCCTTGCCGCGCGTGCTCGCCATGGCTTCTCCCCTTTACCAGACGGCCATATTCCTAGAGG
This sequence comes from Rhodospirillales bacterium, assembly GCA_014324045.1. Taxonomy (GTDB): domain Bacteria; phylum Pseudomonadota; class Alphaproteobacteria; order Kiloniellales; family JACOMY01; genus JACOMY01. The sequence goes on along the minus strand of JACOMY010000001.1, from coordinate 156,052 downwards.
CCGCCTTTCTGGTACCAAGGTATAGTAGGGGTAGCGCAGCTGAACAAGGCGGCGCAGCATTCTAGTTCGCTTGATAGTCCCAGCCCGCAGCCTCGCTGTCGGGAAGGATGATCATCACCTCTTTCGGCCGGGCATAGTTCAGCACGGCCTGTGCGCGCTCTTCCAAAAGATCGGGATCGAGGGACTTGGCGCTCAAGGCATTGACCCGGTCCCGCGCAATCTGCAAGTCGTCGCGCAAACTAGCTTCCTCTGCCCAGGCCGCCTCCAGCTCTTGACCTAGCTTGGCATAGGCACGCACACCCCTTTCGCCCTGCACGAAGTGAAAAGCAAAATAGGCAAAAACACCCAGCCCGATCAACTGCGGAAGCAACTTCCCGAAGCGCCCCACCAAGCCTATCAGAAGTCCTGTCATGGAAACCACTATACGCGACTCCTGGGGCGCCGGGTCAAGCGGTCAACCGCGACAGACGCGTTCTCCGGCGTAGAGAGCGGCCGGACCCAACTCCTCCTCGATCCGAAGCAGCTGGTTGTACTTCGCCAGACGGTCAGAGCGGCTGAGTGAGCCCGTCTTGACTTGCCCGCAGTTGGTGGCTACCGCCAAGTCGGCGATGGTGGCGTCCTCGGTCTCGCCCGAGCGATGCGACATGACCGCGGAGAAACCAGCCTTGTGGGCCAGATCGACGGTCTCCAGGGTCTCCGTCAAGCTGCCGATCTGATTGACCTTGACCAGCACGGCATTAGCAGCTTTTTCAGCAATACCGCGCGCCACCCGCGCCGCAGCGGTGACGAAGAGATCGTCCCCCACCAGTTGCACCTTGTCACCGATGGCCGCCGTCAGCTCCTGCCAGCCGGTCCAATCGTCCTCCGCCAGACCGTCCTCAATGGAGATGATGGGGTAGCTGGCGCAGAGCTCGCCTAAGTAGGCACTTATGCCGCTGGCATCCAAAGAGCGGTTCTCACCACGCAGATTGTATTTACCGTCGCTGTAGAACTCGGTGGCCGCACAGTCCAAAGCCAGAGCCACCTGCTGACCCGGATTGTAGCCCGCCGAATCGATCGAAGCGATAACGAAATCAAGCACTTCCTTGGTCGATCTTAGATTCGGTGCGAAACCTCCTTCGTCGCCGACGTTGGTGCTGTGGCCGGCCTTCTTCAGCGCTGCCTTCAGGGCATGGAAGATCTCGGTACCCATGCGCAGAGCTTCGCCAAAGCTTTCCGCCCCTACCGGCATGATCATGAACTCTTGGAAGTCGATGGGGTTGTCGGCATGCACGCCGCCGTTGACGATGTTCATCAGCGGTACCGGCAGGGTGCGCGCATAGGCACCGCCGACATAGCGGTAAAGTGGCAATCCCGCCTCCTGCGCGGACGCCTTGGCGACGGCAAGCGAGACCCCGAGGATCGCGTTGGCGCCGAGCGCGCCCTTGTTTTCTGTCCCGTCCAGTTCGCACATCGCCAGGTCGATCGCCACCTGATCCCCGGCGTCGCGACCGGATAGTAGATCGAAGATGTCGTGGTTGACTGCGGCCACAGCCTTGGTCACGCCCTTGCCTAGATAGCGCCCCTTGTCGCTGTCGCGCAGTTCCACCGCCTCATAGGCGCCGGTGGAGGCGCCCGACGGCACCGCAGCCCGCCCGAAGGCGCCGCTGTCTAGCGTCACGTCTACCTCGACCGTGGGATTGCCTCGGGAATCGAGGATCTCACGCGCGGCGATGTCCAGGATTGCGCTCATCTACTGCTTTCCTTCTGCGATCTTGGTCTCTTCTCCCGGCCTTAGGTCCTGAGCCGGTGGCGGTGGATCGGTGCCGGCCGCCGCGCCCGTGGCCCAGAAGCCTCTCGTTCGCCTTCTAGGCAGTGCATTCTTCCAACAGGATCCGGAAGACAGGGATGTCGTAGCGGTTTCCGCGGGGATGTGCCATTGTCGGCCGGAAGGTATTTCGCGGGTGAAGTCCTGACGGCGATAGCCGCCGGCCTCGCCAAAAAGATCTGGGAGCAATCCACTGCGATCGGATCGTTCCACAATCGGGAAACGATCACCGAGGCTAAAGAGCAGCAGAGCGATGTTCTGCTGTTCATCGCTGCATCGGTTACGCCCGCTGCACGCACGGCAAGTAGCGCCTTTCAGCCCTTTGGCCGCGATGGACGACACTGACAGTGCTTCGCCATCTCAAGCGATCCACGCCTTCAGGTAAATCATTGACAAAAATGCAACAAGATATCCTGAAATTGTCCTGGTCAAGATCCTTATTTGCTGACTGCGATAGCGTTGGCGATGACCTACATGAGGCGCGATTGTTTCACCGCAGCCCGGACGAAGTCGGTGAAGAGCGGGTGCGGCTCGAAGGGCTTGGACTTCAGCTCGGGATGGAACTGCACACCGACGAACCAAGGGTGATTGGCCAACTCCACAATCTCCGGCAACTCGCCGTCCGGCGACATTCCGGAGAAGCGTAGCCCGGCAGCCTCCAGACACTTCCGGTAGTTCACGTTTACCTCATAGCGGTGACGATGCCGCTCATGGATCAAAGCCGTGCCGTATATCTGCCGCACCTTGCTGCCCGGCACCAAGTTGCAGGGATAGGCCCCCAGACGCATGGTACCGCCCAGATCGCTATCGTTGCTGCGGCGTTCCACCTGGTTGCCTCTGGTCCATTCGGTCAAGATGCCGACCAGAGGCTCGTCGCAGGGCCCGAACTCGGTCGAGCCTGCCCCCTCGATCCCGGCCAAGCTGCGTGCAACTTCGATTATCGCCATCTGCATGCCGAAGCATATGCCGAAATAGGGAACACCCCGTTCGCGGGCGAAGCCGGCCGCCCGGACCTTGCCCTCGGCACCGCGTTCGCCGAAGCCGCCGGGGATCAAGATGCCCGCGACCTGTTCCAGTTCGTGAAGCTGGCCGTCTTTTTCGAAGATCTCGCTGTCCAGCCAGTTGATCTTGACCCGCACGTTGTTAGCGATGCCGCCATGAGTCAGCGCCTCGCCCAAGGACTTGTAGGCGTCCAGCAGCGAGGTGTACTTGCCCACCACGCCGATGGTGACGGAGCCGTCGGGCGCACGCACCCTTTGGACCACACGGTCCCAGCCGGCCAAGCTGGGCTGCGGCGCCTCCGTCAGGCCGAAGTGCTTCAAGACCTGCCGATCCAAACCCTGCTCATGGTAGTCGCGCGGCACGGCGTAGATGCTGTCGCTGTCCAGCGCCTGGATCACCGAGTCCGGATGGACGTTACAGAAGAGCGCGATCTTGCGCCGCTCCTCCACCGAGATCGGTTGCTCGCTACGGCAAACCAGAACGTCGGGAGAGATACCCACCGACTGCAACTCCTTGACCGAGTGCTGCGTCGGCTTGGTCTTCAACTCGCCGGCTACACGCATGAAGGGCAACAGAGTCACATGCATGAAAAGACAGCGCTCACGCCCAAGCTCGTTGCCCAACTGGCGAATGGCCTCCAAGAAAGGCAGGCTTTCGATGTCGCCGACGGTACCGCCGATCTCGCAGACCGCAAAGTCGGCATCCTCAACCCCAGCGGTCACGAACTCCTTGATGGCATCGGTGACGTGGGGAATGACCTGGACGGTGGCACCTAGGTAGTCTCCCCAGCGCTCACGTGCCAGAACCTTGGAGTAGATCTGACCGCTGGTGACGTTGTCGCCCTTGCGGGTCGCAACGCCGGTGAAGCGCTCGTAATGGCCCAGGTCCAGGTCGGTCTCGGCACCGTCGTCGGTGACATAGACCTCGCCGTGTTGGTAGGGGCTCATGGTTCCCGGGTCCACATTCAGGTAGGGATCCAGCTTGCGCAAGCGCACGCCAAAGCGACGTTCTTGCAGCAGCGCACCGAGCGCTGCCGAGCAGAGACCCTTGCCGAGGGAGGAAACCACGCCGCCGGTGATGAAGATGAACCGCGTCATGGGCGGACACTAACACCAGATGCCGCCGCTCCGGACAAGCTATGTGAACGCATCCCGGTTGTCGGCCTGCCCGGGATCCCGGGCAGGCCGCTGCGGTGGCCGGATCTACTCGACCCTGGGTGCTGAATTGCCGCTGTCTTGGAGTCTCGGCAAGGTTAGACCGTCGGAAAGACTCCCCCCCGAATCGGGGGATGCCGAAGGCGCGCTCTCGAAGCCTTGCTGCAGCTGATCGGTCAAGGAACCGGTGCCGCCCGACTCACGGTTAAAGTAGATCGTCAGCCCCAGGCTGGAGATCATGAAAAGCGCCGCCAGCATCGCCGTGATCCGCGTCAGTAGATTAGCGGTGCCGCGGCCGGTCATAAAACCGCCCATGCCACCGCCGCCACCGCTGCCGCCGATCCCAAGGCCGCCGCCTTCACTGCGTTGAAGGAGAACCATGCCGATCAGGCCAAGCGCGATCAGCAGGTGAATGATCAGTAGAATGTTGCTCATCTCGTTCCGGACGTCGTGCTACCGGCCGTCGTCTGCAAAGCCCCCGAACGGACCGATGCGAGGGCAGAGGCGCGCCGGCCGCGACCGTTAAGGTAGTGGATGTCTCACAAACCAGGCTAGCTAATCAAGCCGATTGCGTCTGAAGGCAGCCTTGTCCTTCGGTCATACAGCCGCCAGGACCGCCGCTCACGCCGCCGTCACGATCCCCCAGAAATCATCCAGCTTCAGGCTGGCACCGCCTATCAGTGCACCATTCACGCCCTCAGTACCGAGGATCTCGGCTGCATTGCCGGGCTTTACCGAGCCACCGTAAAGAATTGCCGCGCGCCGGCTCCCCATCACGGCGCCAATGGCGCTATGCATCTCGGCGATGTCGGCAGCGGTGGCGGTCAGGCCGGTGCCGATGGCCCAGACCGGCTCGTAGGCTATGACCAGAGTGTCGGTGCTCCAGCCCTCGGGCAGACTCTCTTGTACCTGCTCGGAGACCACGGCGGCCGCATCGCCCGCCTCGCGCTGCTTCAGGGTCTCGCCAACGCAGACGATGGGGACAAGGCCAGCGGCCAAAGCCCGGCTCGCCTTGGCACGGACCAGGGTGTTGCTCTCGCCGTGCCGCTGCCGGCGTTCGGAATGGCCGACGATGGCATAGCGGCAGCCGGTCTCGGCGAGCATGAAGGCCGAGATCTCGCCGGTGAAGGCACCGGGCCCAGCCTCGTCGCTACAATCCTGACTGCCGACAGCCAAGCCGGCGCCAGCGGCCGCGACCGCGGCGGCCAGAAGGTGAGCCGGCGGACAGACCGCTGCCGTACAGCCAACCTCTGCGGCCCTGAGACGTTGCGTCAGGCCGGCAACCAAGTCCGTAACCGCGGCCGGCGATCCATTCATCTTCCAGTTACCGGCAACCAGTCGCATGCTTTCTTCCTCTTATTTGTCCGCTTAGGTTTGTGGCGAAGGGGCAAAGGGCTGTCACCGCCCCGATCGAAGTGCACTATCGATGCGGCCGAGGTTTATCATGCCGCCCACAAAAATACCGAGAGATGCCGGCAAATTGCGGCGAACGGCCTGCGGGATACCGGTCTCTTTGCCCGTTGCCCCCGCAGAGGCGCGCGCATAGTATGCGCTGCTCAATCCAGGGGTGGATGCGGCGCCCCGCGAGAGACACTGCCCGGATCAAGCGGGTCTCAGTTACCAAGTAGGTGAAACCGATATCCCATGGACGATCTGCGCTCCAAATCGCTCCTCGTGCGAATCACCGTTTATGCACTCTTCGGTCTCCTGATCCTATCCTTTGGACTTTGGGGTATCGGCGACTACGTGACCAGCAGCGCGCCGCCCGACGAGATCGCCGACATCGACGGCACGCCGGTCTCGCTGGCCGATTACGAGAACCGGCTGCGGCTGGAGGCGCGCCAGATCCAGCAACGCACGCAACAGACGGTCACACAGGAGATGTTGATGGCAAGCGGCATTGCCCAGCGCAGCCTGCGGATCTTGGTCGAGCGCGCGCTCCTCGACCGCCTGGCCCAAGATCTGGGACTTGCCGTCTCGGCGGAGCAGGTGGCCGAACGCATCGCCCGACAGCAGCAGTTCCAGGATGCGCGCGGTCAATTCGACCAACAGCGCTACTTCGCCCTTCTCAGGAATAGCGGCCTCAGCCCGCAGGCCTACGAGGCGGAGGTGAAAACCGATCTGGAACGCCAATTCATCGTCAGCGCCATCGTCTACGGCGCACAGCTGCCCCAGAGCGGTAGTAACCGTATCTACAGTTGGCGCGAAGAGCAGCGCTCGCTCTCCTATGTAAGCCTGCCGCCAAGCGATCCTGCCTCGATCGAAGTGCCGGACAAAGCCGCCTTGGAAGACTTTTACGAGGAACGCAAAGACAGCTTCCGGGCGCCGGAGTATCGCAGCGTCTCCCTGCTCCACATCACAGCGGACAGCTTCATGGAAGCGGTCGACATCGGCGCCGAGGAACTGGCGGCCGCCGTCGCCCAACAGGAGCAGAATTTCGGCTCGCCCGAGCGGCGATCCTGGCGCCAAATCATCTTTCCGCTGGAAGCCGAAGCCAAAGCCACCGCCGCCAAGGCCGAGGCCGAGGCCGGTAAGAGCCTGGTCGAGGCCGCCAGGGACAACGGCGCCACCGCCCCCGCCTTCTTGGAATTGCAATCCAAGAGTCGCGTCGAAGGCAGGCTGCCGCAATTGGCCGATGCCGTCTTCGCCGACAGCATTGCGGGCGACATCGTCCTGGCCAAGACCCCGCTGGGCTGGCATGTGATCGAGATAACGGAAGTGGTGCCACCCAACGTCGCCGCACCGGAGACCGTGGAGGCCGCAGTCCGCGAGGATCTGCGTATGGAGAAAGCGGTCGATGCCATGGTCTCCTTCGTGAACGAGGTCGATGCCGAACTCGCGACCGGCGCTACCCTCGACGAGACGGCCCGGAAGATGGGCCTCACCCTGCGCCAGATCGAGGCGCTCGATTCCCGCGGCAACGACAAGAACGGACTGCCGGTCGCCGGCTTGCCGGCATTGCAAGATTTCCTGGTGCAGGTCTTCGATTCCGATACTGGCGTGGATTCGCTGCTAAAGGAGTCCTCGGATGGCAGCTACTACGCCTTTCGGGTAGACGCGATCACCCCAGCTGCAGACCGCATCTTCGACGAGGTCGAGCAAGAGATTGCGGATGTCTGGAAAATGGAGGAAGCCCAACGCCAGGCGCTGGCCCAAGCCGAAGCCTTGGTGCAGCTGGTCGAGAACGGCGAGATGACCGTCGAGGCTGCGGCCCGAAGCCTGGGGCAACCGATAATCACTGCACCGCCCATGACCCGCATAGACACGCCACAGCAGCTGCGTTCCATGCCGGCCTTGGTGCGCCGGGCCTTCCAAGAGCCGAGTGGGAGGCCCTTCGCCGTCGCCACGGCGAAGGGTGCCGCCATCGGTGAGGTGACGGAGATTGTCGGGGCCAAAGCCTCTGCGAACGATCACGTTTTCGAGCAGCTGCAGAATGCGCTCGACCGGGACATGCGCGAAGACCTGCTGACCGGTTTCATCTCCAGCCTCGAACTGGACTATCCCGTGAGCTACAACGCCACGGCGCTAGATGCGGCGCTGCTGCGCTTCTAGGATAATCCGATGCAGCGCAATCCCGACTTCGCTGCCTTTGCGGCCGCCTACCAGGCTAGCAAGCCGCAGGTGGTATCCACCGCCTTGGTCGCAGACATGGAAACCCCGGTCTCGGCCTATCTGAAACTCTGCGGCGAGCGGCCCTTCAGTGCTCTCTTCGAGTCGGTTGAGGGTGGCGCTACCATCGGCCGCTATTCCTTCATCGTGTCGCGGCCGGACCTGATCTGGCGCTGCCGCGAGCGCAAGGCGGAGATCAACCGCAAAGCCCGCTACGACCTCGAAGCCTTCGAGCCTTACTCGGACGACCCCTTGGGCAGTTTGAGGGAATTGGTGCGCAGTTGCCGCATCGAATTACCCAGCCATCTGCCCCCCATGGCGGCCGGCCTGATCGGCTTCATGGGCTACGACACCGTGCGCCTGATGGAACGCCTGCCGAACGAGAACCAGGCGGTGCTGGACATGCCGGACGGTTTCTTCATGCGACCGACCATAGTCGCCGTCTTCGACCGGGTCGAAGACCTGATCACGCTTTGCACCCCGGTTTGGCCCTCGGGAGAGGCTTCGGCGCGGGCCGCCTATGGCCTCGCCATGGAGCGTTTGACCGATGTTGTGGCCGACTTCGACCGGGCATTGCCGCCGCAGCGCGGCGGTGCTGCCGAAATCGAGCCGCTACCGGAAGACGCGGCAAGCAACCTCACCCAAGCGCAGTACGAAGCGATGGTGAACAAGGCCAAGGACTACATCCTCGCCGGCGATGCCTTCCAGATCGTGCTCTCGCAGCGCTTCTCGGTACCTTTTTTGCTCTCGCCCTTCGCCCTCTACCGGGCGCTTCGGCGCCTGAATCCGTCCCCCTTCCTGGTCTACGGTCAGTTCGGCGATTTCTCGGTTGTAGCCTCCAGTCCGGAGATCTTGGTGCGCCTGCGCGGCGATCAAGTGACGATTCGTCCGCTTGCCGGCACCCGCCGCCGCGGCCAAAACAGCGAAGAAGACTTGGCACTGGCCGACGAGTTGCTGGCCGATCCCAAGGAGCGGGCCGAGCACCTGATGCTGCTGGACCTTGGGCGCAACGATGTCGGCCGCGTGTCCACCCTGAAGTCCGTGCGGGTGACCGAGCAGTTTGTTATTGAGCGCTATAGCCACGTCATGCACATTGTCTCCAACGTCGAGGGTCGCCTGCGCGAGGGCTTCGAGGCCATCGACGCTCTGGTAGCCGGCTTCCCCGCCGGAACCCTCTCCGGTGCCCCCAAAGTCCGGGCCATGGAGATCATTGAGGAGCTGGAGCCCGACCGCCGCGGCCTCTATGGCGGCTGCATCGGCTACTTCGGCGCAAATGGCGACATGGACAGCTGCATCGCGCTGCGCACCGCAGTGGTAAAGGACGGCACCATGTATGTGCAGGCCGGCGCTGGCGTAGTGGCCGACAGTAACCCGGAATCCGAATACCGCGAGTGTCAGCACAAGGCCCGCGCTCTTTTCTGTGCCGCCGAGGAGGCTGTGCGCTTCGCCAATCGGCAAGGGAACTAGGGCCTTTCGGTTTTATACGGACAACATAGCCGGTGTTTTCGATGTAGTTGCGGAATGCCAAGGCTGAGAAGGGGTTCGGGAGTTAATCGATTTCAGCCGAGGTAGCTTCAAGAGTTCGTTCCGCGGCAACTCTGGATTAAGTGTTCGGCTTTGCGAAGATCTGCTCAAGGAGGCTGAGATCGGGCGCGTAGAACGGCAAGAAGCACAGAGAGATGCAGGCGCGCGCTCTGACCTCTTTGCCTTTGCGACTGACAAGATTACCGGAAATGACGATGTTGTGGGAATTAAGAGCGTAAAGCAAGCGGTGCTCAACAAAGGGGCGGAAGGCCAAGCGTCGATCGGACCGTCAAGCATCTAGGGAGCGACAAGACCTTTACAGCGCAATCCGGCAGGATAAGTTTCGTGATTCTCCAATGCTCAAGGGGCGCCTGGGCATAGAGCCTTCGATCGCGGTCCCCAGCTGTAGGACGACAGAATTGATGGCCCAAGTGGACCTACGCGGACCTATGTGGACCGGGCGGGGGTTTCTCTAGGGAAATAGAGGGTTTGCGGGCGGTCTGGGTGTGGGGTCTTGGGCGCGGCCGGATTGGGCGGTGCGACAGAGAAATAGCCCGTGCCCGGCTACGATCTGCCGGATCGGGGTGGACAAGCGGGATATTTTCACCAAGATTCAGGGGCCGGATTCCTGGGTAAATCCGCTGCCGTTGCATCGGCCTTGCAAGGGGCCGGGTCAGTCGGTCTTGGTGGGCTTTCCCCAATAGTCGGGCCGATCGATGCCGAGGATGTCACAGGGGGGCGTCCAGCCTCCGCCGGTTTCGTCCGGCCAACCTTGGCGGGCGGCGCTGTCTTCCTTGGGCGTGTCGAGCTTGTCGATGCCGTGGCGGTCGACCCAGCTCATGACGTGATCGACGGCCAGGACCGTGGAGACGCGCAAGCGGACGATTTCGGCCTCGGAGGGCAGATGGTCTCCGCCCGGGAACCGGAGTTTCTGGCACAGCAAGCGGCTCATCATCCGCAGGGTGTCCGCGAAGCGAATTCGGGTGGCCATCCCGTGCCTGTGGCAAGGACTCCGCGCATCATACCGATTGCATCGTGCAGAGGGTTTGCGAGCTCCGTGAACATGCCGGGAAAGATCCGGTTATCGAGCGGATCAGATGCTATCCGGAGCCAAGCCATTGGACGAGCCCTGCGATCAGACGTTGCATACGGTCTTCGCCGAAGCGCTGCAGGTTGACGAGGCTTCCTCCGGCGAGAGTGTAAGCGTAGCTCATGTAGCCGGCACGGTCCAGGGTGATGTTGGCAGCGTGGTTTGCCAGGTTGCGCATGGCTGAGGAATTCATGCCGCTCCCGGCCGCTTTGTCGACAAGCCGCACCCAAGCCAGTTGCCAGAGGCGGTCTGCGAAGTGGTCGAGCCCGGGGATGGGATCGCTGGCGCGATAGAGGGAGCCGTCATGGTCGACGGCGATAATCCGCGCGAGGCCGGGTTCGTTGTCCAGGTGCGAGAGGTCTCCGGACGAGAGACTCTTGGCTTCGGGGTGGTTGTGGACGACCGAGATCCGGCGGGCCGGATCGGCGGCGGCCGCTCTCACGGCATTGCTTCCGTCGGTTCCGCCCCGTTTACCTTTGGTATCCCAGGCGACGGGCGCGGCGCGGCCGCCGGGGATGGGGCGTTCGGCGTCGAGGTCGAGGACGGCCAGATGTTCTTTGCCGGTTCTGATGCCGTGGATCAGGCCGAGTTCGATGCCTTGGGCTTCGGGGGAGAGATCGCCGGCGATGGCCTCGTAGCGGCTCTGGCCGGCGAGGAAGATGGCACCCGGATTATTGTCGAAGCCCGGGGTGACGCCTTTGGGCACCTGCCGGCGGCGGCCGGTGCGGGGATCGGTCACGATCTTGCGCCCCCACCATCCTGCGGCCTTGAGCTTGAGCTCCAGTTCCTCCCGGAACTGCCGCAGGGTCCGTCCTTCTGCGAGGGCCCGGTCCACGGCACTGCGCAAAGCGGACAAGATTGTAAACGACGAACCCGTGACGATCTAGAACATTAAAGACGTCACTAAATTTCGGTCCGCAGTATCGGAGCTTTTAACGGCTTCCAGGGTGAGACGTCGAGAAAGGCCGCCTTGCCCATGAGCGTGGCACGGTCACAGGCGCTACCGGCGAAGATGTGCTTGACCCAGGGCCATCGCTGGCAGATTCCTTCAAGCATCGTCTGGCCACCGGCGTTGTCCGACAGACCAGCCGGTGTCAGGTCGAACGTAAGCAGACGCCCATCGCTATCGACTATCATGTAACATTTGCAGCCGACAAGCTTCCTTCTTGGCATCCTCCTCTAGTCACCGACCTTAGCATGCGGGGCTTTGATGCTCTGGCTGCCGATCGCACCGGCACTGGTGCTGGCTGAGCGCAAGACCTGCTCGCAGTCGCACATCGAGCAGGGATCGTGGATCCTTATGGAACGGAAACGGCGCATCGGGCAAGCAAACCGCCAATACCCCCCTTGGCCACGGCCCGCAGTGTAGCGGTAGAAGCTGCCGGCTGCTTCCTGCTAGGCGCCTCTTATGCGTACCGGACGGCGCAAGGCATCGGTACTCCCTCAAAAATCCGGCCGGCGCAGGCGACCCCTGCGAGATACATCTGGCATTGGCGGTTCAATCCGCTCCCATCCTTTGTCGGTCAAATCCGACGCATAGCGCTTCGTCTTGCGGGCAATCTCGGCCATCCGACTGCGGCTCTTCCGGGTCCAGGTAAACCGCTTCAATTAAAACACAACCACGCCGCAACACCCCGCCTTGGCGTAGTTCCAAAAGTCTATCAGTGGGCTTTGACGTGGCGCACCCTTACTGCGTGGTCTCGCTCTGCGGCCAAGGCGCGGAGGCGCCCTTCGGCGGCGGGGGAGACGCGCACGTCGAGCCAAAGATGCCCCTGCTCGTCGCTCCGCTCCGCCAGGACCTTGCCTTCTTCGTGCAACCAGGCGTGCAGCCGCCCCTCGCTGGCAGGTAACTCCACCAGTAGAAGCCTGTCCTTCTCTCCAAGGTATCGGTCGAGGTGCTCCAGTAGGCTATCCACACTCTCGCCGGTCAGGGCCGAGAGCGTCACGGCCCCTGCCCGTTCCCGCCGGGCTTCCAGCGCCTGCCGGTCCTCCGCGGAAAGACTGTCTATCTTGTTCCAAACTTCGATAGGCTTCGGCCCCTCGCCGCCCCCGCAGCCGAGCTCAACCAGGACCCGCTCGACGTCCTCGCATTGCAGCGCAGTGTCGGGATGCCCGATGTCGCGGACATGAAGGATGATGTCGGCTTCCACGACCTCTTCCAGGGTCGCACGGAAGGCGGCCACCAACTGCGTCGGCAGATCGGAGATGAAACCGACCGTGTCGGACAGCACGATGCCGCGCCCGCCCGGCAGTTCCACGCGCCGCATGGTAGGATCCAAGGTGGCAAAGAGCAGATCTTGCGCCCTGACGTTGGCCTTGGTCAGTCGATTGAAGAGCGTTGACTTGCCGGCATTGGTGTAGCCTACCAGGGCTGCCACCGGTAGCGCCCTAGCCTTTCGCTGCTCGGCACGCATACGGCCCACCTTGGCAAGATCGCGATCGATCCGCTCAATGCGTTCGGCAATCAGACGCCGATCGATTTCCAGTTGGCTCTCGCCCGGCCCGCCCAGAAAGCCGAAGCCGCCGCGCTGCCGTTCCAAGTGAGTCCAAGAGCGCACCAGGCGGGAGCACTGATAGGAGAGCGCCGCGCGTTCCACCTGTAGCTGGCCTTCCCGGGTCTGGGCGCGCGCACCGAAGATCTCCAGAATGAGGCCGGTCCTATCGATCACCTTGCAGTGCCAATCGCGCTCGAGGTTGCGCTGTTGAGTCGGCGTAAGGGCGCTGTCCACTACGGCCAGAGCAATCTTCTGTTCTTCCAGATCTTCGGCGATGGTTTCGACCTGACCGCGCCCGATCAAGGTTGCAGGATTGGGTCGCTGCACTTGCGGTGCCGCCGTGACCGCGACCTCCAGCCCGATGGCCTGGGCAAGACCCAAGGCTTCCTCGGAACGTGCCTCCTGGCCGCGCCGGGAATGGCGGGAATCTTCAACCCTCGAAACAAGGGGGCAGATCACGGCGGCCCGGATGGCCGGGAGCATGGTGGTCCCCAAGGACGTTGTCATTGTCTCTCTTTGACCTGCACCCCGTCCACGGTCCAGCAGATCGACGACCGCAGATCCGGCCGCTTGCGATCGTCTGAATAACTTTGCAATGCTGTACTCGGCCAGGATTACTGCATCGCTGCCCTGCAGTATGACGCCTATCGGGCCTAGGCCTCAGCCGGCTCCTCCTCACGGACGGGCTCGAAGAGCTGAACCGGGGTCGCCGGCATCACAGTCGATATGGCGTGCTTATAGACCAGCTGCGAATGCGCATCGCGGCGCAGCAGGACGGAGAAGCTGTCGAACCAAGTCACCACGCCTTGCAGCTTCACACCGTTCATCAGGAAGATCGTGACCGGCACACGATTCTTCCGGATGTGGTTCAGAAACACGTCTTGGACGTTTTGTTGCTTTTCAGTTGCCATATCGGATAGTGCTTTCTTTATGGTCCTGAGAACGCGGCAAGGTTCCAGGGTTACGGGGCCAAGGTTAGGGGGATTGAGCATCCATTTTGCGAATCAGGCCCCTCAGGGCTTCGCAGGACTCTACATGGATGTGCGGACGGCAGTCGGCAAACTCTTCCTTGCGCGGCGCCTCGTCACGGACCAGCACCGGACGGCAACCCACCCTGACTGCACAGAGCATATCGATGTCGGTATCGCCGACAAACCAGATCTCCTGGCTTGCCGCCAACCCCATTTCTGCTAAGGCCGCCGCGGGAGCGTTCGACGCGGGCTTGTCAGCGGCGGTATCCTGTGCGCCGATGACAGCCGTGAAATAGGGCCGCCATCGCAAGGCAACAACCTCGTCGCGCAATAAATCTCCGAGCTTGTTCGAGACAATTCCCATCTTCAAATTCAATGACTTAAGAGTGTCCAACAGCGCTTTTGCCCCTTCAAGCGGTCGCAGCGCCGCGATGTGATTGTGACGGAAGGAAGAATAGAAGATTTCCGACGCCTCTTCCGCCCGGTCACCGAACAACTTGGGAAAGGCATCGCGCGCCGAGGCTCGGATCCGTTCCCGGCACTCCTCCAGGCTCCAGGGTTTTTCGCCCATAGCGACAAAGGTTTCTTCCAGCGCGGCATGAATGACGCCCCAGCTGTCGACCAAAGTGTTGTCCCAGTCGAACAGCAGCCCTTTGGGTATCATTGAATGCTACCGTCAGGCGCAAAGCTGGCGATGTAAGCCTTGCGCAAGGCTTGTGTCAGCGGACCGGGTTCGCCGTTCCCAACCATCCTCCGATCGATCTTGGTCACCGGCATCACGAAGTTCGACGAAGAGGTCAGGAAGGCCTCGCTTGCCGACTCTGCCTCCTCCAGTGTGAAGGGGCGTTCCTCGAAGGAGTAGCCCTCCGCCTGCATGATATTGAGCAGCACCCGGCGGGTGATACCGTTCAAGATCCGGCGCTCCGCCTCGCGGGTAATGACACGCTTGTCCTTGGTGACAATCCAGGCGTTGGTTGAACTGCCTTCGGTGACCCGGCCGGCCTCGTCTACCAACCAAGCCTCCCCAGCCCCTGCCTCGACAGCCTCCTGCTTGGCCAGGCAATTCGGTAACAGCGAGATCGACTTGATGTCCGGCCGCTTCCAGCGAATGTCCGGCCGCGTTACGACGCCAAGACCGGCATTCAGTTCAGCCGCACCGGGCGGCTTGGTCTGCTTTGCGGTCATCACCAAGGCGGGCTTGGCATGCTTGGGGAACTTGTGGTCCCTATGTGCCACGCCGCGAGTGACCTGCATGTAGAGCAGGCCGTTGGTCAGTTTGTTTCTGCGAATGACCTCGTGCGACACCAGCTTCAAGACCTCGCGACGCATGGGCATCGCAATCCTGAGCGCGCTCAACGAGTACTCCAGACGATCGAGATGCAGA
Organism: Rhodospirillales bacterium; assembly: GCA_014324045.1. GTDB lineage: Bacteria > Pseudomonadota > Alphaproteobacteria > Kiloniellales > JACOMY01 > JACOMY01. Next base: position 141,016 of record JACOMY010000001.1, on the reverse strand, counting down.
TTTTCGTCAACCGGGTGACCGTCGGCGACCGGCACGACCTCATAGACGCCATCGGCGAACTGGTACCCGCGGTCCTCAATATGCACCTGCCCCTTGCGATGCGGCACAAAGCGCCCGTTCACGTAAGCCAGCCGCCCCATGTCCACAGATCTCCTAATCCAGCGCGCGCAAAGTCGCAATCTCAGCATAGTCCTCCGGCCCTCGGCAAGGGCGTCGGCCCCAAGCCATGAGTCGCAAGGCAATGGAGGCAGAAACACAAGAGCTAGAACAGAACGCGATGCAGGATGCGCCCCGGGAAGAGTGTGAAGATGCCGGCGATAACCAAGGCACCGAAGAACAACAGCAGCATGGCAAGACGATGGGCCTGGATCCGGTGGCGTCGCGCGTGCCATACTGCCGCCGCCAGAGCAACGAGCGTCGCTACCGAAAGGAGATGGATGACACTCCAAGGCCCCCAAAGGCGGATCTCGTGAATCCAGAAGGAGCTAAAGGCAACGGCTGTCATCAGCACAATCCAGACCCAGCCAAGCGCGCGGTGCAGCCCGGTCCCCTTCGGCAAGGCGATTTGCGCCAGGCCCAAAAGGAAGGCCAGAGAGGCGGCATAGACGTGGATCTGGATGACCGGGCTGGCGCCAGTCAGAGGGTTTAGCATGGGTCAGAGGGTCCTTGACTGCGCCGCCACTAGGCCGCCAGTTGGCCGCGAACCTCGGCGTGCGTGGCCGGGATCCTGGGTCGACGGAGGCAACCTTAAAGAACCCTTGCGCACCGCTTCGACCCAAACAACACATGACATACTTCACCCTTTGCTCCCAAAACTGGCGTAAAACTAATCGATGTAGTGGCTATGGCAGTCATGCCTTGCCAAGCTTCACCCGATTGACAGCAGGATAGCGACGGCGGTGAAAGGGGGAAGGGTGCGCGATGCGGCCAGGCCTTGGCGAGATGCAACTGCTTGTCCCCCGGCGAGAGCTTTGCTTAAGATAAGGCTTTAGATTTGAGCGGCTCCATCGAGTTAGCTTTGCGAACGCCTCGCAATAGCGCGAAGTGCTTCATGGATAACCCAATCGTCAGAAAATATTCTCGGAGAGATAACGAAATACACCTTTCCTTACCACGCTACATCCCTAATTTTCATGCGAGGGACGGCACCGTAGAGGCAACCGCGGCGCGAAGTGGCCGTCCCTCGGGCCACGACGAACGCAGGAAGCAACCGAGGAAGACATGAACGAAAACAGTATGGGCAGATGCCCGGTAATGCACGGCGCAATGAGTTCAACAGGCGAGAGTGTTACCGCTTGGTGGCCCAACGCCTTGAACCTCGACATCCTGCATCAGCACGACAGCAAGACCGACCCTCTGGACAAGAACTTCAACTATCACGACGCGGTGAAAACGCTCGACTTCGATGGGATCAAGCAGGATCTGCACGCGCTGATGACCGACAGTCAAGACTGGTGGCCGGCGGACTGGGGCCACTATGGCGGCCTGATGATCCGCATGGCTTGGCATTCGGCCGGCACCTATCGCATTGCCGACGGCCGCGGCGGCGGCGGAACCGGTAATCAGCGCTTTGCACCGCTGAATTCCTGGCCCGACAACGTCAGCCTCGACAAGGCCCGCCGTTTGCTCTGGCCGATCAAGAAAAAGTACGGCAATAAGATATCCTGGGCCGATCTGATGATCCTGGCTGGCACCGTTGCTTACGAATCTATGGGCCTCAAGACCTATGGCTTTGCCTTCGGCCGCGAAGATATCTGGCACCCGGAAAAAGACACCTACTGGGGTGCGGAGAAGGAATGGCTGGCCCCGAGCGACAGCCGCTACGGCGACCTTGACAATCCCAAGACCATGCAGAACCCGCTCGCCGCGGTGCAGATGGGCCTGATCTACGTGAACCCCGAGGGCGTGAACGGGCAGCCGGATCCGCTGAAGACGGCCGGACAGATCCGCGAAACTTTCGCCCGCATGGCGATGAACGACGAAGAGACGGTCGCATTGACCGCCGGCGGTCACACCGTGGGCAAGGCGCACGGCAACGGAGACGCCGGTAAGTTGGGCCCGGACCCGGAAGCAACCGATCTAGAGGCGCAAGGTCTCGGTTGGTCCAATCCCAACGGCAGGGGCAAGGGCCGCGATACCGTCACCAGCGGCATCGAAGGTGCCTGGACCACACATCCGACCAAGTGGGACAACGGTTACTTCTATCTCCTCTTCACCTACGACTGGACGCTGACAAAATCGCCCGCCGGGGCCTGGCAGTGGGAGCCAGTGGACATCCGCGAGGAAGATAAGCCGGTCGACGTGGAGGACCCATCGATCCGCCGCAATCCTATCATGACCGATGCCGACATGGCGATGATCAAGGACCCGGCCTACCGGGCCATCTCAGAGTGCTTCTACAAGGATCCGGCCTACTTCTCCGAAACCTTTGCCCGGGCCTGGTTTAAGCTTACCCACCGCGACATGGGCCCCAAGACGCGCTACATCGGGCCCGACGTCCCGGTCGAAGACCTGATCTGGCAGGACCCGATTCCGGCAGGCAACAGAGACTACGACGTGGCCGCGTTGAAGGCGAAGATAGCAGCCTCCGGACTGACGCGCGCCGAGATGGTGGCGACCGCCTGGGACAGCGCACGCACCTTCCGCAGATCCGACCTGCGCGGCGGTGCCAACGGCGCCCGCATCCGTCTAGCCCCCCAGAAGGAATGGACAGGCAATGAGCCCGAGCGTCTGGCCAAGGTACTGTCGGTGCTGGAGCCACTGGCCGGCGAAGCCGGCGCCAGCTTGGCCGATACCATCGTTCTGGCCGGCAATCTCGGCGTCGAGCAGTCGGCCCAGGATGCAGGTTTCGGCATAGAGGTGCCCTTCTCGCCCGGCCGCGGCGATGCGGAGGCCGGGATGACCGACGCAGACTCCTTCAGCGTGCTCGAGCCGCTGCACGACGGCTTCCGCAACTGGCTGAAAGAAGACTATGCAGTCAGCCCGGAAGAACTGCTGCTCGACCGTACCCAACTAATGGGCCTGACTGCGGCGGAGATGACAGTCCTCGTAGGCGGCCTGCGGGTCTTGGGTGCCAACCATGGCGGCAGGTTGCATGGTGTCTTCACCGACCGGATCGGCGCCTTGACGCAGGACTTCTTCGTCAACCTGACCGATATGAGCAACAGATGGAAGCCTGCTGCCGACGGCCTTTACGAAATCCGCGACCGTAAGACAGACGCGCTCAAGTGGACAGCCACGCGCACCGACCTTGTGTTCGGCTCGAACGCGCTCCTACGCTCTTATGCCGAGGTTTATGCCCAGGACGACAATGCCGAGAAGTTCGTTAAGGACTTCGTGGCAGCCTGGGCCAAGGTCATGAACGCAGACCGCTTCGACCTGCAAGCCTAGGCGTTAGCATCCGGGCGTGGAACATCCCGCCCGGATTCCTACTGCAGCGCCGAGAAAGTACCTGTCCTCTTCACCGAGCTACAAAGGATGTAGATGACGTAGACTTCTCCATCCTTTCGGTCTGGGCTTCAGCATTACCGTGCTGGCCTCATCATGCATAACTTCATCAAGGCCAAGGCCTGGGATGCGGACACAGCCTTTGGGCCGCATGGTAGCTCTGGTCGGGGATACTGACTGGACGAGGGCAACATCTACGAAGAACTACAGGAAGGCTGGAAGAAAGGACTGCGAAATAGGCGATATCTGTGACCCGAGACATTGCGCCAAGTCTTTGACCAACGCTAAACCAAGACCTTGATTGCCACCAGCGACGATTGAGGTTTTGCTGCTGTGCGTGGTCTCACGCGATGCTCAGGACAAGCTTGCCCGTGGTCTCGCCCGCTTCAAGACGGCGATGCGCCTCGGCGGCCTCGCTGATCGGTAGTGTCGTGATCTGCGGGCGGAGAACGCCTTGGCCAAGCAGATCAAATACACGGGCTAGATCGGCGCTGAAGGCCCTAGGTCGATTGCCAAAGTAGGTGTAGATGTCACTCACCCGCACCGCGACAGATTTCTGGAAATGCTTGGCAAGGTCTTCGGCAAAGTTGCCCGCAGGCGGACCGGCGAGAAAGCCATAGATCACCACAGTGCCAAGCGGCGCAAGTGCCTCCAGGTCAGACTTCAGAGTTTCCCCCGAAATCGGATTGAGTGTCAGATCGACGCCGCGTCCATGGGTGATTTCCATCGCCCGTGCGGTCACGTCTTCTTTGCGATAGTCAATCACCTCATCTGCGCCTTGTGCCGCGGCATATTCTGTTTTGTTGGTGCTGACTGAGGCAATCACAATCATCCCGAGATGCTTGGCAATGTGCTGGATCATCGTGCCGACACCGCCTGCTGCCGCATGCACCAGAACGGATTTGCCAGCCGCTGCGCCGCCTAGATTGACGAGCATGTGGTAGGCTGTCATGGCATTGACCGGGATGGACGCGGCCCGGTCAAAATCCACGCTATCTGAAATCTGAGTCACATAAGACTCACCTATCATCGAGTGCGTGCCGTAACCGCCCGCTCCTATCGGCCCCATCCAAGCCACCCGGTCTCCCACGGCAAAGCCCTTGATGCCTTCACCGAGCGCTTCGACAACGCCTGCACCTTCGACACCCGGGATATGTGGCAAGTCGGGCATCATGCCTTCGGGCATTTCACCTCGACGGATGATCGTATCGATGAAGTTCACCGCACCGGCGTGGTTACGGATCAGGATTTGTCCCGCGTATGGCCGCAGCACAGACTGATCTACCTTGACCAGAACTTCAGGGCCGCCGGATCGCGGGATTTGAATAGCATATGACATAGCGATCTTCTTTGCCTTTCAGCAGTTGTGAGCAGACTCCGTCTCGCTCGCCGGGGCGATCTTCGCCCCGCCCGAGGTATCGGGCGCCGTTCCAGCCCATCGCCGCGCCAGAGCTACGAAAGCGAGCAAAGGCAGCGATGGGTGCAACTGAAGCAAGACTTAGGTACGGAGCGCTTGGCGCAAGGGCTCGGCTTGGCTGTTGGCGCCGGCGTGATGCAGCACAATATCGGCCGCCGACAGGCGCTTGCCATAGTAGTAGGTGTTGCGGTCCTCGTCTTCGCTGATCGACGCCCCCTCGAAATTCATGCCGGCGTAGAAGCCCTGAGTCGCCGCGAAGGTATAGATATCGGCCTCGAACTCGCCGCTGCTGCCGGCCCCGATCTCCTTGCCGAGGGGCCCTACCGCGATCGAAGCACCAGCCCCCAGCTCAATGTTGTTCGCTAGAATCCGGCCGAGGGCAGCCTCGTTCATGATCACCATCATGACCTGCGAAATCTGGCCGCCGATCTGAAAACCGATCGACGCACCTGCCAGGTGATAGAAGGCCGGATAGCTCCAGTCCCCGCCATGGCGTGCGCAGAGGAGACCGCGGCCGCCCTCGGCGCCGATGATGAAGCCACCCTTCAGAACCGAGGGAAAGATCAAGACACCGGCGGCCTTCTTCATGAAGTCCTGCAGGTTCTGGAAGTCGTTGGACGACAGCATCGAAAGCGCGGTGATGCGGGCGCGGTCTACCAACTCTTCCTCGTCGGTCAGCGCAGCGGCCGGGCCGGCGCCAGCCGCTAGGGCGAGACCGGCCCCGGCCGACATAAGCAAAGATCGTCGCGTGGTCTTCATCGTCAATACGTCCTTCCAACGTGAAACGTGAATGCTTGCCGATGGTCTAGCGGACAATCGTGACTTTAGGAAGTCTTCGCACGCAAATGCGCGTCTGATCGAGGCCGCTCTTGATCGCGAAGGCATCCGCGGACGCCAACGGGAGCCTCCTTTATGGACGGCCGGGGTGAGGGCTGGCAGCAACTGCGGACACTTAAGATCTGCGATTGGCGAGGTAGACGCCGAAGACCGCCAGGGCCATACCTGCCAACTGCAGACCGTCCAGAGTCTCGCCGAAAAGGGGCCAAGCCAACAGAGCCGTGCAAGGCGGCACCAGAAAGAAGAGGCTGGAGACCTTGGATGCCGCCCCTCGGCGTACCATTGCCAGAAAGAACCCGATGGCACCGATCGACAGCACCAGGACGAGCCAGGCGAGCGCAAAAAGGAAGGACCAGGTCCATTCGATTCGTGGAACTGGCTCGAAGAGCAGGACGCCGATCCCGCTGACAAGCGTGGCGAATAGAAACTGCAGGACATTGCCGCCGACCTGGGGCATCGCCCCCAAATGCGCCTTCTGATAGAGCACGGCCAGAGTGATTGCGACCAAAGACAGCAGGCAGAGCGCCACCGGCGCCAGACTGTCCAGCGACAGACCGTCCAGCGCCAGGCTGGCATCGCGCAGGACCATCAGGGCGACTCCGCCCAGTCCCAGGACCAGCCCCACCCACTGCAGGCGGCTCACCCGCTCGCCCAGCAGCATCCCGGCCAGGGCGGCGACCAACAGCGGCTGCAAACTCACCACCAGAGCCGCCATGCCCGACGGCATGCCTTGAGAGATCGCGACGAAGACTCCACCCAGGTAGATGCTGTGGAGCAAGATCCCGGTCACCGCCAGATCGCGGTACATCTGCCAACCTTTGGGCCAGCGCGTCGCCGTGAGCAGCGCCCAGACGGACAGCAGCAGGGCCGTCAAACCGAAGCGAACGGTCAGAAACAGCAGCGGCGAGGCGTATGGCACGCCGTACTTGGCGCCGATGAAGCCGGTGGACCACAACAGCACGAAGAGGGCCGGCATCAGCGCCAGCCACGCGCCCTCACCTGGCCGCTGCCCGGACTTTCCAAACGTCATCGTGCCTTGCTCCTGCATGGCAGGGAGCTGCTCCGGCCCCGCCGCCGCACCCGATCTGAACAAGCCTGCCCTGCAATCGCCTTCGAGCCATCGTCAAGCAGTTGCAGCCGAACGGCCCTCTTTCCGTCTATAACGGACCTGCGCGAAACCGTAGAGATCAAAGACTGGGGAGGACGAGACTCCGCGATGACGTTCCAGCTCACCAAGGCCGCCGCAGAGGATCCAACCCTGACGCGTGTCGCCCTCTCGACCGGAGGGCTTGGCTACTTCGAATACGAAACCCAGGTCGAAGGCGACGCCGAGATCGCCCTCAGCGTGCCGCTCGATCAGGTCGACGATGTGCTGAAGTCGCTGGTGGTCTATGACGATACCGGCAGAATCGGTGCAGTCTCTCTAGCCGGCCGCCAACCTCTGGCTGAGGTTTTCAAGAGCCTGCCCTTCGACCGGGCGGCCCTGGCCTCGCCCGCGACTCTGCTGCGTTCGCTGGCCGGCGCCGAAATCACGGTCTCCGGTCCGCAGGAGACCGCTGGCCGCATTCTCTCGGTCGTCGAGGAGCAGAGAGAGGACGAGGCTGGACTTGTATCGACCGCCACGCGGGTCACCCTCATGGGCAATTCGGGCCTCAGCCAGTTCGTGCTGGAGCAGTCCCGCGAGATCGCCTTCGCCGACCCTGGCCTGCAAGAGAACGTGCAGCGCGCCCTGGTCGCCATGGCCAAGTACGGCGAGCGCGGCCGGCGGGTTCTGACCTTGAGCGCGCCGGGTGAAGGCAAGCGCCAGCTGCGTGTCGCCTATGTGGCCGAGGTCCCCTTGTGGAAGACCAGCTATCGCCTGACCCTGCCTGAGGCCAGCGGCAGCGCCGGCCTTCAGGGCTGGGCGGTGTTGGAGAACCAGAGCGGCGAGCACTGGGATCGGGTTGAACTGAGCCTAGTTTCCGGCAACCCGGTGGCCTTCCGCCAAGCGCTCTACCGAAGCTACTACCTCGATCGCCCGGAAATCCCTGTGCAGGTGGTAGACCGCATCCTGCCGCCGCTCGACCGGGTCGGATTCGCCGAGGAGCCTCAGGTTCAAGCCGACCGAGGCGGAAGCGACGATATGCTGACTATGTACGGTCCATCCCCACAAGCCGCCCTCGCCGAAACCCCGGCCGAAGCGGAGATCCTGCAGGCCCGCGCACAGGAAAGCGTGAGCCAGGCTATCTACCGCTTCCCAGAGGCGGTGACGGTGGAGGACGGGCATTCCCTGCTTGTGCCCTTCCTCGACCGGCGGCTTCCCGTCGAGCGGCTGTCCTTCTATCGGCCGGGCGTCTCCGGCCACCATCCCCTGGCCAGCCTGCGCCTCACCAACGACAGCGGCATCAGTCTACCGCCGGGCATCGCCACGCTTTACGAGCGCGGTGCGGAAGGTCGAGTCTCCTATCTCGGTGATGCACAGTTAGCCCTCGTACCGCCGGACGAAAGCCGCTTGGTGAGCTTCGCCCTCGACGCCAAGGTCACGGTCAACCTACGCGACCGCCAGCAGCAGACCGTCACCGGCGTCAGCCTGAAAGACGGTGTGCTGATCCAGCACGAGCGGGACTTGGCCGAGCAGGTCTATGCCATCAAGGGCGCACCCGACGCCGACCGTGTGGTGCTGCTGCAACTGCCGCTGCGCCCCGGCTGGACCCTGACCGGCCCCAAGACAGCCGAGGAGACCAGCACCGGCTATCGTCTGAGCGTGCCCCTGAAGGTCGGCGAAAGCCGCGAGGTCGCGGTGGCCTTCGAACGCCCGCTCGATCAGCGCTTCTTGCTGGCGGATGCCGACGAGCGGCGCCTCGCCTATTTGATCGACGCTCAGTTCGTGCCGGAGAGCATGAAGAAGCAACTCGCGGCCCTGAGCGTGAAGAAAACTGACTTGGCGGTGGCCAGGCGTAGGCTCAAGCGCCTAGAAAATGAGGAACGCGAGATCGTCGTCGATCAGGACCGCCTGCGGGACAACCTAGCCGCCGTGCCCGGCGATAGCGATCTGGGCCGGCGCTACCTGCGCCAGCTCTCCGAGCAGGAAGACCGGCTGGAGCAGCTCCGCAGCCAGCGGAAGAGCCAGACGGCTGCCGTTGAGGATGCCGAACGGTCGCTTCGGAACTTCCTGACCGAAATGCAGGGTTAGGCGCTACTTCTAAGCCTTTGTGCCGCCGGCTGCCGACTGGCCCTCGCCGCCGCCGGCACCTTTCAGATGGCGCATCAGGTGCTGCTCGACCCGCTTGAAGATTGAGAAAATGAGGAAGGAAATTGCCAGGTAGACCAGACCGGCGAAGATCAGGGTCTCGAAGGTCCGGAAGGTGCTGGAGATGACGTCGCGCGCCACCCCCATCAGGTCCAGCAGGGTCACCAACGAGACCAGCGAGGTGGATTGGAAGAGGAAGACGGTCTCGTTGGAGTAAGCAGGCAGGGCGATCCGCATGGCCTTGGGGAAGACGATTCGCCGATAGAGCTTCACTCCGGACATGCCATAGGCTCTGGCAGCCTCCACCTCGCCCGCCGGCACACCCAGCATGGCACCGCGCAGGATCTCGGCCGTGTAGGCCGCAGTATTCAGGGTCAGGGTTAGCAGCGCGCAGAAGTAGGCCTCGCGGAACATCCCGCGCCAGAGACCCAGCTCCCGCAGCTCCGGCGAGAACTGGCCGCTGCCGTAATAGAGCAGGAACAACTGCACCAGCAGCGGAGTGCCGCGGAAGTAGAAGGTGTAGGCCACCGCCGGCCAGTTCAGCAGCGGGTTGCGCGACAGGCGCGCCAAAGCGACCGGGACTGCCAGGGCAAAGCCGATGACCAACGAGATCAGGGTCAGCTTGACGGTCAGCCAGGCACCGGCCATCAGCCGGCAGAAGTTGCCGGCGATGGCATCGCCTTCGCCCATGAGGCCGACAAAACCGCCCTGCACCGCCATGCAACCGGCCTGGGCCTGTTGACCGATCAGTTCCCAAAGCCAGTCCATCGCGCGCCTTTCTCAGATCTTCCGGACCACACCGCGCGAGGCCCATTGCTCGGCGTAGCGGATGGCGATCAGCGAAACGGCGGTGATCAGCAGATAGATTAACGAAGCCGTGAAGTAGAATGTGAAGGGCGCGCGCGTGGCCATGCGGCCGACGTTGGTCTGGTACATCAGGTCCGGCAGCTGGATCACCGAGACCAGCGCCGTTGCCTTGATCAACACGAGCCAAAGGTTGCCGAGCCCCGGCAGGGCGAAGCGCCACATCTGCGGCAGGATCACCCGCCGGAAGGCCAGGAAGGGGCTCATGCCAAAGGCGCTTGCCGCCTCGATCTGGCCGCGGCTGACCGCCAGGTAGGCGCCGCGGAAAACCTCGGTGGCGAAGGCACCGTAGATCAAGCCGAGGGTCATGGTTCCGGTCAGGAATCTGGGCAAATCAACCGGTTCCGAGGATCCGGCGAGAAAGGCGATCAGGTCCTGCAGAAGGATCGTCAGGCCGTAGTAGAATAGCAGGATCAGTACCAGTTCCGGAACGCCGCGCACGACGGTGGTGTAAACGACAGCCAGACCGCGCAGCGGTCCGATGCTACAGAGTTTGCTCCAGGCTCCGAGCAGTCCCAACACTAGGGCGATCGGCAAGGACGCCAAGCCGACCAGCAGCGTGATCTCCGCCCCCGCCCAGAACACCCATTGATAGCCCTGGAAGAGCTCTCTTGTGTACTCCACGCGCCGCTTTCCACGGGCAGAGCCGGGGCGGTCCCGAAAAACGCCCCGGCTTGCACGTCCTTACTCGGCGCCGTAAGCGTCGAACTCGAAGTACTTGTCGTTAATGCTTTTGTAGGTGCCGTCGTTGCGGATCTCGACGATGGCTGCATTGAAGCCCTCGACCAGTTCCGGCTCGTCCTTGCGGATGGCAATGCCGGCGCCTTCGCCGTGATAGGTCGGGTCACTGTAGGACAGGCCGAAAAATTCACAGCAGTCGCCGCCATCCACCTTGAGGAAGCCCTCCTGGAGCACCACCGAATCGGCCATGACCAAATCGACGCGGCCGCTCACCAGGTCGGCATTGGCTTCTTCCTGGGTGCCGTAGGTCACCACCTCGGCCTTCGGCCAGGTGGCGCGCACGAAGTCTTCGTGGATGGTGGCGCCCTGCACGCCGACGCGCAGGCCGTCGAGGCCGCTGCCCTCGGTGAGGTCGAAATCGTCACCCCTCTGCACCGCGAAACGGGCCGGCGTATTGTAGTACTTGTCGGTGAAGTCAACGACTTCCTTCCGCTTCGGCGTGATCGACATTGACGCGATGATGGCGTCGTACTTGTCGGCAAGCAAACCGGGAATGATGCCGTCCCAATCCTGCACCACGAAGGTACAGTCGTAGTTAGCCGCCTTGCACAGCGCCTTAGCTATCTCTACGTCAAAACCGACCAGTTCGCCATTGGCATCGATGTAGTTGAACGGGGGATAGGCACCCTCGGTACCGATGCGGACCTTGCGCATGTCTTCGGCCTGGGCGGCGGCGGCGATCGCCACCGTCAGGGCGGCGGCCGCCGCGGTTTTCAGAAAGGACATGAAGCTCTCCTCTTTCTTGCTGGTGCTGGTCGCCACCTAGACCAGGCGGCTGGCCATGAACTGACGGAAGCGCTCGGACTTGGCCTGAGTGAAGACCTCATCCGGCGGTCCGTCCTCCTCGATAACGCCTTGATGCAGGAAGATTACCCGGTTCGAGACCTCGCGCGCGAAACCCATCTCGTGGGTGACGACGATCATGGTGCGCCCCTCTTCAGCCAGCGCGCGCAGCACCCGCATGACCTCGCCCACCAGTTCGGGATCCAGAGCCGAGGTCGGCTCGTCGAACAGCAAGGCCTCCGGCTCCATCGCCAACGCCCGCGCGATCGCCGCGCGCTGCTGCTGGCCGCCCGATAGTTCCGCTGGATAGGCATCGAACTTGTCGCCTAGGCCGACCTTCTGCAGGTAGCGTCTGGCCCGCGCCCGCGCCTCGTCCTTGGAAAGGCGTAGAACATGCACCGGCGCCTCCATGACATTCTGCATAACCGTCATGTGGCTCCAGAGATTGAATTGCTGGAAGACCATGGAGAGACGCGCGCGTGCGCGGTCCACTTGGCGGCAATCCTTGGGCTTCCGGTAACCGCCGGGACGCTGACACAGGGCCAACTCCTCACCATGCACGACGATGCGGCCTTCGTTCGGCGTCTCCAGTAGATTGAGACAGCGCAGAAGCGTGCTCTTGCCCGACCCGGACGCACCCAAGACCGCGATGACATCGCCGCGCCGCGCCGCGAAGGTGATACCCTTCAGAACCTCGTTGCTACCGAACCGTTTCTTCAGGCCCGTCACGGAGAGCACGTTCTCTCCAGTGCCGCCTAGATTAGCATCCAGTTCTCCCGTAACCAATGCCACCTGCTGCCTCGTCCCTGTTCTGAGCAATCTTCTTTGGACGACCTTTTTTGGACCGGCCCTTTTCGCAAGCAAGGTTACAAATTATGCGCCGCAGCGCAAAACAGAAAAATCACTCTTGGTGAGGACTGTTGCAGGCATTCGGCAAAGGCTTTGGCGCCTGCGCCTGCCAGTGCAGTTCTCGCGCGCCCGGCATCGCAAGGCATCCTCATCTAAGCCCAGTTTAGAATCGCCGCATCTCTTGTAGCAGCCTATGGAAGCGGCGCAGCTGCCGAATCCATCGCGGCCCCGACAGGCCCCAGCTGCGCTCGCCCGCGTTACGCCGCGCGATCAGGCCGGCGACCGCTTCTTCCGGCTGGCTCGGCAGCAGAGTCTCAGGGTCGATGTAGGTCGGATAGAGCAGCAGCGCGGCCGCCACCAATTCCGCTAGGGTGAGGCTACGAGAGCGCCGCCCGACCGTGACTTTGTCCCGCGTCAGGCCCCAGCCGGCATAGAAGGGCATGCCCCAGCAGGCAACCGGCTTGCCGCGCATCAGGGCCTCGAGGCCAGCAAGCGAGGAGATAACCTGCACTTCATCGGCCAAGTCCATGAGATCCAGGATCGGCCCCTTCTCCAGGAAAAGGTCGCAGCTGCCGCCGAAAGCCTCCTGCCCTACGCGGCCTGGGCGGTTACCGGCGACCAGATCGGGATGCTCCTTGTAGACGATGAAGGCCTCCGGGTTTTCATGCCGCACCCCCGCCACCAAAGCCTCGTTGTTCGGCACGGATACCAGCCCGTAGGTGATTGAGGCGTCGTTCGGCACCTGTCCCGGCACCAGGATAATGCGCCGATCGCCGGCCAGCGCGCGCAGATCCGGCAGACCCGAATCAGCCATGTTGTACTTGCTCAGGCGCGCCTCCAGGATCGCGCGTTTAAGCCTCTCGGCCCGCTCCAGGATCTCCGGCGTGAAGTCGGTCTCTAGGATGATTCGCTCCATCCGAGTGGGCTTGGTTGCATCGTAATAGAGACTAAGCTCGTCGATCGAGAGCGAGGCCGGCCGGGTCAGGTCCGAACCCAAGCCGATAGAGCGTAGGAAACCGTCCTCGACATGGACCACCGGGCGCTTCTTGGCGGCCAGCATCTCCCGCTGCGGTTTCGCCGGAATCCCCCAAACGGCCAAACGGTCGACGCCGCCAACGTCCGCCTGCGGGAGCTTGTCGAAGGAGACGAAGCTCACGTCATGCGGCGAGGCGGCCAGTGCCCGGCGCATCACCGGATACTTCCACTTGAGGAAACCGACGCAGAGCACCTTACCACGCCGCCGTTCCAGAGTATCGCGCCACTGGGCCAGACGCGCGATCGCCTCCAAGCAACCGAGGGGCTTGCGCGTGATGGGATCGGCATAGCGGCTGTAGAGCAGATAGGCGGCGGCGACCAGATCGGTCAGGTCGATCCGGCTGCCGGCCCGCCGGGCCAACGCCGCCTCGGCCGCAGCTCCCTCCGCACGGTCTTGTGTGAGGCCCCAACCGGCATAGAAGGGTACGCCGAAACAATGCACCTCCCGCCCCGCCAACAGCGCCTCCAGCCCCATCAAGCTGGAGACGACATAGACCTTGTCGACCGCAGCCAAGAGCGACCAGGGATTCAACGACTCGGCCAAGAGTTGACAGTCTGCCGGCAGGGCGTCGGGCTGGAAGTGTGCGGGGCGATGGCCGGCCAGAGCGTCGGGGTGGGTCTTGACTAGGATCTTGGCACCGTGATTCTCCTGCCGTGCCGTCTCCAGCATACGCAGGAAGGTGCCGCCGTCGGCACAGGCGCCGGTAATGGCCTGATCCTTGCCGGCCTGATCCAGCAGCAAAACCAGCGGCCGCCCGGGCTCGGTCAAGTAAGAGAGGTCGCGAGGCGGCGCCGCGTTGTACTTCGACAGCTTATGGAACGCGATCGCCGCCATGACCGCTTGCGCTTCCTCCCGCAAGGCAGCGCTGCGCCAGGTCTCAGGGACCAGGAGCAGACGCTCCAGCCGCGAGGACCTGTGCGCATCGAAGAAGATGCCCTCGTCGTCTACCACCATGGAGAGGGTGGGCGCACCGTCGCGCCCGAGCCACACCGACCGGAGGAAGCCGTCCTCTAAGGTCCACAGCGGCAGGCCGCGCCGCCGGGCCAGCCGGGCGGCAATCTTCGCCGAGGGCCGATGCCCCCACGCCAGCAGCAAGTCTAGCCCCCGCTTGTGCGACCGAAAGGGCGGGCGCAGGTAGGCGAAGTCCTCCACCTCCGGCAGGAAGGCAGGGAGCTGAGGTATCTCAAGCGTGCGGCGGGATACCGAGCCGGCGCAGACGGCACTGCCTGGGATGCTGAGCCGCGGCTTCCCCTCGAGCGGAGGTGGGGACATGCGATCTGAGAACTGTTAAGCGGGCCCCTCCTGTGCGGTGCGGAAGGCCGGTCCGTCAAGCCTCTTGGACACGCCGCGCGACGAGCGGCTATTGAGGTTAGGTCAGCGAGAGAGAGCCGAGATGGCACGCAAGAACCGTTATTCCGCACTGCGCCTGCTGCGCGAAGGCATGAGAGAGCACAAGGGGCTGAGGCCGGCCTGGCACCCTGACCTGCACCAGGACCGCCACGGCAGTTAGTTACGCGGCACCTTGTGGAAGCGGACGCAAAAGGCCCAGAAAAGCCCGTCAAAGAGGCAAAACCCTCGCCGACGCGGTGGGAACGGTGATTGCCGTCAAGCATCTTCAAGGACGCCGGCAATCTCCCGGCAGAGCTTCGGATCCAGGGTCTCGTCGTAAAGCCGCGGCAGGTTTATCATCGCATGTTCGGCGTTGTAGCACAGCACATCGCGCAGTTCCCTGTCTTCGCGCACCTTGTCCCAAGCCGTCTTGTAGAACTGCCGGAAGGCCTTGTAGGCGGCCAGGAAGCGTGCCTCCGGCCTCTCGATCCTGTCGTAGCCCTCGTCGATCCAAGGCTCGAAGGTCTTGAACCCGAAGGACCTGAGCAGGGTGAGCGCCCCGTAGTTGGCGAACAGGATGGCCGGATGGCAGTTGGCCATCGGCTTCAAGGGCTTTTCGGTGATGCGGTCGGCAGTCCGCCGCATATCCGACTCCGTGACCAGGGTGAAGGCGGAACGCCGGTACATATCGGTCATGTCGTCGCCGACCAGCAAGACCGTGGGTTTGACGTTCTTGGCCTTGCCGAAGAGGACCTGGCCCTTGCCGGCCAGTGCCTCCAGATAAGCTTCGCTGCCGGCCGCCAGACGGCGCTTCTGAAATCTCTCGATTTCGCGGCTACCCCATTTTACGGTAGGTCCTTCCAGCCTCGTTACTTCCAACTCGAAACCGCCGAAGGAGATAAAGCCATCGTCCCAGTAGTTATCCTTGATCAGCCGCGTAAGCAAGGCTATCCGCAAGGGCCGTGGTTTGTGATTTAAGCAGACGAAACGCTTTTCTATCTCAGTTCTGTTCTCGAAGTCTCGGATCCTTTCCGCCAAAGCAGCAGCTGGATCGGGCCAAGATCCACGGCAAAACCGGCTTAAATGATAGTCGTAGTTAAAGATCGCGATGCGGGTCTCAACACCGCTCTCCTCACACCAGCTATTGTAGTCGTCTTGAAAGCTACGGTTCTGGGTCACATGGACAACCCGCGACGGTGAAATACCCAGCGCTTTCATCTGCTGGTGCCACGTCTGCATCAGATTGTCGCGAAAGCGGCAGCCCTCCAGTGATTGGTCGAGAATCAATCCCGCCCGCCCGTCGCGCAGGGGCTCCACCCAATCGGCGGGAAGATACGTCAGGATCTCGTGCACCGATGCCTCGTCGACGGGCAACTCGCCGAGGGGCAAGAGCAAGAACCCCTTGATGTGCCCGCGCAGAATGTCCTAGGCGGCAACCTCGGCACAGTTCGGTGCCTTCATCGAGCTGAAGGCCGTGTAATTGCCCTTTAAAGCCTCGGTGTAAGGCGTGTTCCGCGCCTCGGCAGCAGCAGAATCTTCCCGGGCCACCCGCAGTATGCAGGCGGCCGCATCGATATTCATTGTCATATCTTATTTTCCGTTAGACATTGCCGGTTGGACATCGATTGATAATGCGGAAGCCTGCCACTTGCCGATCTGACCCGGCCCCCAGCTACCGCACAACCGACGCTCCATCGGACCCCTATCGAAACACTTTGTTATCATCGCGCAACCCGGCCGGGCTAGGCTCTAAAACATCCGGCCTCATAAACGGATTGCAGGGCCCGGTGGCTTGAGCTCTTCACGCCCATTGCCTCTCCATACGACAAGCTCGCCCTACAACTCCCTCGCTGCAATCTCTAGCCGCTAAACTCTGCTCTTGGTTATCAGATCTGATTTCTAGTATAACATGCATAAGTTTAAATTACTCTTAGCCTAGATTTACCAAGTATCACAGACCTCCGCTCCCGGGTTATGTTGTGGCAGTTGCGGAGGAGGCCCCCATGAAGCAGACAGAGAAAGCAGGACGGAGCAGGCGCAGCCGCGGGCGCGAGGCCAAGCGCGAGATCCCGGCAGCGCCAGCCTACGTCACACGCCAGATCCCCTTCTACGCGTTGCTGGACGAGGAGGGACTGGTCAAGCTGGAAAAGCAAGCCGACTGGCTGATCCAGGAGATCGGCCTTGAGTTCCGCGGGGACCCGGGGGCGCTGGAGATCTGGCGCAAGGCCGGCGCCGACGTACGGGACACACGGGTGTGTGCGCCCAAGGGCATGATCCGCGCGCTCTGCCAGACGGCACCCGCGCGATTCACCCAGATCGCCCGCAACCCTTCCCGTTCGGTCGAGATCGGCGGCGACGCGCAGGTCTTCGCTGCGGTCTACGGCCCCCCCTTCGTGCGCGATCTGGAGGGCGGGCGGCGCTACGGTTCCATCGCCGACTTCGAGCGGCTGGTGAAGCTGACCTACATGCTGCCGGCGATCCACCATGGCGGCTTTGTGATCTGCGAGCCCTGCGACGTGCCGGTCTCCAAGCGCCACCTCGACATGCTGTTCCTGCACATGACCTGCTCGGACAAGCCACACCTAGGCGCCATCACCGAGAAGAACCGGGCCGAGGACTCGGTCGCCATGGCCCGCATCCTGCATGGGGAGGAGGTCTTCGCGCAGAACTGTACCATTTTGGGCAACGTCAATACCAACTCGCCACTGCTGATCGACAAGGTAGTGACCGAAGCGATACGCACCTATTCCGCCGCCGGACAGGGCATGATCGTCGCCCCCTTCATCCTGGGCGGCGCCATGGGGCCGGTGACCACGGCGGCCTCCCTGGCGCAAGCCCTCGCCGAAGCCATGATGTGCTGCGCCTTCTCGCAGTTGGTGCGTCCTGGCTCCCCCTTTATTCTGGGCAACTTCCTCTCCTCCATGAGCCTGAAGTCGGGCGCTCCCACCTTCGGCATGCCGGAGCCAGTACTGTCCAACCTGGTGATCGGCCAGCTGGCACGTCGCTTAGGCGTACCGCTACGCTGCGGCGGCTCGCTGACCGCCTCCAAGATCCCGGATGCGCAAGCTGCCGCCGAGCGCGCGGACTCTATGCTCTCCACCGCCTTGGGCGGTGCGCATTTCGTACTGCATGCCGCCGGCTGGCTGGAAGGCAGGCTCTGCACCGGCTACGAGAAGCTGGTATTGGATGCCGACCGCCTGGGCGCCTATCGAATACTGCTTCAGGGCCTGGCGTTGGACGACAATGCACTCGGCCGCAGCGCCTATGACGACGTTGAGCCCGCCGGCCATTTCCTAGGCTCAGCCCACACCATGGCGAACTATCGGACCGCCTACTACGACGCCACCCTCTCCGACAGCGAGAACGTCGAGAGCTGGGAGGAACGCGGCGCCAAGGACAGCTATCGCCACGCTTACGAGCGCTGGAACGAGTTGCTGGCGGCCTACAAGCCCCCGACGCTCGACCCAGCCACACGCGAAGAACTGGCCGCCTTTGTCGCCAAGCGCAAGGAACAGCTACCCGACGCTTGGTACTAGACATTTGATACTAGGGCATTGGCCGACCGGACTGCACAAGCCCACGCCTCAGCGATTGCTCCACGGCGCCCAGCTGTCGGACCCGCGCAGCACTAGGCTTTCGTCTACCCTGTTGAAATCGACGACGCCCAACTGCCCCAAAGCCCGGGTCAGTTCGGTCTCGACGGTCTCGGCGGCCTGGCGGCAGCCGTCGGCCCCACCGGCACCAGCACCGTAGGCGAAGGGCCGGCCCAGCAGCGCCATGGAAGCACCATAGGCCTTGGCCCGGATCAGGTCGGCCCCGCGCCGGATGCCGCTGTCGATCAGCAGTTCCGCGCGGCCTTTCACGGTATCGCGGATCGCCGGCAAGACCTCCAAGGAAGTGGGGCCGTAGTCGATTTGGCGGCCACCGTGATTGGAGACCATGATTCCGTCACAGCCAGCCGCAACGGCTAGGCGCGAGTCGTCAGGATTGAGCAGGCCCTTTAGCACCAGGCTGCCCTTCCAGCGGGACCGCAAGCGCTTGAGATCCTCCCAATCGAAGCTGTCCGAGATCATCCGCCGCTGCAATTCGGTCAGCGGGATGGCCGAGGAGAAGGGCGAGTTGGGCCCCACTGCATTGGCGAAGCGCGGCAATCCGGCCTTGAGGGTAGCCAAAGACCAGCGCGGATGGCGCGCCAGATCCAGCATGTGCCCCAAGGTCGGGCGGAAGGGAATCTGCAGCCCGTTCCGAATATCCCGGTCACGCTTGCCGGGTTTGGCGCTATCGACTGTCAAGAGCAGCACCCGGAAGCCGGCAGCCCAGGCGCGATCGAGGAGGCTCGACACCCAGTCTTTGTCGGTCGAGACGTAGAGCTGGAACCAGGCATGGCCCTCGGCCGCCTCGGCAATCGCCTCCAGACTGGTCGAGGCCGCGGTGCTGGCGCCGATCGGCATACGCTTCTCGGCAGCCAGCCGCGCCAAGGCCAGGTCGGTGCCGGGCCAGGCCAAATTGAGGAAGCCCATCGGCGCTACGCCGAAGGGCAAGGCATAATCCTGCCCGAAAAGGCAAACCGAGGTATCGATCTTGGAGACATCGACCAGTGCGCGCGGCTGCAAGGTCACGGCCTCGAAAGCCGCCCGGTTGCGGCGCAGATTGCTCTCGGTCTCAGCGCCGCCATCGAAAAAATCGAAGGCGAAGTGCGGTAAGCGCCGCCGCGCACGCGCCCGCAGATCTTCTACCGAGGCCATCCGCGAGAGCATGGGACCGGCTAGAGCAGCGCTTCGACGACGCGATCCGGCGGCGTGTGGCCGTCGGCGAAGGTCTTGATGTTGACGATGACCTTCTCACCCATGTCCAGGCGCCCCTCCAAGGTGGCAGAGCCCAGGTGCGGCAGCAGCACCACGTTCTCGAGGCGCAGCAGCTTGGGATTGACAGCCGGCTCGTGCTCGAAGACGTCTAGGCCGGCGCCGGCCAGATCTCCGGCCGACAACATTCGGGTCAAGGCGTTCTCGTCGATCACCTCACCGCGGCTGGTGTTGACCACCACCGCGTGGGGCTGCATCAGCTTTAGCCGACGCGCCGAGAGTAGGTGATAGGTCGCCGGCGTATGCGGGCAGTTGACCGAGATAAAGTCCATGCGGCTCAACATCTGGTCGAGGCTCTCCCAATAGGTGGCCTCTAACTCCTGCTCAATGTCTTCGTGGACCCGGCGACGGTTGTGATAGTGCACCGAAAGGCCGAAGCCGCGGGCGCGGCGTGCGACGGCCTGTCCGATCCGGCCCATGCCGATGATGCCCAAGCGTTTGCCCCAGATGCGGTGGCCCAGCATGGAGGTCGGCGACCAGCCGCTCCACCGGCCCGAGCGCACCACACGCTCGCCCTCGGCCAGACGCCGCGGCACCGACAGCAGTAGTGCCATGGTCATGTCGGCGGTATCCTCGGTCAGCACGCCGGGCGTGTTGGTAACGGTAACACCGCGCTGACGCGCGGTCTTGAGATCTATGTGATCGACGCCGGTGCCGAAAGAGGCCACCAAGCGCAGCTGCGGCCCGGCCTGCGACAGGACGCCCGCATCGATGCGATCGGTCACGGTAGGGACCAGGACATCGGCCTCTTTCGTCGCCTGCGCTAACTGCTGCTGCGTCATCGGCATGTCGTCGAGGTTAAGCTTGCAGTTGAACAGCTCCATCATCCGAGTCTCGACGACATCAGGAAGGCGACGGGTGACGACGACGCGCGGCTTGGTCCTGCTGGGCATAGGCGTTTCTGTCCGCTGGTATTTTGCTTAAAGGCCGATTTATCGGAAGACCCGCGCCATAGCAACCCCCGGCAGGGCCCCCTGTCTAGAAGAGGTATCTAGCAGAGGCTTCCACTTGCAAGACGAAAGCAGCGACATGGCGAGGTGCCGCGCACTTCGGGTCTGTTTGTTAAAGGCTTGAACGCCTCTTCAGCAGAGTGTTGCCGGTCCACACCGCGCAGTCTCAAATTGGCGATTAGGGCTTGACGCGCCCAACGGCGATGCACCATCGCCTTGCTTATGCAACGTCCTATGACCTGTCTGTTCCTGCTGTGCTGCCTGGCCATGGTATCGACTCTCGAAGCCGGTGCACTCAGCGCTCAGGAAAGCGGCTCCCAGGCCAATGCCTCTGCAGCGGAGACACCGCGCCGCGGGCCTTCGGGCCTCCCTCTGCCGCGTTTTGTCACCTTCCAGGCCGCCGAGGTAAACCTCCGCACCGGTCCGGGCGTGCGCTACCCTATCGACTGGGTTTATCGGCGCATGGGCCTGCCGGTGCAGATCATCGACGAGTTCGAGACATGGCGGCGCGTGCGCGACCGCGACGGAACCGTCGGTTGGGTGCACGGATCGATGCTAAGCGGACGCCGGAACGTGGTGGTCACAGGCAACATACAAGCCCTTTTCGACGATGCGACGAAGCATGCCGGCATCCTGGCCTACCTGGAACCCGGCTTCCTGGCGCGCCTGGAGAACTGTCCAGGCCCTTGGTGCGAGATCGTCGCCCAAGGACCGCAGGGTCAACGCTACCGCGGCTGGGTCCGGCGCGAGGCGCTGTGGGGCATTCTCGACGGCGAGGTCGTGGAGTAAGCTTAAAGCGTCATTGTTTCGGGCTGAATTCGGTTCCAGCCCCCACCCGGCCGCGCAACACCGGGCCGCGTGGACCAGCGACAAGCCGCTCTCCCGAAGCCATGAGCCCCGCAGCATCGAAGCCGTTCTCCTTCGACTGGATCGAGAGGAAAGGACCCAAAGGGGGATCGGCACGCAGTTCCTTGACCAGGCGGCTGCGTTTGCGCCCAATCTTGACCGCCGCGCCCAGACGTTCGGTCTCTCCTCCCGTCAGCGGCTGCCGGGCCCCGCAACCGTCTTGGTGTAGGGTGACAGAAGTCTTTTGAAGTGGTCCTATGCGGTCCTATCTGGACCTATGCGGTCCGAGGGTGCTAGAAAAGGGGTTAGGGGAGGATCAGCGCCGGGGTTTGAACCGGGGGTGACAGTCTTTTGAAATTAGGCGGTTTCAGGGCCGTTGCAGGGTGTGTCGCTGATCAGTGACTCCCTGACCTTGGGCGGCTCCCGGGCGAACTGGCTAACGATCGCCAAGAAGTGGGCGATCGTCGAGGGCGAGGCATTTTCGCTCGACGCCCTAGAATCCCTGCCGCGCGAATGGAGCGGTGAGGCCAGCCGCTTCTTTTGCACGCGCGACTAGGCCCAGACAGAGGCTCCTCCGACAACCTAGATTTTCCAGGCCGATTTTCCGGCCCAAATCGGCCCGATTTCAAAAGATTCTTGAGACTCTTGGCGTGCTACATTCTCGCAGGGACAGCGAAGTAGGCCGAGCAGCTGCGTGACTTAGGTTATGGTCCCCTCTTCCAATCGGGTCAGAAGACCGGCAGCGCCAAGCTAAACAACAACCTGCAGATTGGCACCAGATTTCCCAGCCTCGGCGGCGCCACAGGCGCCAGCCGCACCTTCGGCCCCCCGCCACTCATGCTGCAGGCGGAGTCAAGGGTCTCTCAAGGGCGGCAATACCAGCTGCCCGCCGCGCCACAGGCTGAGAAGGCGCCTACGAATAACTCCTTCGAGCAGGCACTCGCCAGCAAGCGCGTCACCGTCTCCATAGCGCGCTGATCGAGCGGGCCGGCAGCAGGGGTTGTACTTGGCCACCAAAGCAGGCTATCGTCTCAATCTAGTCGGAGATCTGGCTGTCCGCCCATAAGAGGACTGACTTGCCGGTGCGTTTGTGCACATCTAGCGGTGGCACGCGGAGTGAGTGACGTGAGAACCTAGGTCTGCATGGCTTGACAATAGGTCTACGACCCGTCGGAGGCTACCGAACGTGGTGACATCGTGCCCGGCAGCCCCTCCGTGAGCTGCCGCGGCGTGGGCGCTGCCCGGCCTGCAAGTCCGGAAAGGACCAGTTCATTGCGATAGGCACCATTTTAAGGAGAGGGGCACGGAGCTCCCTCTAGAGGAACGGCAAGGCGATGACAGAGGCACAGAAGTTCTTAAAGAAAGCCTACACGTTGAAAGGCGGCGCCCACACCAAGTCTTTCTACAAAGACTGGGCGGCGAGCTATGAGCAGGAGATCAAGGACAACGGCTATGCCACACCGTACCGCTGCGCCGCAGCCCTAGCAGCCTGCCAGACCGACAAGTCGGTTGCCGTGCTCGACCTTGGCTGCGGCACGGGTCTCTCGGGCGAAGCTCTAAAGGCGGCTGGATTCGCAACGCTCGACGGTACCGACTTCTCACAAGAGATGCTGACCTATGCACAGGGCAAGCAAGGCCTCTATCGCAGCCTCAAGCTCGGCAACCTCGACAATCCCTTGCCGGCCGAACCCGGCGTCTACGGCGCCGCCGCAGCTGTCGGCGTGTTCAGTCCTGGCCATGCAACGGCGGAGATGATCGGCAAGGTCATGGACCTTCTAACCGCAGGCGGCTGCTTCGTCTTCTCCTTGAACGATAACGCCTTGAAGGACCCCAGCTACGAGACCGAGATCGCGGGCCTGCAAAGCCAAGGTCTCGCTGAAGAAGCCTTTCGGGAATACGGCGACCATCTACCCAAGATTGGGATGAAGTGCATCGTCTGCGTGCTCCGGCGTGTGTAATCAGCGGAGCAAAAAGTGCTCTACCGCCAAATATGCAGCGCCGAAAAGCGCCGCTGAGGCGCTGAGCGACACGACGATCGCGACGATCCCGAACAGCAGTCCGCCCAGCACAATCAGGCCGTCGCGCTCAAGCAACCCCACAGCAATCGAGAGAATAGCAAGTGCTGGGAGGAAATTTGTCATGGGGCCGGGAAAGGCCACCACGGTCGCCAATACCAGGATTGCGCCCCCTATCCAGCGATGCGCCAGACGGCTCACCAACCACGGCATGCGCGGCGAACAGCGTCGCTCTATCCAAATCAGCGGCCCAAGGCCCTTGCTGGCGAGCCAACCTAGCACCCTGGCCGAGATTCGACGCTGCGCCAAGCCCCCGGGGAGGCGCAAAGCCGGATAGTCGCGCAGTAGCTGCCAAGTCACCACCAGAACCGGCACAGCAAAAACCGAACCGATTCCCGGCGGCGCCGGAATGCAGTTCGGCAGCGAGAACAACACGATTGCGACCAACAAGGAGCGGTCCCCCAGTGCCTTGACCAGTTCCCCTAAGGTCGTGTCCCTGGGGCCGATCTCCGCGACGAAGCGCCGAAAGGTGTCGCTCATCCTCTCTTCGCTTCCGCACGCACGGCCCTGCTTCCTGCTTACCTCGCTCCCCCGCTCTTGCAAACGCACGGGTCCTCCATTTGTATCTTCAAACCGCAACGCACATACGATTAAGATGAAGCGTCGTCAGTCACCCTACAAGCGAGCTTGCGCCAAAACGTAAACGGACGAGGAAGCCGCGAACAGAAAGCCTGCGGTCGCCGAGACGACAGAGCGCACCTCCGGCAGGCCATCTTATCGCTTCAATGCGGCCTAGTCTCATCCGGAGGATCGCACCCAGTTATTAGGCAGGCATGCTTTGGAGCACCCGTCATGAGCGAAGCAGTCGAAAGGCATCGGGAAGAGGGAGCAGGCGCGCGGCGGGGACGGCGCGGTCGTGGCGGCGCAGACGCGCGTCGGGCCGCCCGCAGCGGCCATCATGCGGTCAAGGCGCCCTATATCACGCGCAACATTCCCTGTTTCGAGATCCTGACCAGCGAGGCGCTGGAGATCATCGAGACCAATGCAGACACGATCCTGCAAGAAGTCGGCATCGAATTTCGCGACGATGCGGAGGCAATCGCCATCTGGAAGGAGGCCGGCGCCGAGATCGACGGCGAACGCGTGCGCTTCCCCCCGGGCCTCTGCCGCTCCATCATCCAGAGGAGCGCTCCCGCCAGCTTCACTCAATACGCCCGGAATCCGGCGCACAGTATTGTAATCGGCGGCCAAAACACGATTTTCGCACCGGTCTACGGCCCTCCCTTCGTGCGCACTCTGGACGAAGGCCGACGCTACGCCACGATCGAAGACTTCCGTAACCTGGTCAAGCTCATTTACCTGCTACCGAACCTGCACCACTCCGGCGGTACCGTCTGCGAGCCGGTGGACGTCCCAGTGAACAAGCGTCACCTGGACATGGTCTATAGCCACATTCGCTATTCCGACCTGCCCTTCATGGGCTCGGTCACGGCGCCGGAGCGGGCCGAAGACAGCATCGCCATGGCGCGTCTGGTCTTCGGCGAAGCCTTCGTCGACCGGAACTGCGTGATGATCCAGCTGATCAACGTCAATTCCCCCATGGTCTATGACGAGACCATGCTGGGCGCTCTTAAGGTCTATGCCCGCGCCAACCAGGCAACGATCGTCAGCCCCTTCATCCTGGCCGGTGCCATGTCACCCAGCACAGTGGCAGGCACACTCGCCCAGACCCTGGCCGAGGGCCTGGCCGGCGTCGCCTTCACCCAACTGGTGCGGCCCGGCGCCCCCGTCGTCTTCGGCTCCTTCGCAGCCTCCATGTCGATGCAGTCCGGCGCGCCGACTTTCGGTACGCCGGAGCCCGCGCAGGTGCTCTACGGCATGGCCGCTCTGGTGCGCCGTTTGGGCGTTCCCTTTCGCTCCGGCGGAGCGCTTTGCGGCTCCAAGGTAGCCGATGCGCAAGCAGCTTACGAATCGGCCCAGACCCTAATTCCAAGCCTTATGGGCGGGGTCAACTTCGTCTTGCACTCAGCCGGCTGGCTGGAGGGCGGGCTTGTGTCTTCCTACGAGAAGATCGTCATGGACGCAGATCAATTGGGCATGATGCAGACCATGGCCCGCGGCGTCGATCTCTCCGAGAACGGCCAAGCCCTGGATGCAATCCGGGAGGTCGGCCCAGGCAAGCACTTCCTGGGCTGCGCCCACACCCAAACCAACTTTGAGACCGCCTTCTACCGCTCAACCATCGCCGACAACAATTCGTTCGAGCAGTGGCAGATCGAGGGCGAGCAGTCCGCCGAGCAGCGTGCCAACAGGCTGTGGAAGCAGCTGCTAAAGGACTACGAAGCGCCGGCGCTCGACCCCGCCATCGACGAAGCGCTGCAGGCCTTCATTGCCGAACGCAAGAACGCCTTACCGGACGGCATCGGTTAGAAAACAACGACAAGCGGGACGGTACCGACGGCAAAACCGCGGTCATCGTCCCCTTATCCCTCGACGATATCGAACAGGGCGACCCGGTCCATTGTAGATTGAATGCCCTTCAATAGGCGCAGACGGTTCTTGCGCAAGTCCGGGGCTTCCACGTTCACCGTCACCTTGTCGAAGAAGGCGTCGATTGGTGCCCTCAGGCCCGCAAGATCGGCCAGTGCCGTCGGGAAATCCTCCTGGACAAGTGCCAGGTCTAGGGTTGGGCGCACGGCCTCCAAGGCCATCGAAAGCGCCTGTTCTTCCCGCTGTTCGAAGAGATGACGGTCGGTCGGTCCAGTGACGGCAGCACCGTCTTTCTTCTCTTCAATTCGTACGATGTTGGCGGCACGGCGATAGGCGATCAGCAGGTTCTCGCCCGTATCGCCGGACAGCCACTGCTGCAAGGTCTTCACCCGCCGGACCAGCCGGGTCAAATCGTCTTCCCGGCCGCCGTCGGGCCGCTTCAGGGCGAAGACGGCGGCGATCAGGTCGTGACGCAGACCGGCGCCGCGCAGCGCCACCTTCAGGCGCTCGGCGAAGAAATTCAAGAGCGCATCGGCATCGAAGCCGGCCGCGAGCGGACCGTAACCCCTGGCCGCCTCTTGACAGATGTCCTTCAGCGGCAACCGCAGATCGTTCTCCAGGACCAGCCGGATCACACCCAGGGCTGTGCGGCGCAAGGCATAGGGATCTTTGCTGCCCGTGGGAGTCTCGCCGATGCTCCAAAAGCCGACCAGGCTGTCCAGCTTCTCTGCCAAGGCAACGACAATCGACAGCGGCGCGGTCGGACAGGGATCGTCAGGTCCCCTAGGCGCGTAGTGTTCGGCGATGGCCTCCGCAACCGAGGCCGGAATGCCCTCCTCCAAAGCATAGTAGCGCCCCATCAGGCCCTGCAACTCGGGGAACTCGCCGACCATACCAGTCACCAGATCGGTCTTGGCCAGGCTGGCGGCCTGACGCGCCGCATCGCTCTCGGCGCCTTCGACGTCGCCGGCCAACCGCTCGGAGAGCTCCTCGATGCGGGCAACCCGTCGATCCAAGTGGCCGAGCTTGGCGTGGAACACGATTTCGGCCAGTGCCTGACGCCGATCCGAGAGCAGGATTTTCCGGTCCTGCTCCCAGAAGAAGCGCGCATCGGACAGGCGGGCGCGCAGCACCCGCTCATTGCCGGAGACGATGTTCGCACGACGGACGCTGCCCTTGGGCGCCTCGCCTTCCGCCACCACAAGAAAGGCCGGTGCCAAGGTTCCCGAGGGCTGTTCGAGGGCAAAGTACTTCTGCTGGCTGCGCATCGCCGTCACCAAGACCTCCGGCGGCACCTCCAGGAAAGCCTCGTCGAAGCGCCCCATCAGAACGGTCGGCCACTCCACCAATCCCACCACCTCGTCCAGCAAGGCAGGGTCCGAACGCAGACGCAGACCGGCGGCACCCACCAGCCTATCGGCTTGTTGTTCGATCGAGACCATACGTTCCGCCCGATCGAGCATTACGCCGGCGGCAGTCAGAGCTTCGACATAGCTGCCGAAATCGCGGACATGGAGCGGGCGCGCGCCATGCAGCGCATGCCCCCACGTCTGCTCGCCGAAGCCAAGAAATCCGGCATCGCTGCCATTGCCATCCAGATCCAGTCCACCGGCCAGGGGATTGCCGTCGAAGACCGCGAGGATAGAGCGCAGCGGCCGCACCCAGCGGAAGACGTGTTCCCCCCAGCGCATGGACTTGGGCCAACCCAGGCTCCGAATCGCCCCGGCCAGCAGGTCCGGCAACACCTCGGCCGTGTTCCGCCCTGCGATCTCGTTCACCGCGAAGTAGACGGCCCCCTTATCGGTCTCGCGAACCTCCGCCTGGTCGATCGAGGCCAGCCCGGCGGCCCGAAGAAACCCAGCGACCGCTTTTTCCGGCGCATCGACCTTCGGCCCCTTGCGTTCCTGGTGCCTGTCGGCCTGGCGCAAGGGCAAACCCTCCACAACCAGGGTGAGGCGGCGCGGCGTGGAGAAGACCCTGCTGCCCTGCCCGGTTAGCCCTGCCCCCTCCAGAGCCGTGCGCACCAGACCCTCCAACTCCTGCGAGGCGCGCAGTTGCATGCGGGCAGGGATTTCCTCCGACAGGAGTTCGAGAAGCAGTTCAGGCATGGCGCGTCTCCGCCATCCAGGCTTTGCAGCAGTCCTTGGCCAAGGCCCGCACGCGGCCGATGTAAGCCTGTCGCTCCGTCACCGAGATCACCCCGCGCGCGTCCAGCAAATTGAACAGATGGCTCGCCTTCATGCAGTGGTCGTAGGCCGGGAGGGCCAAGGGGCGCCCCGCATAGTCCACCGCCAAGAGCTTGGCGCACTCGGCTTCCGCATCCTCGAAGTGCCGAAACAGGATTTCGGTGCTGGCCATCTCGAAGTTGAAGGTCGAGAACTCCCGCTCGGCGCGCAGAAAGATATCGCCGTAGCTCTTGCCGCCCTGCCCGGCCGGGATGCCGTCCCAATCCAGATCGTAGACCTTCTCGACCCCCTGCACGTACATGGCCAGGCGTTCCAGGCCGTAGGTCAGCTCCACCGGCACGGGATCGCAGTCGATGCCGCCGACCTGTTGGAAATAGGTGAACTGCGTGACCTCCATGCCGTCGCACCAGACCTCCCAACCCAGACCCCAGGCGCCCAGGGTCGGGCTTTCCCAATCGTCCTCGACAAAACGGATGTCATGCTCGGCCGGCTCCAGTCCGATCGCACGCAGCGAGCCTAGGTAGAGCTCTTGAATGTTGGCAGACGACGGTTTCATCAGCACCTGGAACTGATAGTAGTGCTGCAACCGGTTTGGATTCTCGCCGTAGCGCCCGTCGCTTGGCCGACGCGAGGGCTGAACGTAAGCGCAGTTCCAGACTCGATCCGGACCTAAGGCGCGAAGCGTGGTGGCCGGATGGAAGGTACCGGCGCCGACTTCCATGTCGTAGGGCTGCAGGATCGCGCAACCCTGGCTTGCCCAATAGGTCTGCAGGTTCAAGATCAAACGCTGGAAGGAGGTCGCGGGATCGGCCCCCCGTCCCTTGGCTGCGGTCATGGCCTTGGGCTGCTCCCTTGTCACCAGATGGATTTACGATTCGGCGGCGGACCCTACAGGCCGCCGGGCGGCCTCGGCAAGATTGCCTGTCTCTTGGCTGCCTAGCGCTTGAAGCTGAACTCGGGTTCGGTCCGAACGGTCACCCGCAGCAAGGTTGGCTCCCTGGCACCGGATTCAGAAGAGAAGATGACGTCGTCCAACGCGCTCATCCAGCCGCGGATGTTGGCTGTATGCTCGCCGAAGAGGTCGGAACCGCTGAATCCGGCCGGTAAGGAACCGTCTTACAAGGGACTGTCTTGCGCCATCAGGCTGAGAGCGCCGTCATGCAGGAAGGCGGGCTTCTCAAGCTATCCATGAAAGCTCAGACCAGCCGCAGCCAAGCAGACAAAGCGTAGGATCGGGATCCTTCTACCGCATGGATTTGCCGAAGGGACAATCTTTACGACCGCAACCGCCAGCTTCGGCTGCGATGTAGGCGCCGCACCGCGCACAAGCTGCCATATCCTCAATCTGCCGCTGTCCGGGGCGCGGGTCGTGCTGCGGCCTCTGCCGGGCGCGTTCCCTTTGGTTACGGCGCGCAATCTCCTGCTGTCGTTTCATGACCGAGATTAAACGAAAGGCCACGATGATTCCGACAATCACCAGTCCCAGAACCAGGAACTTCGGAAAGGAAATGCCAAACACACCTGAGTCCTCTTTCGCCTCGGTCTCGTGCGCTGCGCCGCCCATCCCTCTTCGAACCCACGCGCGCCTACTTGGCGGCGAAGAGCGCCTATGCGCAAACCAAGCTGCCCAGCTACGACCGAAAGATCCGACGGGAACGCGAGGACTAGGCCCTCGACCTATCGAACAGTCTTTGTAGCGATATGCCGAACAAGACGCGCACCTAGTACAGCCGCCATATCACCAACGCAGGCTCCCAAGCGAATGCTCCAACCAGCAGCTACGAGTTGCTTTACGAATGCCCCTTGGAAACGATCAGATTCGTCCCCTCACGGCGGTGGTGGTACTTTAAAGCCCGACACGCTGCCAAGCGAGTCGTTCTTCGATGGCAGCCAAGGCTTGCGGTCCCAGGTCCTCCAGACGCTTCTCGGCGCCGCCGCCAACCCCCAAGAACCCCGAAAGCGACCCTCGCTTGCGCTCCATCGGAACCAGGCGGACCTTCTCGCCAAAGCGCTCTCTCAGCATGTCGCGGATCTGGCCGATCCCATCCGCCAAGCCCGACTCCACCGCCTGGCTGCCGGTCCAGAAGGCGCCGGAAAAGAGCTGCTCATCCTCGCCCTTCAGGCGCTGTCCGCGGCGCTCCCGCACCCAAGCCTTAAAGCCCCGATGAATCTCCTGCTGCAGCGCGCGCAGATGAGCGACATCCTCTTCGCGCTCGGCTTGGAAGGGATCGAGGATTGCTTTGCGGATCCCCGCCGTGTGCAGGCGTCGTTCGATGCCAAGTCGAGAGATGGCCTCCTGAAACCCGAAGCCTGCCGAAACTACACCGATCGATCCGACAATGGAGTTGGCATCGACGAAGATCTCGTCCGCCGCGCACGCCAGCCAATAGCCGCCGCTGGCCGCAGCATCCTCGACAAAGGCCAGGACCGGCAGGCCGCTCTCGGCCGCGTGGGCGCGAATCCGCCCGGCAATCAGGGAAGACTGCGCTGCCGAGCCACCGGGCGAGTTAATCACCAGGGCCACGGCCGCAGCCTTCTTCATCTTAAAGGCCCGTTCCAGGGGCGTTGCCACCCGCTGTAGGGAGAGGCTGCGGCGCAGAGCTCTGCCGCCGGCGAAGATGGCACCGGTCAGGTGCACCACCGGAACGATGGGACGGGAAGCGCTCAAGAGACGGTCGAACGAGAAAACCATGGCTGTGCGTCGTTTCCCTTAAGGAAGCTCAAAATAAGCGAGGTCTAGGACATGGCGCGCAATCCCTACAGCAACAAGCGCAAAGGGGACAAGGTCACAGTGGAAACAAGGACCCACACCGCGAGGGCAAGGCGCAACGCGGCGACCTTGCGTCCGTCACCGGTCCCGTGCTTCGCCGCTAGAAGGATCGCTCGACGCCGATGCGGACGCTTGCAGTCCTTCCTTTGCCCGGATTCGAGTTGCCGGACCCCTACAGCCCGCTTGAGAGCGATCTTGTAGACTACACGGATGTCAGGGCCGGAGAGCTCCCCCGCTTCGCATCGGCAGCGCTTGGGCCAAGCGCAGGACGGCTTGGGCCTCTTGCGTGAAGGTCCCGTCGTCATGGTGCAAAAGCAATCCCGGCAGCAATCTAGCTGGCGAGCGTCGCCCTTTAAGCGCCGAGACCAAGACGCGATTCGCCGGCTCGCCCCGCTTAGGCCAGAGTGGAAGGATCGTCACTGCCCCGGTGCGCCCTTCCAGCCCGGCGAGCAATCCGGGCAGGCGATCGGCGCGATAGATCAGGGTGAGCCCACCGCCGGGTTTGAGGCGTCTTAGCAGCAGATCCAGCCAGCCGGAGAGATCTAGGCTGCTCTCTTGATGACCTTGCCGCTTGCTGTCGAAGGGCGACCCGCCGCCGCTCTCGGCCCTAAAGAACGGCGGATTGCTGATAGCCCAGTCGAAAGAGAGTTTCTGTAGTAGCGACGGCGGCGCCGCGCCGTCACCGCAGAGACAAGAAAAGCGCTCCGACACGGCATTCAGCACAGCGTTCTGCTCCGCAAGACTTGCCAAGAACTGCTGCCGTTCCAAGCCTACCAGATACAGATCGCTTCGCCGTGCCAGCAAGCAAAGCGCGGCGGACCCGACACCGCACCCCATGTCGAAGACCTTGGCTCCATGAGGCGGCTCGGCAGCGGCGGCGAGCAACACCGCATCTCCGGAAGCGCGATAGCCTTGCCCCGGCTGCCGCAGCCTAACCCTACCGCCTAGCAGACGGGTCTCGATCACGTCGAGAGAGAGCGTCTCTCGCAAGAAGCACTTGCCTTTAGGACTCACGCCGCTGCTGCAAATTCCCCGAGGCTCAGAAGCGCGGATATCAATACGACGATCAACCGCATAGTGGCGTCTCGAAACGATGGCTGACACCTTTCCGTCATGGCGAGAGGTCTGTTTTGCCCATCCAAGCGGTGCCGCATTATCATGTCTAGCATAGCGTTCTCTTGCCTAGCATCGCCGCCGGCAAGACATCGATCGACAGAACGATGATACCAACTGAGCACGAAACCAATTCACATCACTCCCTTTGCATGCTGTTGCTCTTTGAGTGTCTCTTTCAGAATTGCGAACAACTAACACACCGCTTTCAGACACTAGGGCAAGCGCCGCCGTATCGACAAGTATTACAGGCCTGTCTTGGAGTCCCGTCATTTCAAGCAGACTACAAGCTGATCACCGGTTCCCAAGCCTGGACCCCCAAATGTCGGCGCAACTCGCTTGACGGCCCGATGCGCACCTATATGTTCCGCGACAGCCTGTTGGTGGCCTAGAAAGGAAGAAAAACCTTGTCAGTCAGTGTCGGCACGCCGTCGTCCAGTGCCGCGAGCGGCCCGGCCAGCACCCAGAACAGTCTGAAGCAACTCTTAGAACTGGTAGGAAAGGACCTGGAAAGCGTCAACTGTTTGATCGTCGAGCGGATGCATTCCCCCGTGGTGCTGATCCCGCAGCTTGCCGGCCATATCGTCGCCTCGGGCGGCAAGCGCCTGCGCCCGCTATTGACGCTGGCCTCTGCGCGTCTCTGCGGTTATGAAGGCGAGCGTCACATGGGCTTGGCTGCCGCTGTCGAATTTATTCACACAGCCACACTGCTGCACGACGATGTGGTGGATGAAAGCGAGTTGCGGCGAGGTAAACCGACCGCCAAGGCGATCTGGGGCAACAAGCCCAGCGTGCTGGTTGGGGATTTTCTCTTCTCGCGGGCCTTCCAGTTGATGGTTGCCGACGGCTCGCTGGAGGTGCTGCGAATTCTCTCGAATGCTGCTGCCGTCATCGCCGAAGGAGAGGTTCAGCAACTGCTGATCGCAAACGACATCGAGACGACGGTCGAGGGCTATCTTGAGGTGATCGCCGCCAAGACGGCAGCGCTTTTCGCCGCCGCCTGCGAAATTGGTGCGGTAGTGGCGGACCGCCCTAAGGCTGAGCAGGCAGCCCTAGTCACCTACGGGCGGGCGCTGGGAATGGCCTTCCAACTGATCGACGACGTGCTCGACTACGCCTCCAGCGCCGCCGACATGGGCAAGGCTGTCGGCGATGACTTTCGCGACGGCAAGCTCACACTGCCGGTAGTGCTGGCCATCGCCCAAGGCGACGAGCGGGAGCGCGCTTTTTGGCGGCGCTGCCTGGAAGAGATGGAGCAAAGCGATGAGGATTTGGTTCAGGCCGTCACCTTGATGCAGAAGCACGACACCCTGGACATAGCTAGGAAGGTCGCCGCTGACTACTGCACCGAAGCCTTGGAAGCCTTAGAGGCCTTCCAGCCGTCGGATATGCGCGACGCGATGCAGGAAGCCGCCCGCTTCACCGTGGCCCGGAGCTACTGACCCCGAGCCGCCTGTCGTTTCACGCAGGCTCGTCCGGATGCGGCCAGTAGACGATGTGGTCTTGCAACTCGGCGTCCGGCACGTTCCGCTCGTCGACCACCCTGCCGCGCACGGAAATGCCGGCCGCATGCACGCTCTCCGGATCTCCCGACACCAAGGGATGCCACCAATAGAGCTTTTCGCCCTCCGCTAACAGCCGATAGGCACAGCTGCGCGGCATCCAGGCGATCTGACTGGCCTTGTCCGGTGTCAGCTTTACACAATCGGGCACGCGCCTTTGCCGGTTGGCGTAGTCGCGACAGCAGCAACGCCTTGCATCGAACAGCTTGCAGGCCACGTCGGTGTCGTCGATCTGCCCCGTTTCCGCATCCTCCAGCTTGATCGAACAGCAGCGACCGCAGCCGTCGCAGAGCCCCTCCCACTCCGCCTCGGTCATCTCGACCAAGCTCTTGCGCTCCCAATAGGGTCGCTTGTCTGCCATCAGTTGCCCAGATAGTGTAACGAGACCTCCCGCCGATGCGGGTTTCTGCGGTGCTCCAAGAGATAGACGGCTTGCCAAGTTCCTAGCTGCAGACGCCCAGCCGCCACCGGTATGGTAAGACTGGCAGACGTCAGGCTGGCCTTCACATGCGCAGGCATGTCGTCGGGTCCTTCATCGTCGTGGCGCCAGGACAAGGTCTCGGGTGCCAAGCGATCGAGGGCGTCGGCAAGATCGGCCATCACCCTCGGATCGGCATTTTCCTGCACCGTCAGCGACGCCGAGGTGTGCCGGCAGAAAAGTGTAACCGCCCCCTCACCAGCTTCTATCTCCCGTAACCAGGCGATCAAGGCCGCAGTTAGATTGATTTGACCGCGGCCCAAGGTCTCGACGGAGAGGGCCGCCGAGGCCTGGTGCGATATGGCCCGGCGGGCCGTGCCGGTCTTCAAGCTCACGCGCATGCCCTCACCTGGCGGGCGCAGCAAGGCACTGTCAAGGGGCGCTTGATGTTCGTCTCCCATCCGTGAATGGTCGGTCGCATGCAAAAAGCAAGCGGCAGCAGAGATCGTTCGGCCCTGTTAGGCGTGCTGCGCCGCGAAGCCCATGCCCTGGGCTTCGATGCGCTTGGCGTGGCACCGGCGGCATTGCCGGGGCAAGTCGGGCTAGAGCTCGACCGCTTTCTGGAGGCCGGGTTTCACGGCGACATGGCCTGGATGGAGGAGACCAAGGTGCGCCGACGCGATCCCAGGGCTCTCTGGCCTGACGCGCGCAGTGTAATTGCGCTCGCCATGAGCTACGCGCCCGAGGCCGCACCGCTGGCCGGGCTTGCGCGTCCGATGAACGCGAACCTCTCGGTCTATGCCCGCAATCGCGACTACCACGATGTGGTCAAGCCGCGATTGAAGCAGTTGGCGGGCTGGCTGATCGCCAACGCCGGGGGGGACGTCAAGGTCTTTGTCGACACCGCCCCGCTTATGGAGAAGCCATTAGCTGCATGCGCCGGGCTCGGTTGGCAAGGTAAACACAGCAACCTCTTGAGCCGAAGTCTGGGTAACTGGTTCTTTCTGGGATTCGTCGTTACCACGCTAGAGTTGCCGCCCGACCTGCCGGCGGCGTCGCATTGCGGACGTTGCCGTGCCTGCCTCGATATCTGCCCCACCGATGCCTTTCCGGCCCCCTACCGGCTGGACGCGAGGCGCTGTATTTCCTATCTGACGATCGAGCACAAGGGGCCGATCCCGCATATATTTCGACCGGCGATCGGCAATCGCATCTACGGCTGCGACGACTGCCTGGCGGTCTGCCCATGGAACAAGTTCGCGGTGCGGGCAAGAGACAGCAGGCTACAAGCGCGCAGCGATCTCATCGGTCCGCACCTTTGCGACTTGGCGATGCTGGACGATAGAGCCTTCAGGGCGCTTTTCTCTGGAAGCCCGGTCAAACGGATCGGTCATTCGCGCTTTCTCCGCAACGTGCTGATCGCACTCGGCAATGCTGGGGATAAGGCGGCTTTGAATCCGGTCTTGTATCGACTGAAAGCAGATCATCCGCTCGTGCGGGGTGCAGCTGTCTGGGCAGTCTCGCGCCTGGACCGCAGCCTCTTCGCGAAGCTGCGCCACGAGCGCCTTGCCGCAGAAAGGGACTCGGCAGTGCGACTCGAATGGCTGGAGGAAGAAGAGAAGCCATAATGTCTGTACGCCTGCCCAGTCACCTGTGGATTCTAGGCATCATCCGCGGCGAAAACGCAGCCGGACGACCGGTCTTCGTTCTGCGGAAGGGCGACCCAATGAGCGGTGGCCTCTTGATAAAAATCAACCGCCTAGATGGACGATTCTCGGTATTCATCCAACAGCGGGATCTCGTGGGGCGCTTGGGCTGGATGGGGGCACTAGAGGGTGCCGAGGTCAGCGAAGACGACGCAGATGCCTACATCGATCGGGCGACATCCCGCGATCCCGACCTCTGGGTTGTAGAGGTTGAGAGTCGCGATGCAGCCAATCCCTTCACCCAAGCTTCAGAATACCTATAGGCGACAATCCGGTAACATGTTTTATCGAAGCATCTTTCCAAAATTAACCGGGAAACTTGATTGAGGCTCCACATGACGGTCTCCTCGTCCGTAAGTGGATGGGGAGCTTGCAAGATTATGGCTGAGCGATGGCCATAAGCTAGCGCTGCTGATAAGGGCGCTGACGGTCGCCGAAGAGGCGTCTCACGAACGGCCCAATCCCGGAACCGGGTCCTCGCCTTTCCCCTGATCTTCGGATCGTCGGGCCCACACCCCGAACGCGGGGCCGGTGCCCCGTTTCTTGACAGGGATGGCTGACCTGCGGCTTCGACGCTTGGCGGCACCCTTCTCAATCGGCCAAGCTCAGCGTGGAGTTTGGCAGAGAGAAGGACAGCACCACCATGATTCCCCGCTACAGCCGCCCGGAGATGGTCAAGATCTGGGAGCTGGATAACAAATTCCGCATCTGGTTCGAGATCGAGGCGCATGCTTGCGACGCGCTGGCCAAGATCGGGGAGATTCCGACCGCTGCCGCCAAGGCGGTGTGGGAGCGCGGCGCCTTCGACATCGCCCGCATCGAGGAAATCGAGCGCGAGACCAAGCACGACGTCATCGCTTTCCTGACCAACCTGGCCGAACACGTGGGTCCCGAGGCCCGCTTCGTGCACAAGGGCATGACCTCTTCCGACGTGCTGGACAGCTGCCTCGCCGTACAGTTGACCCAGGCCAGCGATCTGCTGCTGGCCGACCTAGACCGTCTGCTCGCTGCGCTCAAGGTGCGCGCTTTTGAACACAAACTGACGCCCACAATAGGCCGCAGCCACGGCATCCATGCCGAGCCTACCACCTTCGGCGTGAAGCTGGCGAGCCACTACGCCGCTTTCCAGCGCAACCGTGTACGCCTAGAGACGGCACGAAAGGAAATTGCCACCTGCGCCATCTCCGGTGCAGTCGGCACCTTCGCCAACATCGATCCTTTCGTCGAGGACTACGTAGCCGAACAGTTGGGTCTGGAAGCGGAGCCGGTCTCGACCCAAGTGATTCCACGCGACCGCCACGCCGCTTTCTTCGCCTGCTTGGCCGTCATCGCCGGTTCGATCGAGAACCTGGCCATTGAGATTCGCCATTTGCAACGCAGCGAGATCCGCGAGGCCGAGGAATACTTCTCGCCGGGCCAGAAGGGCTCTTCGGCCATGCCGCACAAGCGCAATCCGGTGCTGACCGAGAACCTGACTGGGCTGGCACGTCTGGTTCGTTCCGCCGTCGTACCGGCCCTGGAGAACATGGCGCTTTGGCACGAGCGCGACATCTCTCACTCCTCGGTCGAGCGGGTGATCGGCCCAGATGCGACCGTTACTCTGGACTTCGCCCTGGCACGCCTAGCCTCGGTGGTCGAGACGCTGGTGGTCTACCCTGCGCGCATGCAGGCCAATCTCGACGCCCTCGGCGGCCTAGTGAATTCGCAGCGCGTGCTCCTGGCCCTGACCGAGGCCGGCATCGGCCGAGAGGAAGCCTATCGCCTGGTGCAGCGCAACGCCATGCCAGTGTGGTTGGAAGGCGCCGACTTCCTCGCAAACCTTAAGGCCGATCCGGAGGTAACCCTCTCCGACCGGGCCTTGGAGGAACTGTTCGATCTTAGCTACCACCTGAAGCATATCGACTGGATTTTCGAGAAGGTCTTTGGAGACGAAGCCTCCCGGGAATCCGTCGCTTAGCCGGTCCCGAGGGAAGCCTGTCATGATCGAGTCGCACTACTGCCCGAACACCGCCAGGCCGCCCTTCAAGAGCAAACAAACCGGCTACCGGGATCTGCTGGAGACCTGGATCCGCTCATGGGGCCGCCTACGACAATCAAGGAATTGTAAGGCGCCAAAAGTTTTTTGAGATCGGGCCGCTTTGGGGCGGAAAATCGATCTGATTTCCCCGGCGATTCGGCCTAGAAAATCCCTACCCTCGCCGCCCAAGTCCTCACGACCGCCAGGAGGGCCGGCAGCGAAGAAGCCGGACCCCTGGTCTCGCACGACCCCGGCAACGCGCTGCACGAATAGGTCCACCGCCGGCAATAAGTCATGCCGGACATCGACCGGATCTTCCAGCAACTCCACAGAAGACGCACCGCAAGGCTGGACGGAACCCGCGACCCCATCGCCAGGCTCGCCCCCTATCCCAGCACCGGCCGACAGGACCGATAGGCCGGCGAGTACTTCGGCAAGGAGTACGGCAGGGCCACGCTGGAAGGCCTCGGCTACAACCCGGCAGGACCCCGCCGACTTCCTGCACCTGCTGGCCCGCGCCCAAGCCAGCCAGCCACCCGCCGGCCGGCAACGCCGGCAATCCGAACCGGCAACGCACGATCGTGAACCGCCCCTGCACGCCCTCTGCACGGCCCTTGCAGGCCCCCTGCAACGCCTCTGCACGAGGGCGCTTTTTCCGGTAAAACGAAGGCTGCGGAACGCCCGGATTGCCCAAGCCTTTCGCACCCCCTCGAAATTGACCCCTAAACCGCTTTTCCAGACGCTTCCGAACCCCTGAAACCACCCGATTTCAAAAGACTTCTGTCACCCTACAGGAATCCTACGATTTCGCCAGCATATCGACGACCTAGCCTGTGCCTTGCTCGAACGACAACATTGCTCAAGAGCCATGTCGTCGCTACTCAACGCCTGCTGCAAGCCGATGCCATGATCCACGGCAAGACCAACGTGCCACTTTATCTCTCCAACTAGTAGCCCTTCAGCGAGATTTACGCCACCACCGGCATCTCCTCCAGTGCCCCTGCCGGAGGAGCGCCTCACTGCTTTGGAACCGGGCAACGACAGCAGCTTGGCCGCACGCGTCTTGGGTTCGCCACCGCTGACGAGGCTGCGCCCCTCTAACTCAATCGGTCGAACTGCCCCAAGAACCGCCGTCCAGAGGTCGGCGATAGCCCTCGAAGAGATCGCGCAGTGGGCCGGGTTTCGAGCGGCCCACTGCCAGCAAGGTCAGCCGAGGGGGGACCGCCCGCCCTAGGCCAAAATACGGTCAGGCGCCTCGTTCGGGCCAGCCCACATCTTTTCCAAATTGTAGAACTCCCGCACCTCCGGCCGGAAGAGATGAACGATCACGTCGCAACCGTCCACCAGCACCCAATCGGCACGCGAAAGCCCCTCCATCGGCGGGTTCTTGCCGCCGAGGCTCGGTTTGATTTTTTCAGCCAGGTGTTCGGCCATGGTTGCGACCTGGCGGCTGGAGCGGCCGCTGGCGATCACCATAAAGTCGGCGAGGCTGCTTTTGTCACAGAGGTCGATGACGACGACGTCTTCCGCCTTGTCGTCGTCCAGAGAAGCAAGAATCAAATCCAAAAGTGCCTGGTTTGCTTCGGTCTGCAGAGGGCTGTGCGCCACCGCATGCGTCTCTAGGTTTTGCAGGGTTCGGTTTCCTCTCGTTTGCAAGCCCGCGTCGGCGCACCCGAGGCCGTACACGGGACCATCCAACTCCCCAAGGATGCGCGGCTACCCTTTCCGGGCTTGCCGCAACTTCGTCGCCGACAAGGAACTGAGGCGACAACGCAACAGGACCCAAGCCGGTGTCGGCCAATCCGCCAGGCGCCTGGCCTGCACCTCGGGAAGCCGTCCCTTGCGTAATCGCACGGCTGCCTTCGACGAGGAAGCCCTTACAGAGTAAGAGGGTCGAGCCAAAACCGCAACGGGTAGCAGGGCAAAGATTCGGGGCCAATCGTGCCATCGGTCGATTCCGATCATGTTGTCGGCCCCCATCAACCAGACGAATCGCCGGCCCGGCAGACGTCCGGTCAATAAGGCGAGGCTTGCTGCCGTCCTTTCCGTGCCCAAGAGTGCCTCCAGCGGGCTCACGCGGATGCGCCGGTCCTTTGCTATGCCTCGCGCACCCTGGAGCCGCTCTGCCAGCGGCGCCATGCAGTCCTGGGCCTTCAAGGGATTCTGCGGCGCGACCAGCCACCAAACCTCATCCAGGTTCAACCGCTTCAGGGCCTCGCGCGAGATGTGGAGGTGGCCGCCATGGGCCGGATTGAAGGACCCGCCCAAGAGACCGATCCGGGCCGCTCGCGGCGGCAAGCGATGGCCCAGAGCAGCCGCCAGCCGGGCCGGGGTTGCGACCGGCGGCCGGCCTCCCGCGCTAGGGCCGGGCCTGACCATCGCCCCGCACGAGATACTTGGTCGTGGTCAACTCTGCAGCGCCGACCGGACCGCGGGCATGCAGGCGCCCGGTGGCGATGCCGATTTCGGCCCCCATGCCAAACTCGCCGCCGTCGGCATACTGGGTCGAAGCATTGGACAGCAGAATCGCCGAATCGACCTCGCGAAAGAAACGCTCCTGCGCTTCCAGATCTTCGGCCAGGATCGCGTCGGTGTGGCCGGAGCCGTGCCGGGCGATGTGCGCCAAGGCTTCGTCCATGCCTCCGACGATACGCACCGCAATGATCGGGGCCAGATATTCGGTATCCCAATCTGCGGCCACGGCCGCGTCCACCCGCGGATCCAAAGCTTGCACCTCGGCATCGCCGCGGACGGCGCAACCAGCCCCCAGCAGATCTGTCAGGATCGGGTTCAGATGGCTCTCGGCCAGGCTGCGGTCGGCTAACAGGGTTTCCGCCGCGCCACAGACCGACACCCGCCGCATCTTGGCGTTCAACACCACCTTGCGCGCCTTCTCCAAGTCGGCGCTCGTATGAAGATAGAGATGGTTGTTGCCTTCCAGATGCGCCAGCACCGGCACGCGGCTTTCCTCCATAACGCGCTGGATCAGGCTCTTGCCGCCACGGGGCACGATCACGTCGACACTCTCGTGCAAGCGCAGCAAGTACCCCACCGCAGCGCGATCGTAGGTTGGCACCACCTGAACCGCGCCCTCAAGCAGACCGGCCGCACGCAGCCCCTCCTGCAGGCAGGCGAGGATCGCTGCAGACGAACGCCGCGATTCCGATCCGCCGCGCAGGATCGCGGCATTGCCCGACTTGAGACAGAGCCCCCCGGCATCAGCCGTCACGTTCGGCCGGCTCTCGTAGATGATCCCAATCACACCCAGCGGCACGGCGACGCGTGCGATATCCAGGCCGTTGGGCCTGGTCCAGCGCGCCAGTTCCCGTCCGACCGGATCGGGTTGCGCGGCAATCTCCTCCAGCCCTTTAGCCATGGCCTCAACCCGCTCCGGCGTCAGCGCCAGCCGGTCGACCAGAACGGCGCTCAAACCACGCGCCGTGCCGGCCGCCACGTCCTCGGTATTGGCGGCGAGCAACTCGGCCTCGCGGGCGCGCAGCGCCTGCGCCGCTGCCAGCAGGGCGGCGTTGCGCTGCCCCTCATCGGCGGTAGCCAAGTGGTCGGCGGCGGCCCGCGCCAAGCGGCCCAAGCTGCGCATCTGCTCCTCCAGAGTCTCCATCGTCTCTTCCGCTAGCGGCAGCATCGTCAGCGCTCCTCCTCTTTCTTGCCCCAATCCTAGTAAGACTAGTTGCCGGAGAGCACCAGATCGTCACGGTGAATCAGCTCTTCCCGCCCGCGATAGCCGAGAATCTCTTCGATCTCCTTGCTCTGCCGGCCAAGAATCCGCTCCGCTTCATCGTTGCCATAGGCCGACAGCCCATGGCCGACCTCAGCGCCGTCGGGTCCGAGCAGGAGCAGCAGGTCGCCGCGCCGGAACGTCCCTTCGGTCGCCGTGACGCCGGCCGGAAGCAAGGACTTGCCACGGCTCAAAGCGGCAACGGCACCGCGGTCCAGATGCAACCGCCCGCGTGGGTCCAGCGCCGCTTTGATCCAGCGCTTGCGCGCCGTCATGGGTTCGGTCGCCGCGGCGAACCAGGTGGCCTTTCCACCCTCGGCAAGGTGTGCGAGGGCATGCATCTGGCGACCGTTGGCGATCGCCATGCGGCAACCGCCCTCGGCCGCCATGCGTCCGGCCAGCAGCTTGGTCTCCATCCCGCCGGAGGACAGACCCGGCAAAGCCTTGCCGCCCATCGCCACGATCTCCGGAGTCAGGCGCACGACCTCGGGAATGTGCTTGGCGGCGGGGTCGAGGCGCGGGTCGGCGGTATAGAGACCATCGATATCGGACAGCAGAACCAACGTATCGGCATTGATCATCACACCGACTCGGGCAGCCAGGCGGTCGTTATCGCCGATGCGGATCTCCGTTGTGGCGATGGTGTCGTTCTCGTTAACCACCGGCAGCGCACCCAGCTTCAACAGCTGGTTGATGGTCGCGCGCGCGTTTAGGTGCCGCCTCCGTGCCTCCGTGTCCTCTAGGGTGAGCAGGATTTGCGCGACAGCGATTCCGTGCGCGGCCATCGCCGTGGCGTAGACATTGGCCAACCGGATCTGCCCCGCCGCGGCAGCCGCTTGCTTTTCCTCCAGATAGAGCCGCCGTTTCGGCAGTCCCAGCAGCGTCTGCCCCACAGCAATCGAACCGGAAGAGACCAGAATCACCTCGATGCCGTGCTGCCGTAACGCAGCCACGTCTGCCGCCAAGGTAGCCAACCAGTGCATGCGCACCTGCCCTTCCAAATCGACCAGCAACGCCGAACCGATCTTCACCACCAAGCGCTTTGCGGCCAGAAGAGGCGCCTGGCTCATGTCCCGACCTCAGGCCGCCAAGGTGCAGCGGAGGTCTCATCGTCCCGCCGCTCCTCTTCGACCAGCTGCAGCAGATCCTGCAGTAGCGCCGCTAACCCGAACCCGCTGACCGAGGACACCAGATGCGGGCGCTGACCGGCCGCCGCCTCCAGCCAATCGGCCTGCACGGCAAGGTCTTCTTCGGGCAAAGCATCGCACTTGCTCAAAGCCAAGAGTACCGGCTTAGCGGCCAGAGCGGCGTCATAGCGTTCCAGCTCCTGCCGGATGGTACAGTAGACACCCGCGACGTCATCCTGCGTGGCGTCGATCAGATGCAGCAGCGCCCTGCAGCGCTCGATATGGCCGAGGAAGCGATCACCCAAGCCCGCGCCGTCGCCGGCG
This sequence comes from Rhodospirillales bacterium, assembly GCA_014324045.1. Classification (GTDB taxonomy): domain Bacteria; phylum Pseudomonadota; class Alphaproteobacteria; order Kiloniellales; family JACOMY01; genus JACOMY01. Next base: position 98,362 of record JACOMY010000001.1, on the reverse strand, counting down.
CCTTGGATCAGGCCCGGAATGTCGGCCAGCACGAAGGTCTTATTGCCGACACCGACCACGCCCAGATGCGGGACTATAGTAGTGAAGGGATAGTCCGCCACCTTCGGCTTGGCCGCACTGACCGCCGACAGGAAGGTCGATTTGCCGGCATTCGGCGCGCCGACCAGACCGGCATCGGCAATCAGCTTCAGACGCAGCCAGACCCAGCGCTCCTCGCCCGGACGGCCGGGATCGGCCCGACGCGGCGCCCGGTTTGTGCTGGACTTGTAATTGGCATTCCCGAAACCGCCGTCACCGCCGCGGCAAGCGACAGCACGCTGGCCCGGCTGTACCAGATCGAACAACAGGGTTTTCTTGTCTTCGGCCAAGACTTGCGTGCCCACCGGCACCACAATCACGGTCGGTGGCACCGAGGCACCGGTCATGTTGGCGCCGCGGCCGTGGCTACCGGCCCTGGCCTTGAAGTGTTGGCGATAGCGAAAGTCGATCAGGGTGTTGAGATCGGCCGAAGCCTCGAACACGACATCGCCTCCACGCCCGCCGTTGCCCCCGTCCGGTCCGCCGAATTCGACGAACTTCTCACGCCTGAAGGAGGTGCAGCCCGCTCCACCGTCTCCGGAGCGTAGATAGATCTTGGCCTCATCCAGAAACTTCATCGTCCCACTCGCTCAAATCCAAGAACGCGAACAGCAAAAAGGGCGCCCCGCCGCTATGGAGCGCCCTGCCGTTTCGCTCGTTCCGGCCGCGTTCGGCAGCCGTTGCCAGCGTCCGCGAGGCTTAAGCCCCTCCCGCCGGACTCGGTTCGACCGATACGAAGGTCCGGCCCAGCGCCTTGCGCGAGAAGCAAACCTGCCCCTCGACCAAGGCGAAGAGGGTGTGGTCGCGGCCTATGCCGACGTTGCTGCCGGGATAGAACTTGGTACCACGCTGACGGACCAAGATGTTGCCGGCCAAGACCTGTTCGCCGCCGAAGCGCTTTACGCCGAGGCGACGGCCTGCCGAATCGCGACCGTTCCGAGACGAGCCGCCTGCCTTCTTATGCGCCATAACTTCTTCTCCTAATCTCGTCTCTCGACCGGTCGGGCCCTAGGCCTCGATGCCGGTGATACGTACCACCGTCTGCTGCTGGCGGTGACCGGCGCGGCGGCGATAGTTCTGACGGCGTTTCTTCTTGAATACGATGACCTTGCGGGTGCGGCTCTGGGCGACAACTTCGCCGGTCACCTTAGCACCCTCCAGCAGCGGGGAGCCCACCTTCACGCCATCCTCGCCCTCGACCATGAGGACGGACTCGAAAGCAACCTCCTGGCCCGGCTCGGCGGTGAGGCGTTCCACCGCGACGTTCTGATCCCTGGCGACCTTATATTGCTTGCCGCCGCTCTGGATGACTGCGTACATTGTTTCCACTTTTTGTTCTCTTGCCTCAGCCTAGGCAACAAACGGGGCGCACCATGGCCCTTCGGCCAGCGCGACATCGCTATTGTCTAGCCTTTGGGGAGGGGGCTGTCAACGCAAGACCGCCAGGCTTTTTCACGTGAGACCTTACATGGGTTAAGCTCGGCCCCTGGCTGCGCGAAGGCCTGACCGGCACATCCAGCGACCGAACCTACTTCGCGCTCACATTGTTCCTCGATACGGTCTTGAGCATCCCTCTCTTCGGCTATTCGGCCCTAATCGCCAGTGCGCCGACGGCCATCTTGATGGCCTTTGTATTCATCGCCTTGGCAATCGTCGACTAGGCGGAATAGAGCGGCTTAAGCCGTTGCCCGCATGGCCTCCGGTGCGGTCTTCTCGCGCTTTTCCAAAACCTTGTTCAGGGCATTCACATAGGCCCTGACCGACGCTACCAAGGTGTCGTGGTCGGCGCCGCGTCCGTTGGAGGTCTTGCCATCCTCCTCCAGCCGGACCGTCACCTGCGCCTGCGCATCGGTGCCGCCGGTCACGGCGTGGACTTGGTAGAGCTGCAGCCTGGCCTCGTGCGGCACGATCCTGCGCACGCAGGCGAAGGCGGCATCTACCGGACCGTTGCCGGTCGACTGCGCCTCGCAGGTGCGGCCGTCGACCTCCAGTTTCAACACACAGTTCTGCGGACCGGTGGTCCCGCAGACCACGTGCATGGCGTTGAAGCGAATGCGATCGCTACCGCCCAGCAGGCTGTCATCGATCAGCGCGACGATGTCCTCGTCGTAGATGTCCTTCTTGGCGTCGGCCAGGTCCTTGAAGCGGGCGAAGGCGTCGTTCAGTTGATTGTCGCCCAGCTGCATGCCCAATTCCTCCAGCTTGGCCTTGAAGGCGTGACGGCCCGAATGTTTGCCCATGACCAGGTTGGTCTTGGTCAGCCCCACCGACTCCGGCGTCATGATCTCATAGGTCTGGGCATTCTTCAGCATCCCGTCCTGATGGATGCCGCTCTCGTGCGCGAAAGCGTTGGCGCCGACGATAGCCTTATTGGGCTGCACCGAGAAACCGGTGATGGAGGACAGCAACCGCGAGGTCTTAGTGATGGCCTCGGTCTGAATGTTGGTCCATTCGGGCTTGACGTCGGCGCGGGTACGCAACGCCATGACGATCTCTTCCAAGGCGGCGTTGCCAGCCCGCTCGCCGATTCCATTGATGGTGCACTCCACTTGACGTGCGCCTGCCGCGATGGCCGAGAGTGAATTGGCGACCGCCAGGCCCAGGTCGTTGTGGCAGTGAGTGGAGATCCGCGCCTTGTCGATGTTCGGCACCCGCGCCCGCATACGGTCGATCATATCGTAGTATTCCTCCGGCACAGTGTAGCCCACGGTATCGGGGATGTTGATCGTGCTGGCGCCGGCGTCGATCGCCGCCTCGACGCAGCGGCACATGAAGTCGAAATCGGTGCGCGTCCCGTCTTCACAAGACCACTCGACGTCGGCGCAGAGGTTGCGGGCGTGGGTTACGCTCTCGATAACGGCCCGATAGACTTGCTCCGGCTCCATCTGCAGCTTGAACTTCATGTGCAGCGGGCTTGTAGAGATGAAGGTGTGGATGCGCGGGTTGGCAGCCCCCCTCAAGGCCTCCCAGGCGCGATCGATATCCTTGCGCGTAGCCCGTGCCAAGCCGGCGACCTGCGATGTCTCGATCCGGGCGGAGACCGCCTGCACAGCTTCGAAGTCGCCCTTGGAGGCAATGGGAAAGCCGGCTTCGATCACATCGACGCCCAACTCCTCCAGGGCCTCGGCAACCTGGATCTTCTCTTCAAGGTTCATCGAACAGCCCGGCGCCTGTTCGCCGTCGCGCAAGGTGGTGTCGAAGATTATGACGCGGTCGGAATCTTTGCTCGTCTCGGTCTGCGTAGTGTCGGTCATTGTCTGCTTGTCCTCGATCCGGGCCGCCGAGCCTTCCACCCGTGCGGCCGATCATCTAAAAGGGTGATGCCTGCTGCTCAGATGATCCCCTGCCCGCTTGCCGTGCGTCCAGCCGGCTGTAGCGTTCAGGGGCGGATAAGGAGAAGAAGGAGCCCGCCGAGGCCAAGGGTCTCGGAACGCAGCAAGGTAGCGGCCGCGGTGACCGTTGTACCCTCGATGCTGGTCGTCTGCTCGCTCATGCGGTCCGTCTGATCCTGTTCTTCTCGTTCGGTCGCGCTTAGGGGATAGTTAGACTAGGCGGCCGACAAAGACAAGGCCGGATCGCGGACGAGCCGGCCTTTTAGGTCTTCTCGTTCGGATCTTTTTGGACGACGCCTAGTTCTTTTCCTTGTCCACCAGCTTGTTGGCGGCGATCCAAGGCATCATGCCGCGAAGGCGCTCGCCGACCTCTTCGATGCCGTGCTCGGCCGAACGGCGGCGCATGGCCTTGAAGGAGGGCTGACCGGCCTTGTTCTCCAGCACCCAGTCACGGGTGAAACGGCCGGACTGGATGTCGTCCAGGATGCGCTTCATCTCGGCCTTGGTTTCGTCGGTCACCACGCGGGGGCCGCGGGTGTAGTCGCCATACTCGGCCGTGTTGGAGATGGAATAACGCATGTTGGCCAGCCCGCCCTCGTAGATCAGATCCACGATCAGCTTCACCTCGTGCAAGCACTCGAAGTAGGCCATCTCCGGCGCATAGCCGGCCTCGACCAAGGTTTCGTAGCCTGCCTGAATCAGCGCGGTCAGGCCGCCGCACAGCACCACCTGCTCACCGAAAAGGTCGGTCTCGCACTCTTCCCTGAAGGTGGTTTCGATGATGCCGGCCCGACCGCCACCGATGGCGGAGGCATAGGACAAGCCCAGATCCTGCGCATTGCCGCTGGCGTTCCGGTGCACCGCGATCAGGCAGGGCACACCGCCACCGCGCAGGTACTCGCTGCGCACGGTGTGGCCGGGGCCTTTTGGCGCCACCATGAAGACGTCCAGGTCCTTGCGGGCCTCAATCAGGCTGAAGTGAACATTCAGGCCGTGGGCGAACACGATGGCCGTGCCTTCCTTCATGTTGTCGGCCAACTCGCCGCGATAGATGTCGGCCTGCAGCTCGTCCGGGGTCAGCATCATGACCACGTCGGCCCAAGCGGCCGCCTCGGCCGGGGTCATGACAACGAAGTCCGCGGCCTCGGCCTTCTTGCGGGTGGCGGAGCCGGCACGCAGCGCAACGCGTACATCGGCGACGCCGGAATCTCGGAGGTTCATGGCGTGGGCATGGCCTTGGCTGCCGTACCCGACGATGACCACCTTCTTGCTCTTGATCAGATTCACATCGGCGTCACGGTCGTAGTAGACGCGCATAGCGTTCCCCTTTTCGGTCGTCCTGCTTGATATTCTACTTGAAGGCGATTTCCTTAAGGGCCTCAAGGCCAACACGCAAGCCAAAGCCGAACAGGCTTACAGGTCTTTCAGAGGCATTCCGCATATCGATGAGACGAATCGTCTCGTACTCAATGATAGAATGCAAGCATGCCGACCGTCGGCCGTCAACGATCGGGTCCCAAGCGCTCTCTCGCCGCCAAGGCCGCGACCTGCTGCAAATCCTGGCCGCCGGAAGGTTCAGGACGAGAAAGCAGAGGCCAGAGGCCAGAGGCTTTCCAGGAAAGCCAACAGGGCATTGCGCTGCTCCTCCGTCAAGGCGACGACCTTGTCCCGCACCTCTTCCGCTTCGCCGCCGTGCCAGAGGATCGCCTGTAGCAAGGAAGCGGGCACGAACTTCGGATGGTGGCAGGACGCACAGCCCGCTCCCGCAGAAGACCCTCTTGCCTTCCCCAGCACCTGCGGATCCTCGACCCGGCGGCGCATCGGCACCGCCAGGTTACGCCTGTAGAAGGCAACCGGGTCCAGGACCGGCGACGGTGCCTCGCCCTCCCCGAGACCGGCCTGCAGCAGCGTCGGCGTGACGCGGGCAGCCGGCCAAGCCTTGCGTGCGGCCACCAGCGCCTCGATAGCCGCGTCCAAGGCCTTCGCTGCTGCCAAGAAATCCCGATAGCCCGCTTCTGCAATGTTGGCATAGGTCGATAAGACAGCGGCCCCGCTGGGCGCGGCGGCATGGGCTACAGGCAAGAACAAGCACAATACAAACAAAGGGTGACGGCCGGGCGTCCCTCGTGCTTTGGCCATGCAACTCGCCGCGAATTCGGTTGTTGTCGGGAGGGGCAAGCGGCTTCTTCAGTTGCGAGCGGTTATCGTAAACAATCGCACAGAGGCAAGCGATGTAATCCAGGGCCGCCAGCGATACCGGTTTGAAAACCCCAATTCCATATTGCGAATGAGAACAAGAATTAATCTTATTAAATGCTTGATTATTAACGATTTTATCCCTATTTGGCTCTTGCCAAACCTCTTCTGTTCGACCAAGTCTGGGGAGTGTTTTAGGTAAGAGCGGCTATGCCGATCCAACCTTTTGATAGCCGTGACTCCTCTTCACAGGACGACAGCGTCGCCAATGCGAGGCTGCTGGGCCTAGTCACTTGGGCGTCCGTGGCAACGGCTAGCGTCCCGGTTATCTTGTAGCGCTACGCCTGGACCGAATGGGATGGCAAGCTTGCCCTGTCTGCCAGACTGCCATCGCCGAGGACCTAGATCTGCGTATTGCTGCGTCGCTCCAACAGGCTGAGGCGATCAGCCATCAAGATCCCTTCCACCCGGAAGAACATTCTCTTCCAAACTTCGATCTGGCCAAAGGAGATCAATCATGAAAGGCAACAGCAAGGTCATCGCTCATCTTAACACCGTTCTCAAGAACGAGTTGACAGCGATCAACCAGTACTTTCTGCATGCCCGCATGCTCAAGGACTGGGGAATCGCCAGGCTAGGCGCCTATGAGTACGAAGAATCTATCGACGAGATGAAGCACGCCGATAAAATTATCGAGCGTATTCTCTTTCTGGAGGGGCTACCCAACCTTCAGGATCTCGGCAAGCTTAGGATCGGCGAGAACGTCAAGGAAATTCTTGAAGCCGACCTGGCAATGGAGATGGACGCGATTCCGGATCTACGCGAGGCAATCAAGGACTGCGAGAAGCTTGAGGACTTCGTCACGCGCCACCTCTTCCGCGAGATTCTGGAGAGCGAGGAAGAGCACGTCGACTTCCTCGAGACCCAACTGCAGCAGATCGACCGCATGGGCATCGAGAACTACACCCAACTCCAGAGCAAGCCGGCCGAGGACTAACCCGTCTATCTCACGAGAGGCAGGCTTTGCCCGCGAGGGGCCGATGGCCCCCGGGCGGAGGAGAACGAGGGCGGAGGAGAACGAGGGCGACTGCTTCTTTGGCCTGGTCCGCAACGCGCGCCAGGCCCAGCGCATTCCTGTCGATCCGGCTCAAGGCCGAAGCGGAGGCGCTCGACACGGGCAAGTCGGCGCCCTGCTTCAATCAGGGTCGAGACTAAGAGCGAGCCTACTCCGCAGCGACCTGCAGTGCCGCGCGCTCACTGTCTACGAGGGCCTGCGCCTCGTCCAGACAAGATCCACAGACTGGACCGCCGCCCAGCGCGAAATAAATTTCTTCCGCATCGTCATGACCAGCCCGGACCGCATCCCGGATCTGGCTACAGCGATAGGCATTGCAAAGGCAAACGTACACAGGCTCGACACTCTCGTCTCAGTCCCATATAGAGGGTACAGATATTGCGAGTGCGTGTCAAAAACTATTTTGCGACGTAAATCTATCCGGCATGCCCAACCCAAGTGCGGGAACGCACGCTCAAACCGGCGCCGACACCCGCTATCGTCCCGTCCTCAACTAAGAGATCCTGCTTCGCGCGACGCTCCCAACCGCTGCCGTCGAAAAGCGTCGGGCCACAAAACAGCGGGCCACAAAACAGAAAGCGCATGAAGGGATGCCTACTCCTTCATGATTTCCGCTTTGGCGGTGATGAGGAGTTGCTCCATACGGTGGCGCACGCGATGCTCGGAGAGGTCCAAGCCGGCGTCCCGGATATCGTCCATGACCTTGCGCACAACGTCGTCGTCGCCGGGCTCGTCGAAATCGGCGAGCACCACTTCCTTGGCGTAGGCCTCGGCCTCTTCGCCGCTCTTGCCGATCTGCTCAGCGATCCACTGGCCCAAGAGCTTGTTGCGGCGATTGACGACGCGGAACTGTAGATCCTCGTCGTGCTTGAACTTGTCTTCAAAAGACTTTTCCCGGTCACCGAATCCCGACATGGCAAGCATCCCTCCGCAGGCGTTCCGAATTCCTTGCTTTAGATGACACCTCACCCGGCCAAGCGCAAGACCGGAGCCGTATTCGATCGGCGTGCCATTGCAACGCCGGGCAGCAAAGCCGAGGCCTTAACCCCTACCCCTGACTTCAGGCTCACCCGCCTGACAGTGTAGCTTTATACCCGTTCCCTCCCAAGTATAGGCTTCAAACGCTCGGCACGAACCCGCACCCGTGTCCTGTGCTCCATGCAGACCCGGGCGCGGTGCTGTTGTGACCCAGCAGCGCGCTTGCTATATGCAATTCATCCTAGCTGGCCTAGCTAGCGCCGCTTATCGGGCTGGCCCCTTGTTTTTGAGAGCTATCCGCTGTCATGCAACGCTCGCGCCGTCGCCGCATCTATGAAGGCAAGGCCAAGATCCTGTTCGAGGGTCCGGAGCCCGGGACTCTGGTCCAGTACTTCAAGGACGATGCCACGGCCTTCAACAACCAAAAAAAGGGCATCATCACCGGCAAGGGCGTGCTGAACAACCGCATCTCCGAGTTCATCATGGAGCGCTTGATGGAAATCGGCGTACCGACGCACTTCGTTCGCCGCCTCAATATGCGCGAACAACTGGTACGCGACGTCGAGATCATCCCGGTCGAGGTAATCGTCCGCAACGTTGCGGCCGGCAATTTCTCCAAGCGCTTCAAGATGGAAGAGGGTTCGCCCCTGCCTCGCTCCATCGTCGAGTTCTGCTACAAGAACGACGATCTAGGCGATCCGATGGTGACAGAGGAACACATCACCGCCTTCGGCTGGGCCGCGCCCGAGGACCTGGACGACATGCTCCATCTGACCCTGCGCACCAACGACTTCCTCCGCGGTCTCTTCCGTGCCATCGGCCTCAAGCTGGTCGACTTCAAGCTGGAGTTCGGCCGGCTTTGGGAGAACGAAGAGATGCGGATCGTGCTGGCCGACGAGATCAGCCCCGATTCCTGTCGCCTCTGGGACATCAAGACCGACGAGAAGTTGGACAAGGACCGCTTCCGCCACGACCTGGGCAAGGTAGAGGAGGCCTATCAAGAAGTTGCCCGCCGCCTCGGCGTTCTGCCGGCAGCGGGCCCGATGGACCTGGAGGGCCCTCGCACGGTGCAATAGAGCCCTGTCCGGATTGCCTACCCCCCGGTGGCCAGTCTAGACTTCGCACGCAGCGGCAGGCCGCCTGCGAATTCGCTCGAACTCCTGCTACGAGGCTCGGCCATGAAAGCCCGCGTTCACGTCACTCTAAAACCGGCCGTCCTGGATCCGCAGGGCAGTGCCATCCGCAAGGCCCTCGGCTCGCTGGGTTTCACCGGTGTCGGCAAGGTTCGTCAAGGCAAGCTGATTGAAATCGAACTGGAGGAGAGCGAGCCTGCCGCCGCACAGGCTCAGGTCGAGGCCATGTGCAAGAAACTCTTGGTCAACGAGGTGATCGAGACCTACCGCCTGGAACTGGACAGCTAAAAGGAGGGCGCTGCCGGATGAAGAGCGCCATCGTCGTCTTCCCCGGATCCAACTGCGACCGCGACGTTCAGGTGGCGCTGAGGCAGGCCATGGGCAGCGAGCCCATCATGATATGGCACAAGGATAGCGAACTGCCCGAGGTCGACCTGATCGTCCTGCCCGGCGGCTTCTCCTATGGCGACTATCTGCGCTGCGGCGCCATGTCGGCCCATGCGCCGGCCATGCGGGCCACGGTGGAAGCCGCTGCCAAGGGCGTCGCAGTGCTGGGCATTTGCAACGGCTTTCAGATCCTGACCGAGGCCGGCTTGCTGCCCGGCGCCCTCGCCCGCAACCGCGACCTCAAGTTTCACTGTCGCGACGTGCATCTGCGTGTGGAGACCGGCCAGTCCCTTTTCACCAGCCGCTTTCAGGAAGGCCAATGCCTTCGCATCCCGGTGGCCAATCGTGACGGTTGCTACCTCGCCGACGAGGATGGCTGCCGCCGGCTGGAGGATAACGGCCAGATCGCCTTCCGCTATAGCGACGAGACGGGCTCTGTGCGGCCGGAGGTAAATCTCAACGGCTCCGTTTCTTCCATCGCCGGCATCTTCAACGAACAGAAGACGGTGTTGGGCCTGATGCCTCATCCCGAGCGCCTGTCCGATCCGGCGCTGGGCGGCGACGACGGCCGTGCCTTCTTCGACGGCCTGGTGGAAGCGCTTTCCTGATGAAACGCCTCACAGATCTTTTCCTCATCCTCCTGCTCCCCAGCCCGGCGGCAGCACAGGACCGGGCGGCAGCGAAGGTCGAGGCGGCACAGAGGACGTTCCGCAACGTCATCCTCTCGGAGCCGCAATTCCGACGCCGCCAACCGCTATGCCGGCGAGACAGAGATCTTCGCCACGGCGATCCTGCCGGACAGCAAGCAGCATGACTGACGAGCTGTCGCCCGGGATCGTTGCACAACACGGCCTCTCGGCGGAAGAGTATGCCCTGGCCAAAGGGATCATGGGCCGCGCACCGAACCTACTGGAGCTCGGCATCTTCTCGGTCATGTGGTCCGAACATTGTTCCTACAAATCCTCGAAGCGCTGGTTGAAGACCCTGCCGACCGGCGGCCCCCGCGTGATCCAAGGTCCCGGCGAGAATGCCGGCGCGATCGACATCGGCGACGGCCAGGCGGCGATCTTCAAGATCGAGAGCCACAACCATCCCAGCTTCATCGAGCCCTACCAAGGCGCTGCGACCGGCGTCGGCGGCATCCTGCGCGACGTCTTCACCATGGGCGCCAGACCGATCGCCAACCTGAACGCCCTTCGTTTCGGTGCCCCTGAGCACGAGAAGACCCGTCATCTCCTGGCCGGTGCGGTGCAGGGTATCGGCGGGTACGGTAACTGTGTCGGCGTGCCGACCGTCGGCGGCGAGGTGAACTTCCACCCCAGCTACAACGGCAACATCCTGGTCAATGCCATGACGGTGGGTCTGGCCCGGACCGACCGGATCTTCTACGCCAAGGCCGCCGGAATCGGGAACCCGGTGGTCTACGTCGGCTCCAAGACCGGGCGCGACGGTATCCACGGCGCCACCATGGCCTCGGCCCAGTTCGGCGAGGATGCCGAGGCGCAGCGCCCGACCGTGCAGGTCGGCGATCCCTTCGTCGAGAAGCTCTTGATCGAGGCCTGCCTGGAGCTGATGGCAACCGACGCCATAGAGGCGATTCAAGACATGGGCGCCGCCGGCCTCACCTCCTCCTCCTTCGAGATGGCCTCCAAAGGCGGCTGCGGCGTGGAGCTCTGGCTCGATCGCGTGCCGATGCGCGAGACCGGCATGACGCCCTACGAGTTGATGCTGTCGGAGAGTCAGGAGCGCATGTTGATGATCCTGCACCCCGGCCGCGAGGAGGCCGCCCGGGACATCTTCGCCAAGTGGGACCTGGACTTCGCCGTCATCGGCAAGCTCACCGAAGGCGGCCGCATGAAACTGGTCTGGCACGGCGAAACGGTCGGCGAGCTGCCGATCGATCCGCTGGCCGCAGCCGCGCCGGAGTACGACCGCCCCTGGACCGAGACGCCGCCGGCCCCTGCCCTCTCCGCCGGACAAATCGCCGAGCTCGACCCGGCCGAGGCCCTGACCGCGCTGATGGGGTCGCCCGATCTCTGCTCGCGGCGCTGGATCTGGGAGCAGTACGACCACATGGTGATGGCCGACACCCTACAGCGGCCGGGTGGCGATGCCGCCGTGGTGCGCGTGCACGGCAGCCGCAAAGCGCTGGCCATGGCGGTGGACTGCACGCCGCGCTATGTGAAGGCCGATCCTCTGCAGGGCGGACGCCAAGCCGTCGCCGAGAGCTACCGAAATCTCTGCGCAGTGGGTGCCGAGCCCATCGCCATCACCGACAATCTGAACTTCGGCAATCCGGAAAGGCCGGAGATCATGGGCCAGCTGGTGGGGGCGATCGAGGGCATCGGCGAGGCGGCCGAGGCACTCGCCTACCCGGTGGTCTCAGGCAATGTCTCGCTTTATAACGAGACCAACGGCAAGGCCATTCTGCCCACGCCGATCATCGGCGGCGTCGGACTGCTGGCCGACCACGCACGCATGGCCCGGATCGCCGTCGGACCCGGCCAGAGTCTGGTGCTCCTGGGAACGACCGCAGGCCATCTGGGCCAGTCGCTCTATCTGCGCGAATGCTGCGGGCTGGAAGCCGGGCCGCCGCCGCCTGTCGATCTGGCGGCCGAGCGGCGCAACGGCGGCCTGGTGCGGAATCTGATCGAGGAGGGCCTGATTCTAGCCTGCCACGATCTTGCCGACGGCGGTCTGGCCGTGGCGGCGGCCGAGATGGCGCTTGCCGGCAAGACCGGCATAACCCTGGACAGCCCGGACCGGGGGCTTTCCCTCGCGGCCTGGCTTTTCGGCGAAGACCAAGGGCGCTATCTTGTTGCCTGTAACCGGCCGCAGCGCCTGATCGAGCGGGCAAGCGCGGCCGGCGTGGCGGCGCGGCAGGTCGGCCGCACCGGGGGAACGGCATTGATCCTTCCGGGCGGCGGGACCATATCGCTTGAGAGCTTGAGCGAGCGGCACGAAGGCTGGTTGCCCGGCTACATGGACGGCGGTCCGGGCGGCCGGACAGGGACAAGTTAGCAGGGGCGCATTAGGGAGACTGAAGCCTTGGCAATGAATGCAAGCGAGATTGAGCGTCTGATCAAGGACGCCATGCCCGACGCACAGGTCACCATCGAAGATCTGCGCGGCGACGGCGATCACTACGCCGCTTACGTGGTCTCCGAGGCTTTCCGCGGTAAAACGCGGGTGCAGCAGCATCAGATGGTGTATCAGGCGCTGCAGGGCCGGATGGGCGGCCAGCTGCACGCCCTGGCGCTACAGACGACGGTCCCTGCCTGATTTTGGCCCTGCCCGATCCGGCCCGCCCGATCCGGCGGGACGGAGGCAGCGGCGGATGCAAGAGGCCGCAACAAATGGAAGGTGAAGGAACGCAGATGGAAAACCAGGTCTTCGAGCGTATCAAGGACGAGATCGGCAGCAGCGATGTGGTCCTCTTCATGAAGGGGACCCCGGTCTTCCCGCAGTGCGGTTTCTCCGCGGCGGTGGTCCAGGCCCTGAATACTCTGGGCGTCAAGTTCAAGGGCGTGGACGTGCTCCAGGACCCGGGCCTGCGCCAGGGCATCAAGGATTTTTCCAACTGGCCGACCGTGCCGCAGCTCTACGTCAAGGGCGAATTCGTCGGCGGCTGCGACATCGTCCGCGAGATGTTCCAGGAAGGCGAGCTGACCGAGTTTCTTTCCGGTCAAGGCATTCCGGTTCAGATTCAGGCCTGACCGCCCCGGACAGGAGCGGTGAAACGGGCGCCCCTCGCGGCAGCGTTTTCGCGCGCGTAAATCTCTGCGCTCAAGGCTGTCCGGACCGAGAAGCGGCCGGCAGCCTAGGGGGACGCACCCGTCCGGTACTGCCGGCTTCGCGCCTGCCGTCACCGGCCGCCGGCGGCCCGAAGCGCCGCGACTGTCTCGGTGTGGCCCCTCTGGGCCGCTATGCCCAGAGGGGTCCAGCCGTCTTCCTCCTTTGCGTTCGGATCGGCGTCGGGGGACAGGATTCGGCGTAAATATTTCAACATGCTAGGCAGCCGCCTGCAGAAGCGTTCCGCCACTGTGCCAGGTCTTTCGGCAGGAGGACCGCAAGGCAGAAGGACATCCTCTGCCCCGGCAGGGCGGCAAGCGGCTTTCCGGTCATGGCTTCCACAGGTCCCGTGCAATTTTGGATCGTGTGGGACTGTATGCAGAACGGACTCTCAAGGCAAGCCGTCCGATCATGACCTCAGGTTAGCCAATCGACAGCATTTTCTACACCGGCTCGACGGACATAGAGCGAAGCGGCCTGGAACGCGGCTGCACGCAAACGGCGCGACCGAACCCGGCCGCGCCGCAAGCTACGAACTGTCAGACCTTGCCGGAAACATCTTGGCTGGGGCGCCAGGATTCGAACCTGGGATCGCGAGACCAAAACCCGCTGCCTTACCGCTTGGCTACGCCCCATCGCACTCGGCGAGCGCCACCGACACTAGCGGCCCCGCAGCCGCCGCGCAAGACTCTCTGCGCCCAGCAGGAAGCGACTGGGAAGACCGAAGCACGACGGTCCGCCTCGACGGTCTTGCGCATCGATCCGGCAAGATGGACTAAGATCTTTCCGATGCAGAATCCGCACGCCCGATCAGCGCCGGCAAGACCAGGAAGACGGCGAAGAGGACCGAGGCCAGGGCCAGCAGCAGCATGAGCCCCATGGAGGCGGTGCCGGGGTGATCGGAAAAGGAAAGCGCCCCGAAGGAGGCTAGGGTGGTCATGGCGGAGACTATCACGGCGCGCGGCGTCGCGTTGTCCAGCAGCGGCGCGCCGGGCGCCTCGCGGCGACGGGCCACCAGATGCAGACCGCTATCGATGCCCAGGCCGAATAGCAGGGGCAGCACGATGACGTTGGCGAAATTGACGGCGATACCGAAGAGGACGGCCAAGGCGCCGCAGTAGAGGGCAGCCAGCACCAGCGGCAGCAGGGCGATCGCGGTATAACTGACCCGGCGCAGAACCGAGGCCACCAGCACGGCCACCAGGACGAAGGCGATGATGCTGGCCTCGGCGAAGGCCCCGATCACGGCTTGCCCCGCTGCGACGATGGTCACGGCCTCGCCGGTCGCACCGGGCCAGACCCCCTGCACGGCTTCGACGAAGCGGGCCCGGTTGTAGGGATCGCGCAGATCCCGCTCCGGCCGCACAACCACCAGAGCGGCGCCGCCGGGCGCCAGGTAGCGGCTGGCAAGATTATCGGGCAGATCCTCCAGGATCACCGGCCCGGCGGTCAGGGCCGCGCGCAGGGCCGCCAGTTCCTGCGGCAGGTCGCCCAGCAGCGCCGTCTCCAGGGCCGGCAGTGCGTCCGGCATCTCCAGAAACCGCGACAGCGCCGCAGCCAGGCCGGACGCCGGTCCCAGCACGGCATCCGGCGCCGTCCGCAGACCGGCCACCAGCTCGGTTACGGCCGCCAGGCGCCGCTCCTGCGTCGGCGGCGGTGCCGGCGGTGCCGGATAGAGCAGCGGCGCCAAGAGGAAGCTGGCGTCGCCCAGCTGCATCAGCTTCTCCTCCTGCCCGCCGGGGACGAAGCTGTTCAAGGTGATGGCGCTGGCGACCTCGGGCAGGTCCCGAAAGGCATCGGCCAGCGCCTCCGCTTCTTCCAGGGAGGAAACCAGCGCCTCGGCGCGATAGGGGGCGGCACGCGGGTCGTTCAGCAGCTCGCCCAAGGCCCGGACGGACGGCGATGCCGGATCGCGCAGGCTTAGCGGATCGTTGTCGAAGCTCATGCCGGGCAAGAGAAAGACCGAGCCGAGGGCCGAGAACCCGGCAAAGCTCAAGACCGCCAGCCGATGCCGGGTCAAGGCGCGCTCCCACCGCCCGGCCAAGCGGCCGAAGGAGAGCGTCAAGGGCGGCACCCGCAAGAGGATCAAGGCCGCCGGCAGCAGGGTGAAACAGAGCAGCAAGGCGATGGCGATGCCGCCGGCCGAGATCAGACCAAGCTCCGCCAGACCGATATAATCGGTCGGCAGAAAAGCCAGAAAAGCGACGATGGAGCTCAGCGCGCAGAGCCAAAGCGCCGGTGCCTGCACCTGCGCCGAACGCACCGCAGCCTGCCTCAGGCCGGCGCCGCGGGCCCGGTATTCCTCCAGCCGCAGGAGCGTGTGAATCGCATAGTCGACCGATAGGCCGACGAAGAGCACGGCGAAGGCGATCGACAGCAGATTGAGCCGCCCAACCGCGACCGCCGCGAAGCCTGCGGTCAGCGCCAAGCCCAAGATCAGCAGCAGACCCACGGCCAGCGCCATGCGGCCCGATCCCAGACCGCGCCAGAGAAGCAGCGCCACCAGGAAGAAAGACAGCAAGCCGATGCCGGCGATGTTGCCGCGGATCGACTGCAACTCGTCGGCATGCAAGGCCGGCTTACCGGTAAACCCGACGGTGACGCCGCCGGCCGCCAAGTCCAACTCCCGGGCTGCCGCCCGCACGGCCTGCATCGCCGCCTTGGCCGGGGCCAGGCTGCCGTAATCCAGCGCCGGTTCGGTCAGAACGACGCGCAGGCCGGAGCCCGGCACCTCCTCCCGCTCCGCCAGCACGGCGCGCCAGGAGAGCAGCGAGGGCTTGCCGGCCGCGACCGCCTCCGCGGTACGCGCCATTCGAGTCATGGCGGGCGCCAGGCTCTCCAGCCGATCCCCCTGCCCGGCATCCAGCGCCAACAGCAGAACCTCGGAGAGACCGACCAGCGAGGGTTTCCCGGAGAGGGTCCCCAGCAGGCCCTGTGCGGAAGCCAGGCGGTCGATCTGCCCGGCGAGGGCATCCGGGGAGAGATAGAGAAAGCCGTGTTGCCGCAAAAAGGGATCGCCTTCCGGATAGAAGACGTCGGCGAAGATCTCCGGGCGCGCGCTCATCCAGGTAGAGAGCGTCCGGGCCGCGCGGTCGGCGAGGGCCTCGTTGGGCGCCTTGACGACGACCGCCAGAGTCTGCCCCAGGCCGGGGAAGGTTTCCCGCAGTTCCGCGGCTGCCTTGCGGAACGGCAGCGCGGGCGACAGCATGTTCTCGGTCGAGGTATCGATACGAAGGGTCGCCGCCGCCAGCCAAACCGACACGCCGGCCAGCAACAGCAGGGCCGCAAGGGTCACGGCGGGGGCAAGGCAGGCCACCCGGACCAGCTCCCCGCTGACGGCAGCGAACAGACGCGCCAAGCGCCCTTTGGCCGGTTCCCTATCCGCCGCCGCGACCACCTGCCCCTCAAGCCCGCGCAAGCGGCGCTGCGAGGAGCCAGGGTGCCAGACGGTCGCGATGCGCACGGTCGGCGGCTGCCGCGGCCGCCGCTGCCTCGGCGAAGAGCGCAAAGCAAGTGGCACCGCTCCCCGAGAGGGCGGCGACCAAGGCTCCCTCCAAGCCCTCCAGCGCGCGCAGAAGCGGTGGAATGGCCGGACAGAGGCGGCTGGCCGCCGCGGTCAGATCGTTGCCGGCCGCAGCCAGGAAAGCGGACAGTGCCGGCGCCGAAGCGAAGCCTGCCGGCGGCGGATCGAGGTGGACCGAGAAAGCGCCTTCCCGTGCCGCAAAGACCGCAGGGGTCGAGAGAGCAGGGCCCGGATTGGCGAGCAGGATCCAGGTCTCGGGCAGCGGTGCCACGGTCCGCAGATCTTCGCCAATCCCGCGCAGGAGGGTCGGTCTGCCCCGCAGGCAGACCGGCACGTCGGCGCCCAACCGCAGCCCCAGCCCGGCAAGATCCAAGACTGTCCGGTCGAGCGACCAGAGTGCCGTTAGGGCATCCAAGGTAGCGGCCGCATCGGCCGAGCCGCCGCCGATACCGGAAGAGACCGGAAGATTCTTGGTCAACGCGATCTCCGCCCCGGCCGGCTGGCCCACTCGCTCCGCCAGGGCCCGCGCGGCCCGCAGCACGAGATTGTCCGGCTCATTCCTCAGGCCGGCCGCGAAGGGTCCCGACAGGCTCAGGTTCAAGCTATCGGCCGGCCGAACCGTCAGGCTGTCCCCAGCCTCGGCGAAGGCGATCAGGCTGTCCAACTCATGGTAGCCGGCCCTGGGCGCGTCCGGCGGCCGCCGGCCCAGCACGCGCAAAGAGAGGTTGATCTTGGCACGTGCCAAGCGCGTAACGGCCGTCATGAACGGCAATCAGATTTTATTCGGGGCCTCGGCATCGATCGGCGGCAGGCCCCGTTCCAGCTTCTGCCGGACCTCTTCGGGATCGATGTCGGGGTCCTCGCCGAGCGAAAGGGTGCGATGCCACTGAACCAGGGCCTCGCGCTTACGGCCGACCCGCCAGTAGGCGTCGCCCAGGTGATCGTTGATCACGGCTTGGCCCGGATCCAGTTCGACCGCGCGCTCAAGCTGCCTTACCGCCTCTTCGTAGTCGCCCAGCCGATAGAGTGCCCAACCGAGGGAATCGACAATGTAGCCGTCGTCGGGCCGAAGGGCTACGGCACGCTCCAGCATCGCGCGGGCCTCGTCCAGGTGCTTGCCCTTTTCCACCCAGGAATAGCCCAGGTAGTTCAGCACCTGAGGCTGGTCGGGGTTCAGCGCCAGGGCCTGCTGAAAATCGGCCTCCGCTGCCTCCCACTTGCCTGTCCGCTCGTTAGAGATGCCGCGGAAGTAATAAAGCAGCCAGATCGCCGGATCCTCGGTCTGCACCCTGAGGACGGCTTCGTCGTAGGCGGCAAGCGACTCCTCGAATCGGCGCTCCCAGCGCAGCATGTTGCCCAGCCGGATCAGCGGATCGGGATCGTCGCCGCGCAACGCGGCGAGCTCCCGATAGGCCGCCTGTGCAGCCTCGAAGCGTTTCGCTGCCGCCAGCGCGTCGGCGCGCGCCAGAGCCGCGGCACTGCCGTGCCGGGGATCGCCTAGCAGACGATCGTAGCCGGCCACCGCCTCGTCATAGCGGGCGAGGCGCGACAGCGCCTCGCTTACCAGCAACAGCGCAGCCGGGCTGTCGGGCGCCGCGTAGCTGGCCAAACGCGCCTCTTGCAGGGACAACTCGTCCGGCCATTCGTCCGCCAAGGCGGCAGCGATCTGCAGGAACACCTCGCTCATGCCGGCCAGCGCGTCCGGCACCATCGGCGCCGGCGTCTCGCCCGTCTTCAACTCCGCCAGCACGGCCTCCAGCGTGGAGCGGCCACGTCCGCCGGCAAGCGCACCCTCCAGGATCGCCTTGGCCTTTTCCCTGTCGCCCGCCCGGGCAAAGTAGTTGCTCGCCAGCATGACCATGCGCCCGCTGGACTGCGTGCCGGCATCCAGTACCGCTTGGTAGGCTGCGGCCGCTTCGGGCTTACCGGCAATGTCGAGCAGAAGCGCTGTGTGGAGCTTGTGCAGGATATCGAGGCCCGGATTGCCGTCGATCGGGGAGATAACCTGTAGAGACCTATCCACCCCCTCAAGCGGCAAGGTGACCCAGCCGTCGAGAAGGATTCGACGGGTACGCGAAAGATTTCCGCCCGGCAGATCGGCCAGCCGCACCCGTGCGTCATCCCAGTCGCCGGCCAACGCGGACTCGGCAACGAGCAGCAGCAGCGCCGCCTCGCTGCCGCCTGGACTCACCGCGATCAGGTCGTAAGCCACGGCGACCGCCTCGTCGATTCGTCCGGCGGAGATCGCCGCCCGAAGCGCGGGCCCCAATACTTCGCGCGAAGGCTGGGCCCGTCCCGCCACATCCAGCAGATAGTCGGCCGCCGTCATGGCATCGCCGCGGCTGCCCGCGATCAGACCGGCGAAGTAGGGACCGACGATGTCGTCGCCCTCGCCGCCGCTGCCGGCTGAAAGCGCCGGACCGCTTACGGTCGCGGTCAAGGCCAGGATGGCAAGAGTTTGGGTCAGACGCATATTGGTCTCCTGGCACCGCAACGGAAAAGGGACTTATCTGCTTTACGCAGCTAACGCTACCTTCTTGCCAAGCGTCGCGCCGGAAGCCAAGAGGCTCCAAGCCTGCCTTAGAGTTAGCCCCTACATATTGGGGTAGTTCGGGCCGCCGCCGCCTTCCGGCGTCACCCAGACAATGTTCTGGGTCGGGTCCTTGATATCGCAGGTCTTGCAGTGCACGCAGTTCTGCGCGTTGATCTGCAACCGCGGTCCTGCTTCCTCTTCGACGATCTCATAGACACCGGCAGGGCAATAGCGCTGCGCCGGCTCGTCGTAGGTCTTGAGGTTCACAGCCACCGGAACCGAGGGATCCTTTAAGGTCAGGTGAACCGGCTGATCCTCCTCGTGGTTGGTGTTGGACAAAAAGACGCTGGATAGCCGGTCGAAGCTCACCACCCCGTCAGGCTTAGGATAGTCGATCTTCGGCATTTGGCAGGCCGGCTTCAAACATGTGTGATCGGCATGGCGGTGGCGGAAAGTCCAGGGCGCCTTGCCTCCTAACAACTTCATGTCCATGCCGCCGATGGCCATACCGATCCGCATGCCGAAGCGGGCCGCCGCCGGGCGCAGGTTGCGAGCGCGATAGAGCTCGTCATAGACCCAGGACTCGCGGAAAGCCTTGGGATAGGCGCTCAACTCGGCCGGACGATTGTCGCCCTCCGCCAAAGCAGCGGCCACAGCTTCCGCCGCCAGCATGCCGGTCTTCATGGCAGTGTGGCTGCCCTTGATCTTGGGCACGTTCAGGAAGCCCGCCGAACAGCCAACCAAGGCACCGCCGGGGAAGATCAACTTCGGAATCGACTGCAGACCGCCCTCGTTCAGCGCCCGGGCGCCATAGGCAACGCGCTTTCCGCCCTCCAGCATCGGCCGAATCCTGGGATGGGTCTTGAACCGCTGAAACTCCTCGAAGGGCGAGAGATGCGGATTGGCATAGTCTAAGCCTACCACATAGCCGACATAGGCCTGGTTGTCCTCAATGTGGTAAATGAAGGATCCGCCCCAAGTCCTATTCTCCATCGGCCAGCCGGCAGTGTGCAACACCAGCCCTTCCTTGTGCTTCGCCGGATCCAGCTGCCATAGTTCTTTGATGCCGATGCCGTAGGTCTGGGGATCGACGCCTTCGCGCAGCTTGTATTTGGCTTCCAACTGCTTGCTGAGCGAGCCGCGACAGCCTTCGGCGAAGAGCGTGTAGGTCGCGCGCAACTCCATGCCCGGCGTGTATTCCGTCTTCTGTTCGCCGTCCTTGCCGATCCCCATGTCTCCGGTGGCAACCCCGGTCACGCGGCCGTTGTCGTCGGTCAGGATCTCAGCCGCAGCGAAGCCCGGGTAGATCTCGACGCCCAGGGCCTCGGCCTGCTCGGCCAGCCAGCGGCAGACATTGCCCAGCGAGACGATATAGTTGCCGCGATTGTGGGTCTGCGGCGGCAACATCCAGATCGGGACGTTGCGCGCCCCCTTCTCGCTTAACAGCAGGAATTGCTCTTCCTTGACCGGCACGTTCAACGGCGCACCGCGCTCCTTCCAGTCGGGGAGCAACTCCTTCAAGGCCCGCGGTTCCAAAACCGCGCCGGACAGAATATGGGCGCCGACCTCGGAGCCCTTCTCCAGCACGCAGACCGAGACTTCCCGCCCCTTTTCTTCCGCCACCTGCTTGGCCCGGATCGCGGCGCCCAGACCGGCAGGTCCAGCGCCGACGATGACCAAGTCATACAGCATATATTCGCGTTCCACTCGTGCAATCCCGTTGCCCAAGCCCGAAAAACCCAGCCTTACCCGCCTTGGTCCTACCCTGACGCACGTTACCACATTGTGCGCTTCGCGGGAAGCGGCAAGACGACACCGGTTCCAATGGCCGATATTTGAGGAACCACCGCGCTCGACCCTGCCTTGCCGCATCGCCGCAACGGACAAGATCATGGCACAGTACCTATCGAAGCCCTAGTCTAAACGCGGCACTTCTTGTCGGACAATTACAGAAGACACAGGCGAACAAGCCCGGCGCAGCCACCGACGGATATTCCCTTCGCAGCGGACCTGCGCTACGTGGAGAGAGAACATGACAAGCGCACAAGATAGGGCAGCACTACTGGAGGCTTTGGCCTGGCAGCTTGAGATGGGAGCAGACGAGGCTCTGAACGCCACCGCATGCGACCGCTTCGCAGAGCAAGAGGAGGAGCGCCACCAAACGCCCCCCCGATCGCAGGCGCCTACCACCCCCGTCCGCAGCACCCGTCCGCCCCCGGCGCAAGCGCCGCCGCCGCTGGTCGGTCCGGATGAGGTACAGGCCTCCGCCCGGCAAATGGCTACAGCCGCACGCAGCCTTGAGGAGCTCCGTGCGGCGCTGGCTGCATTCGACGGCTGCGATCTCAAGAAGACGGCGACCAATCTGGTCTTCGCCGATGGAAATCCGGAGAGTCGTCTGATGCTGATCGGTGAGGCGCCCGGTCGCGACGAGGATCGCCAAGGCCTACCATTCGTCGGTGTCTCGGGGCAACTCTTGGATCTCATGCTGGCCGCCATCGGCTTGAACCGCACGAAGGTCTATATTACCAACATTCTGTTCTGGCGGCCGCCGGGCAACCGCACACCGACACCGGCGGAGATCGCAGCTTGTCTGCCCTTCGTCGAGCGTCACATGGCTCTGGTACAACCCAGTTACTTGCTGCTCTTGGGCGGTCTTTCCGCCAAGACTCTGCTTGCAAGGCGCGAAGGCATCACCCGCTTGCGCGGTCTTTGGGCAAACATCGCCGTGCCAGGATTGGACGCGCCCCTGCCCGCGCTCGCCACCCTGCATCCGGCTTATTTGCTGCGGCAACCCGCCCAGAAGCGCTTGGCCTGGCGGGATTTTTTGAGTTTTCGCAGAGCCGTCGAAGATGCAAGTCCGTCAAGCCCGAACCCTGCTTAGCAGACATGCCTTCGGGGCAAGGTGCTTGAATTTGATCCAAGTCATAGCACAGTTTAGGCAGAAAATCTGTAATCTGGTGGTCTTAGTCATCGCCGGAGAATGCGATGAAAATCAGAGCGCTTTGCTTGGCCGCCGCCTGTGCCCTGGTACTAGCGGGCGAAATGGATTATTCGGCGGCGTCAGAGAATTCCAATAGTGTAGCTGCACTCATTGGGCCGAGTGTCGATTTGGACGCGCGTGGCTTGCCCGCGGTATTGCAGGAGGGCGATGTACGCCTTTACCGGCGCATCTTCGACTTGCAGCAGGACGGACGCTTTGGCGAGGCCGACGAACTGGTGCCGCAATTGGCGGACCGACGCTTGATGGGCCATGTCCTGGCGCAACGCTATCTGCATCCGACGGCCTACCGCTCGAACTTTTTCGAGTTGGCGGCCTGGCTGGAGCGCTATGGCGACCACCCCGAGGCCGAGCGCATCTATCGGCTGGCGCTGAGGCGGAAACCTAACGATGCCGAGGCACCGCGCCGGCCGCTCAACGTCGAGGCGCGACTCGGCGGCTACGCCAACCGCGGCAAATCCTTCTATCGCTCGCCCAAGGCACGCACCCCGGCACAGTCCAACACCGTACTCCGCTTCGAGCGCGCGGTCATGCGCCTGGTGCGAAAAGAAAAATATTCCGCGGCGGAGACGCTGCTGACCGATGGCAAGGAGCGCAAGGTCCTGGATCAGGGAGAACGCGATCAGCTTCTCGTCCGCATCGCCGCGGCCCGCTACTTCGACGGCGACTACGACAAGGCCTACCCCCTGGCCGCCAAGGCGGCCCGCCGTTCCGGCGCGCTGGTGCCGGCGAGCCACTGGACGGCCGGCCTTTCGGCCTGGCGGCACCAGAAGTTCGATTTGGCCGGCAAGCACTTCGGGGCCGTCGCGGAAAGCCCACAGGCCTCGCCCTGGCTGGCGGCCGGCGGCGCCTATTGGGCCTCGCGTGCGCACCTGCGTCAGCACGACCCGGCCTCGATGAGCCGCTGGTTGAAGAGGGCCGCACAATACCCCCGTACCTTCTACGGCCTGATCGCGCGCGAGGCGCTTGGCATGCGGACTACCTTCGATTTCGCCGGACTGGACCTGACACAGGGCGAAGTGCAGCACCTCGTTGCCAATCCCTCCGGCGGCCGCGCCCTCGCACTGCTTCAGATCGGTGAGAACACACGCGCCCGCGCCGAGCTGCTGCTTATCGGCGACTGGCGGCATGGCAATTTGGGCGAGGTCATGGTCGCCTTGACCAGCAAGGCTGACATGCCACGCTTCTCTCTTACCCTGGCGAGGCAATTGAGCGACCTACGCGGGCTTGCCCGCAGCGGCCGGCCGCTGTTGGCGGCGCTCTACCCGCTGCCGAGTTGGAAACCCAACGGCGGCTTCGCAGTCGACCGCGCCTTACTCTATGCCGTGATGCGTCAGGAATCGGCCTTCGATCCCTCGGCCGTCTCGCATGCCGGCGCCCGCGGGCTCATGCAGCTCATGCCCAAGACCGCAAGCGACATCGCCGACGATCCGCGGCTGCGCGGCAGCCGCCGCGACAGCCTGCACGATCCCGGGCTCAATCTCCGGCTGGGCCAGGGCTATCTGGTCCATCTCATGAGCCTGGAGAGCATCGGCGACCATCTCTTCCGTCTGCTCGCCGCCTACAACGCCGGTCCCGGCAACCTGGCGCGCTGGCGCAGCGATGCCGTCCCCGAGTGCGACCCGTTATTGTTCATCGAGAGCCTCCCCTACGGCGAGACGCGTTCCTATATCGAAAAAGTGCTCGCCAACTTCTGGATCTACCGCAAGCGTCTGGGTCAAGAGACCCCGTCTCTTGTCGAGATCGCGAACGGGGACTGGCCGCGTTATCGGCAGATGGAAGGCGGCCGCCGCCAAGCCTGGATCTCGGAGCCCTAGCCGCCAGGTCCTCCGTATCTATCATGAGAAGAGGCGCTCGCTCCCGTTTTGCAAACAGCACGGATAGATCCGAGAAAACCGCAACGGAAAGACGTGAACCATGTCTGGCATCGACAAGAGCCGCAGCTTCCTCCCCGTCAACATCGCCGTTCTCACCATATCCGACAGCCGCGACCCGGCAAGCGACCGCTCCGGCGATCTCCTGGCAGAGATGATTGCGCGCGACGGCCACCAGTTGGCTCACCGAGACATCCTGCGCGACGAGGCGGGCCAGATCGTCACCCGTCTGCGCCAACTCATCGCGGACCCCAAGACCGACGTCGTAATGACGACGGGCGGCACAGGAGTGACAGGCCGCGACGTGACGCCAGAAGCTTTTGAGGCCGTGATAGAAAAGAAAATCGAGGGTTTCGGAGAACTCTTCCGCTGGATATCCTATGCTAAGATCGGCACCTCGACTATGCAGAGCCGCGCCGTCGGTGGCATTGCCGGCGGCACCTACCTCTTCGCCCTCCCCGGTTCGCCTGGGGCTGTCAAGGACGCCTGGGAGGAGATCCTGCGTTGGCAATTGGATGCCCGCTTCCGCCCCTGCAATCTGGTCGACCTGATGCCGCGCCTGCAAGAGCATCGCCAGCCCGCCTGAACCTGCGTCGGCGCCATCCGTTCCCTTTTCGATCCCCCAATCGAAACCTTATCCTATCTAGGGTTTCGATTCGCAAGAGCCCCTAAGGGGATAGGCTCTCACAATTCTTTTTGTTCCTAGCTCTACCAAAGTGTTCTTGATATGTTCTGATCCATACTCCCTCCTGTTTCTCCCTCTCGCACGAATGGGACAGACGACATGCCGAGCATCATCGAGCGCAAAGGCCGTGGAGCACAGAGCAATCGTACTGGGCGTTACGAACGCGAAGAGCGCGAGCCCGCCGACGACGGTTGGGAATCGGCCGCGGAACCGCTGCCCGGCGAGAACCGGACTCAGGTCTCGGTCGATAGTGCCCGCAAGGTCATCACCCGCAACGACAGTCCGAACATCGGCTTCGACCGCTCGATCAATCCCTATCGCGGCTGCGAGCACGGCTGCATCTACTGCTTTGCCAGGCCCAGCCATGCCTATCTCGGTCTCTCGCCGGGGTTGGACTTCGAGACCAGGCTCTTCGCCAAGCCGGATGCGGCGCGGATTTTGCGGAAGGAGTTGGCGCGGCCGCGCTATCGCCCGGACACCCTGGTCCTGGGCGCCAACACCGATCCCTATCAACCGGTCGAGAAGCGGATGGAGATAACCCGGCAGATCCTACAGGTCCTGGCTGAGGCCAAACACCCGACCTGCATCGTCTCCAAGTCCGATCTCATCCTGCGCGATCTCGACATTCTGGCGCCGATGGCGAAGGAGCGTCTGGTCTCGGTGGCGATTTCAGTTACCACGCTCGACCGGACCCTTGCCCGCCGGATGGAGCCCCGGGCGGCGACGCCAAAGAAGCGCTTGGCGGCCATCGAGGGCCTGGCGGCAGCCGGAGTTCCGGTCGGCACGCTCTTTGCACCGGTCATTCCTGCTTTGAATGAGCCCGAACTTGACGCTGTGCTGGCCGCCGCCGCCGAGGCAGGGGCCGAGCGCGCGGGCTATGTTCTGTTACGTCTGCCGCTGGATCTGAAAGAGATTTTCAAAGAGTGGCTGGAGACGCACTACCCGGACCGCAAGAAACGTGTACTCGACCTGCTGCGCCAAGCCGGCGGCGACCGGCTGTACGACAGCCGTTTCGGTCATCGCCAGCGCGGTACGGGGCCCATTGCAGAGATCCTCTCAGTCCGCTTTAAGGCCGCCTGCCGCCGCCTCGACCTCAAGAACAAAGGGGACTTCGCGCTTGAAACCGGCCTTTTCCGTGCGCCCGCCCGCGACGGCCGACAGCTTGCTCTCTTCTAGAAGCCTGTGCGCAGAACCGGCATGTCGTTCCGGCCTTCTCGCCAGCTATCCTGGCCTCTTACACCACGCCTCGGGACATAATCGTGTCCCGTCGCATTCTGCGAACAAGGTGAGATCGAAGCGATTCCTCACTTCAGTGCCGCACTAAACAGCTTACGAGAAGAACAGCCTGCCGGGCGTCGCTTGTCTCTAAGCAAGGAACGCCAGGATCGCTGCGTTGACCTCGCTCGCCCTCTCCATATGCGGCAAATGACCGGTCGCCGGTAATTTACTCACCTTGACGGAGTCCGGCAGGACCGCCGCATGCGCGGCCGGCAAGATCTGATCCTCTTCACCCCAGATCGCTTGCACAGGTACCGAAAGGCCGGCCAATAGGTCAGCCGGGAAGCCCTCCTGTTCGCCGCCGGGGAAGAGGCCGTCGCGCAGCTTGGTCAAGGCCTCTACGGCGCCGTCCAGGCGCTTAAACTTGATGACCTCTTCGACCATGTCGTTCGTGATTGTGCCGGGATCGGCCACCAAGAGCTCCAGGATCGGGCGCAACTTGCGCGAACGTTTCTGCTCGATGAAGCCGTTGATGAAGGTCATGTTGATCTCTCTCCCCAGCCCGGCCGGGGCGAGTAGGGTTGCCGAGGCCACGCGCTCGGCATGCTCGGCGGCGAGCGCGAGCGCAATCGCCCCACCCATGGAATGCCCGACCAGATGGGCCTTAGCGATGCCCCGGTCGTCCATGAAGGCAAGCACGGCCTGCACCATGACGCCGAGTTTGCCTGCGCCGACGTCCTTGTCGGAGCCACCGTGACCGGGCAGATCCAGGGCGTAGGTCGTACGACCCTCCGCCAGAGCCTCTTGATTGAACAGCCACCCCAGGCAGTCGCCGCCGAAGCCGTGGATCAGGATAACGGGCGTACCCCCGCCGTCGCCCTGCTTCAAGAAGCGCATGCGCTTACTGCCGACCTCGATGGTCTCAGGCGCCGGGCCGCCCCCGCCTGCCGCGGCGTCCCAATCGAAGTTATCGAGGAAGTCCTTCACATAAGCCTCGACCTCGTCGTCGCCGACCGAGGCCGGCGCGCAGACAGCCAGCAGAGCGCCGACCGGAACGGTTTCGCCGGCAGCCACGACAATCTTGCGTAAAGGCCCCTCAACCGGAGATTCGAAGACATTGGTGATCTTCGAGGTCTCGATCTCCATGATATCCTGACCGGCCGCGACCTCCGCACCTTCCTCGACCTGCCACTCGACCACAGTGCCTTCGATCATGGCCAGGCCCCACTTGGGCATGACGATGGGACGGATGTCGCTCATGGACGCTTCCTTTCCAAATCTCGTCGCCCGCGGTTCGACGGGCCTGATTTTCACTACTCTGGCACTATGCTGGGCCATCCGGAGGCGCCCGGCACGCCTCCGGAGCGAGACCGTTAGTGGCCCTTGCCCATGATCTCGCGCACAGCGGCTTCGATCTTCGGCACACCCGGCACATAGAGATCCTCCAATGCCGGCGAGAAGGGCACCGGCGCATGGGGGCCGGTCACCTGCTTGATCGGCGCCTTCAGATCGCCGAAGCAGTTCTCGCAGATCAAGGCCGAGACGTCGGTGGCCATGTTGCAGCGCGGGTGCGCTTCGTCGATCACCACCACGCGGCCGGTCTCGGAGGCCGTCTCCAGGATGGTCTCCTTATCCAGCGGCGAGGTCGTCCGCGGATCGACGACGGTGCAGCTTATACCGGAGGCCGCCAGGCTGTCGGCGGCCTGGTTGGCGAAGTTCACCATGCGGCCGAAGGCGATTATGGTAACATCGTCGCCTTCACGGGTGACGTTGGCCTCTCCGAAGGGGATGGTGTAGGGCTCGTCCGGCACATCTACTTCGTCGTCGTACATGACCTTGTGCTCGAAGAATATCACCGGATCGTCGTCGCGGATCGACTGCGCCAGCAAGCCCTTGGCCTCGTAGGCGTTGGAGGGGATGGCGACCTTCAAGCCGGGAATGTGGGTAAACACCGGGTAGAGGCACTGGCTGTGCTGCGAGGCTGCGCGGAAGCCGGCGCCGTACATGGTACGCACCACCATCGGCGTGACGGCCCTGCCGCCGAACATATAGCGAAACTTCGCCGCCTGATTGAAGATCTGGTCGAAGCAGACCCCCATGAAGTCGACGAACATCAACTCGGCCACGGGACGCAGACCGGTGGCCGCAGCACCGGCCGCGCAACCGATGAAAGCGCTCTCGGTGATCGGCGTGTCCAGCACACGGTTGCGCCCGAACTGCGGCATCAACCCCTTGGTCACGCCCAGCGGTCCGCCCCATGCATCGTCCTCGCCGGGGGCGCCCAGGCCGCCAGCGATGTCTTCTCCCATGATGACCACACGCTGGTCGCGCTCCATCTCCTGACGCAGCGCCTCGTTGATGGCTTGGCGGAAGCTCTTCATAGGCATTTGCATATCCTCCCTTAGAACTTGTAGTCGACGTATACGTCGGTCATGAGGTCGGCTTCGGTCGGCAGGGCGCCGGCCTTGGCACTGGCCAGGCAATCAGCGATAGCGGCCTTCGCCTCCTCCTCGATCACCGTCAGTTCTTCGGAGTCGAGCAATTTCGTCTCGGTGACTCGCTGCTTGAACAGCATCAAGGCATCCTTTTCGGTCTTGACCTGCTCGATCTCGCCCTCGCCCTTGTAGGTGATGGCATCGCCTTCGAAGTGGCCGTAGTAGCGGTTCAACTTGACGTGCAACAGGCTTGGCCCCTCGCCCGCCCGAGCGCGTTCGATGGCTTGGCGTGCCGCCTCCCACACGGCGAAGAAGTCGTGGCCGTCGACCTCCTGGGCCGGCATGCCGAAGCCCTTGGCACGGTCGACCTGATTGCCACCGACGGACCAGGCGCTGGCGGTGGATTCCGCATAGCGATTGTCCTCGACAACGAACACGGCCGGCAGGTTCCAGACCTTGGCCAGGTTGTAGCTCTCGAAAGTGGTTCCTTGGTTGGAAGCACCGTCACCCACGAAGGCGATGGCCACGCCGCCTGTCTTCAGGGTCTTGGCGGTCAGGGCAGCTCCGCAGACAAGCGGCGGGCCGCCACCGACGATGCCGTTGGCGCCCATCATGCCCTTGGAGAGATCGGCGATGTGCATGGAGCCGCCCTTGCCGCCGCAAAGCCCATCCTTCTTGCCGAAGATCTCCAGCATCATGGCCCTGGGATCGCAGCCCTTGGCGATGCAGTGGCCATGGCCGCGATGAGTAGAGGCGATCGCATCGCGGTCGTCCAGATGCATACATACACCAACGCCCGAGGCCTCTTCACCGGCATAGAGGTGGACGAACCCCGGGATGTTGCCGGCCGAAAACTCCTCGTGCAGACTATCCTCGAAGTTCCGGATCAGACACATCCGTTGATAAGCGGCTCTCAGTTGGTCTCGACTTAACTGCATGAACTCCTCCCGTGTTGCGAACTGCGGCGCTAACCGCCGCGCTCAAGTCCCGGAGCGCCCTTCGGCGCCCCTCTCTAGAAGTAGGCTTGCCCATCCTCCCTGTCGAACAGGTGCCAGCGCTCCCGGTCGAAGGTGAGGTGGCAGACCTCTCCCCGCCCGCCCCGGTAATTGGGCTTCGCCTTAACCAGAACCTTCGAGCCCTCAAGGATCACGTCGACCAAAAGGTCGCCGCCCAAGGGCTCGGTGATCATGACCTGACCGGAAAAAGCATGCAATCCCGGCTCGGCGGCAAGCGCAATCTCGTCCGGGCGAATGCCCAGCGTGACTCCGCGCCCGCCGCCCTTCGCCTGCATGATCTGCGCCTGCTCCGGCAGCAACGGCGTGGTGAAGTTGGGGTGACGCACGCAGAGGTCCCCGCCCTCCTCGGCCAGATCGCAATCGAGGAAATTCATCGGCGGCTCGCCGACAAAGCCCGCGACCCAGCGATTGGCTGGCCTGTGATAGACCTCCTGCGGCGGACCGAACTGCTGCAACACGCCCTCATGCATCACTGCCACCCGGTCGGCCATGGAGAGCGCCTCTAGTTGATCGTGGGTCACATAAATCATGGTGGTCCGGAGGTCGCGCTGCATTAGCTTGAGTTCGACCCGCATATGAGCGCGCAGCTTGGCATCCAAATGCGCGATGGGCTCGTCGAAGAGGAAGAGCCGCGGCTCGCGCACGATAGCCCGGCCGATGGCCGTGCGCTGCTTCTGACCGCCTGACAACTCGCCGGGGCGGCGATCCAACAGGTGATCAATCTCCAGCATTCTAGCGGCCTTCTGCACGCGCTGCTGAATGTCGGCCTTGCTCATACCGCGCAGCCTCAGCGAGTTGGCGATGTTACCATACACCGTCTTGTGCGGGTAGAGCGCGTAGTTCTCGAAAACCATGGCGATGTCACGGTCTTTCGGGGGGATATCGTTGATCCGCCGCTCGCCGAAAAGAATGTCGCCAGCCGAGATGTGCTCCAACCCGGCGAGCATCCTTAGGGTCGAACTCTTTCCGCAGCCGGACGGTCCCAGCACACAAAGAAACTCTCCATCGTTGCAGTTCAAGTTCAGATCCCGAACCGCGGAGGTCTTGCCGTAGTACTTCCAGACGTTCGCTATGGTGACGGATGCCATGCTCGCTTCCTCGGCCTATTCGCGCACCGCGCCCATGGTGAGACCGGCTACCAGGTAGCGCCGAATGAGAAGGCCAAGGAACATCATGGGGATCGTGGTGACCACACCGGCTGCCATGATCTTGCCCCACTGAATGTTCTGCGGCTGCACCAGCTCGCGGGTTGCCGGCGGCAGGGTCTTGGCACCGCCGGAGCCGATGATCGAAGCGAAGAGAAAGTCATTCCAGGCAAAGAGCACGCAGAGTACCAGGAATGCCCCGACGCCGGGCGCTACCAAGGGCAAGATGGCGCGAAAAGCCTGAAAGCGGGTGCAGCCGTCGCACATTGCAGCCTCTTCGATCGCGTAGGGCACGTTGTCGAAGAAGCCCTTCAACATCCAAATCGCGAAGGGCAGGTTGAAAGTGGTGTAAGCTAGGATTAGCCCCGGTAGGGTTCCCACCAAGCCAACGCCGCGGAAGATCGCGTAGAGCGGAACCATGACGGCCACGACCGGCGCCATACGGGTGGAGATGATCCAGAAGAAGAGGTCTTTCTTGCCACGGAACTCGATTCGGGACAGCGCATAAGCCGCCATCGAACCCAACACCACGGAGACCACGGCCGACCCACCCGCAGCCACAATGGAATTGACCAGATAGGTGCCGAAGTTATTGTCGACGAAGAGATCGACGTAATGCTTCGCCGTGGGCTTGAAATCGAAGAAGACGCCGATGCTGAGCCAGTCTCCGACCTCCGGCAATTGAAAGGCCGCAAGCAAGTCCTTGAACGAAGACACGAACATGATGAAGAGCGGCAGGATGGTCCAGACCAGATAGGCGGCCAGGAAGACTACGGTCAATATCGACAGCAGCCGTCGACCCGGCGAACGGTATTGGACGATGTCGCGTGATGCCATGGCTTAGCGTCCCTCCTCGTTCTGGTTCACCTTGCCAGCCGGCGATTCGAAGACCCTGACAAGGATCAGACCCAGAACGATGGTCATGATCAACAAGGTGAGCGCGATCGCCGCCCCGCGGCCCAGCTTGAAGAACTGGAAAGAGATGTCGAAGAGGTAGAGCGGCAGGATCTTGGTGGAGTTCGCCGGTCCGCCGCCGGTTAGCACCAGGATCGCGTCGATGAAGCGGAAGTTATCCATAAACCGCAGCAAGATAGCGATCAGGAGGAAGGGGTAGAGGTTCGGCAGGGTCACCTGGAAGAAGTTCTTAAACGCCCCTGCCCCATCCACCATGTTGGCTTCCAGTTGATCGCGCGGCACACGCTTCAGCCCGGCCAAGGTGATCAGGGCAATCAGGGGCGTCCACTGCCAGATGTCGACGATCACGATACCCCACATGGCGGTGCCGCGGTCGCCCAGAATCGAGGTTTCGCCCAGGATCCCGGCGCTTTGCAGCAGCCAGTGGTACCAGCCGAAGGTGGAGTTATAGAGGTAGTACCAGACCAGCCCGGCCACGATCGGGGCCACCATCATCGGCATCAGGAAGATGGTCACCAACACCTTCTCGAAACGGCTGTTGTTCAAGATCACCGCTAACAGAACACCGATACCCACCTCGAACAGTATGCAAAGCACCGAATAGTGCGCCAGCCGCAGCCAGCCGTCCTGGAACTTGCGGTCCCGCGTCAGCCGGGTCCAGTTGCGAAAATCGTTCCACATGTCACCCGCTCCGCCGATGTCGACGCTGTGCAGGCTCATGTAGATCAACCAGAAGAAGGGATAGATGGTGATACAGGCTAGCACAAAGATGGCCGGCAACATCAGATAGAAGTAATACCGCCGCGAGCCCTCCGGATTAAGGCTGCCCGCTTCGTACTTGAGATAGCGGGCCCCCTCTTGGGTGAAGCCGATGGTCTCGCCGACGGCCTCCCCAAGAGACCGCGCCGGGCGCGGTGGGGTCTCAATCATGTCACGCACGCCCGGGTAAGTCTTTCCGCTAAATGCCGTTCATATCGTCGACCTGCCAGCGGATCTCCTCGCAGGCCTCTTCAGGCGAGGTCTCGCCGGTGACGCAGCGCTGCACCTCGGTCAGCACGATGTTGTGGTACTCGTTAGCCTCCGGAATCTTCGGCCCCAGCACGAAGTTCGGATCGCGGATACCGACGTCATAGACGGCGTGGAAGGTCAAAGCATTCGGCATGGTGGTCGGGCGCTGTTCCGCCTTCTTCACCTCCGGTACCTCCAACACCGACTTCCGGGTTGGCGTACCGCCCAGCTTCTTCAAGACATCCAGCTGCGTTCCTTTGGAAGTCGCCCAGCTAGCGAAGAGGAAGGCCGCACGCTTTAGGTCCTCGGAGGCCGCAGCATTGATGCCGATGCCGCCGATACCACAGTTGCAGCCATTCACCGGATCCAGGCCCGTCGCGATCCACTCCTTGGCCCCCTTCGGACAGGGTGCATAGGCTGTCTTGCCGTCGGCCGCCTTAGAGGTGTTGGGGTCCTCGATGGAGGCGGCGAACTCGTGGTACTGCACCTGCATGGCGATCTCGCCGGCTTGGTAGACCGTGTTCAACTCCAAGGTGCCGTTGGCTAGGTTGTCCGGATGACTGACTTCCGCTTGCTCCTTATATTTCTCCATGATCAGGACCGACTGCTCGTCGCCCCAATTGGTCGGGCCGGGGGTCTTGGAGCCCAGCTTGTCGTCGATATCGAACTCGGTCCACTGGCCGTGGGCGAAGAGCATCCGTTGGATGTCTAGCTGCAAGGTCCAGGCGAAGGAGCCCTGATGCTGGGCATAGCCGTAGGGAATATCCTTGTGACCGGCCTCGCGCATCTTCTTGAAGAAGGCAGCGAAGTCATAGACATTCTTCCAGGTGGTATCGATGGTAAACTCCATCGGATAGCCGTACTCGACTTCGAAGTCCTTGCTAAGCTTCTCGAAGAGATCCTGGCGATAGAAGGTACAGGCCACCGCGCAGTCGTAGGGGAAGGCCACGATCCGGCCCGGCTCATAGTAAACGCCACAAGCTTTCAAGAAGTTCTCGAACCAAATGTCCTCGTCATAGCCCTCGGGATCCAACGGCAGGGTGTCGTCCCTGGTGTACTTCAGCAGATCTTCGTAGTAGTCCGCGAAGGGGGAGCCGATCGGCTTGTCTTGAACATAGTTAAGCTGAAAGTCGGCACTGCCGCCCCGCAGATCGATGCCGACCTTCTGCTGCACCACCGGCAGATCGTCGGTCAAGATCTCCACCTCGATCCCGGTCAGATCGTAGAAGGTCTCCAAGTTGTCGCGGATGGCGAAGGACGGAGGCGTGTTTTCCGACATGAACACCAGCCTGGAGCCGGCGTACTGTTTCCACTTCGCATCGTCTGAGGACTGTGCCATCACCGGCGTGCGGTTGATGACGGAATTGAGACCGACAGCCAAGGAGCTGGCACCCAAGGTTGTGGCGACGCCACCGCCAAGTTCCAAGAACTTCCGTCGCGAGACGGACTTGTAGATCGGATTCTTCGGTACAGAAAACATACGCACCCTCCCGGTTTATGCCGTCAGGTCGCACGCAGCCACGCATTCCGTCACACGCAAGGCCGGCGAAGTCACCGTCCTTCACACTGCAACAGATAAGGTGACAAGCCTCCTGCGCTAAATCCCAGCGGCGTTTATGAATTTGTTTTGACGAAAGTCTACCCGGCGCCTCCAACCCGAGTCAAGCAACATCAAGCCAAACTGCTATGCGACGATACCTTGTGTAATTCCTTGAAATTATGTTGATATATGTGCAGTCGCCCGTTTGTCTCCACAACGAGACAGCAGACCGACCGCTCCGTGTTAGCCTCGTTTGAAGCGCATGCAACGCGAAGATGTAGCCTCCGGACTACTGCCAGCCTAGGGAGACAGCGGCTTTGTCAATCCTTGGGACGCTCGGTTACCGGGTGATCATCCTGGGCTTTCTCACCACGATCTACGTGTTCTTCCACGATCAGCGGCAGCGGCGGAAAACCGAGATCGCAGAAATGCATCCGCCGCCGGAGAGATACGACAACTTCCTGTGCCTAGCACTCTCCAATGCCAATCTCTTGCTGTTCCCGAACACGGTCAATCCCGAAAGTTTGACCGAAGAGCAGCAGGAACGCCGGGACCTGCTGTTCCGCATGCTGGTGTCGCTGTTCGAGAATGCCTTCATCATCCTCTACCAAGAGGGCATGTCCGGCGAAGCGCAACGGCGCTGGCTATCCCAGGAGGAAGATATGTGGGAATAGTGCAGGGTGACAGAAAGTCTTTTGAAGTGGACCTATGTGGACCTATCCGGACCTATGTGGACCGAAGGGCACTAGAAAAGGGGTTATGGGAGGATCGGCGCCGGGGTCTGAACCAGAGGGTGACAGTCTTTTGAAATTGGGCGGTTGCAGGGGTGCGGAATCGGCTGAAAAGCGGTTTGGAAGTCGATGTTGGAGAGCTGCGGAAGGCTTGGAAAATCCGGGCGAACTGGCTAACGATCGCCAAGAAGTGGGCGATCGTCGAGGGCGGGGCATTCTCGCTCGACGCCCTAGAATCCCTGCCGCGCGAATGGAGCGGTGAGGCCAGCCGCTTCTTTTGCACGTATAGCGCGGCCTAGAGCCCGGACCTTTATATTTTAGCGGCGCTGCAGATGCTGAGCAGAAGACCCGGAAAGAAGACTTAGATGTGCTGCTTTTGCCCGAGAAGCCAGACGAAAAATACACCGCCGACCAAACCGGTGACGATGCCGATGGGCATGTCTTCCGGGGCCATTACGGTTCGGGCAGCGATGTCGGCCCAGAGGAGGAAGGCGGCCCCAGCCAAAGCGGATCCTGGTAGAACACGCAGATAGTCGCCGCCGACGAGCATGCGAACGACATGTGGGACCATAAGACCGACGAACCCGATAATGCCGGAGAAGGCGACCATCACGCCTGTGATCAGCGCCCCGACCGCGAAGACCGCGAGGCGGAAGCGGGCTACGGGGATGCCCAGCGTCGAGGCCGTTTCATCGCCCAGAGTCATCGCATTGAGCTCCCGCGCCCGCAAGATCAGCCATGCACCGCAGCACAGCAGGATTGTCAGCGGATAGATCAGTTGGTCCCATTGCGCGAGACCGAGCCCGCCCAGCAT
Organism: Rhodospirillales bacterium; assembly: GCA_014324045.1. Classification (GTDB taxonomy): domain Bacteria; phylum Pseudomonadota; class Alphaproteobacteria; order Kiloniellales; family JACOMY01; genus JACOMY01. The sequence goes on along the minus strand of JACOMY010000001.1, from coordinate 62,956 downwards.
CCAGAAGACGACCGTGTGGGTGGCGCGAGGATCGCCTAGGAAGATCAGCAGGTTGGCGCCAGCCATGACGATGAACGACACCGCAACGCCTGCCAGCACGAGGCGGCCGGCACTTGCGGCGCCGCCGGCAAAACGCGATACGCCGAGGACAAGGGCGGTTGCCCCGAGTGCACCCAGGAAAGCCAGCAGAGGAACGGTCAGCAGACCGATAAAAAGACCGCTGTGCAGCAGCGCCAGAATAGCGCCGAAGGCACCGCCCGAAGAAATACCGAGGAGATGGGGATCGGCCAGCGGGTTTCGCGTGACGGCCTGTAATGTGGCGCCGACCATTGCCAGTCCGGCCCCGACCATGGTCGCCAGAAGTGCGCGAGGAAAGCGGATTTCCCATACGATTGCCGCGTGGCCTTTCGACCAGGTCCGGTCTATCAGACCGGGCGAAAGTTCGTTCAGGAGGACACCCCACACGGTGCTTAACGGGACCGGAACGGCCCCAACCGAAATTGCGGCGGAAAGCGAGAGCAGAAGCAGAGCCAGGCCGGCCAACAGGAAGACCAGCGTTCCGCCGAAGCTGGAGTTAATGCTATGGTTACGGGCCCGGATGCTTGTGGTCCCGCACATCGGATTATCGTCCCCGGAATGCTTCGGCCAGCTTTTGGATCGCCCGGATGTTGCGCGGCCCCGGTGTGGCCTCGACATATTCCAGCGTGACAAAGCGGTCGTTCTTCACTGCATCCAGTTCGGCAAAAGCAGGATTCGACAGCATGAAGGCACGTTTTTCTTCGGCAGTGACGTTGCCGTAGTTCACAATCACTATGACCTCCGGGTTGCGCTCCACCACTGCTTCCCAGGTCACAGTGCCCCAGCTTTTCTCAAAGTCCTTCATGATGTTGGTGCCGCCTGCGGCCTCAATCAGCGCAGTCGGCATCGCATAGAGACCGGCGGTGAAGGGTTTGTCCTCGCCACTGTCATAAACAAAGACGCGCAGCCGATCGCCGGGCTCCAGCCCCTCTTCGACGGCCGCAAGCTCAGCGCGATACCCCTCGACAAGCGCGGCCGCCTTGTCCTCGACACCGAAGATGCGGCCCAGATTGATCAGGTCGACATACATGTCCTCGATGCTGGCCTTGTCCTTGTCCATGATGTGGGCGCAGGATTCGGTGAGCTCATAGACCTTGATGCCAAAAGGCTCCAATGTCTCGGGCGTCACCGCTCCGCCGACTTTCATGCCGTAATTCCAACCGGCAAAGAAGAAGTCGGCATCGGCTCCGACCAGCACCGCCTTGGAGGGGTACTTGGCGGACAGTTCCGGTAGTTGCTCGACGCCTTCGCGCATTTCTTCGTCGAGCGTTTTCCAGCCCGAGATGCCGGTATAGCCCACCATGCGATCTGCAAGGCCGAGGACCAGCAGCATCTCGGTCAAGTTCACATCGTTGGAAACGGCCCGTTCGGGAGGTGCATCGAAGGTCACTGTGCGGTTGCAGCTTTGCACCGTCGTCTCAGCGGTGGCGAGACCGGCCGTCAGGGCGAGGGCGACAAAGGCCAGGAGGGTTTCCTTCATGGAGGAGTGCCTTTCTCTCGAAGATGAAACACAAGATGATCGGCGTTGCTGGGGGTGAGGCGTTCGCGCCGGGCGTCCACGTGAAAGGCAGCGGACACAGCCGCCTCGGACAGCACGGCGGAAGGCCGGCCAAATCCGATCGGCCGTCCCGATTGCAGGAGCAGCACAGCGTCACAGACGCCCGAGGCCAGATTCAGGTCGTGCAGCGATGTCACGATCGTCAGCGGAAGGTCCCGGATCAGGGCCAAAACTTCCAGTTGGTGGCGGATGTCGAGGTGATTGGTTGGCTCGTCCAGGATCAGAAGGCGCGGCTCCTGCGCCAAGGCACGGGCCACCATGACCCTCTGGCGTTCTCCGCCCGACAGTGTCCCGAGATGGCGGTCCGCCAGTCCATGAAGGACCAGCCGATCCAGCGCGGCATCAACGATGTCTTTGTCACGGGAATTTTTATTACAGGTACCTTTATCATGGGCGCCCGCCGCGCCGGTAAAGCCGCGCCGGTGCGGCGTCCGGCCTAGGGTCACGATTTCGCCGGCAGTCAGAGAAAAGTCGCTCGGCTGTTCCTGCAAGACGGCAGCAACCCGTTGGGCAACGCTCCGTGCGGAGAGGGTCCAAATATCTTCGCCATCGATCAGAACCCTGCCCGCGGTGGGCCGATGGAACCGGTAGAGGAGCCGCAGCAATGTCGTCTTGCCGGCACCGTTCGGTCCCACGATGCCAAGGACTCTGCCGGCCTCAAGAGCGAAGCTTGTGGTATGCAGCAACGTCTCCCGGCCGCGTCCGGGCGACCAGGACAGATCCTGCACCGACAGCGTGGCAGCGGTGCAAGGCCGGTGGCCTCCGGCCATGCAGTCCGCGCGCGAAATCCCGAGGGCTTCCGGCACTGCGTCTCCCGCCTGCGCAATCGCATGCCGGAGGAGCGCAATCATATCAAAGCCGGGATGACACCCGGTGCCCTTATGTTTGCAGGACCTGTGTTTGCAAGGTGTATGCAGATTGTTCGCTTCACCATCAGGCCCTCCGCCTGCATTGCGTTAAAATGCCGGCGTACTAACGCGCGGCGGCGATGGCAGGTCTCCTGACTTGCGGGTCAAGGCTTCCCCAAACCTTCCCAGACATCCTGTCCAGTGGTCTATGCCGGGGTCGCTTACCGCTCACAGTTGCGGGGGCAGTCACGGATTTGGCTCACTTCGGCTTCGCCGCACCGTGTTCCCTTTTCATCTCTTCCGCCGGGGCGTTCGAGAACCATCAAGGCTACACAATTGCACAAGGGCCGTTTTGTCAACCGCCCCCTGACAGCCGGCCCGGTGCGTGATTTTGTCCATGGAGAACTCCTTCCCGCTGCCCGAAAAGGCGCGTGCCTCTTGCTTGCGACGATGCCGCCGCGGATTGGGAACTGGCAAGCCGTGAAGCGGATCGTCGGGACAAGAGGCTGTTTATCCCCTGCAGTTCTGCTTCCCCTTAGCCTGGCCAAAATTTAGCTTGGCCAAAATCCTTTAGCGCTGCTTTCTTGCCCTTTGCCTGCATCGGCAAGCCAGTGAGCTTGTCCTTGTCTTGTCCGGCTGCTGAAGCCGGAAGCGGTCCGGAAAACTGGGCAGCGCGCTTAAGGTGTGCCGAACCTATGGCGGGATAGGGACAGGGCGAAGGGTCGGAAATTTATTGACCGGTTTGGGCCCCGGTTTGGGCCAAGGTCACGATTGAAGCGCTGCCTGGAGATAGGAGGATTCAAGATGGCAGCACGACATCACATTCATCCAAAGCAGGTTGAGCAAGTGGAAGCGTCAGGCTGTCGAAGGAATGGCCGATGTCTTTGCCCGTGGCGGGACGCCCAAGGAACGGACCGGGAGGCTGGAAATCGAGAAGGTTTTTATCAGAAGCCCTCATTCAACGCTTGACGACTCGCGTCAGATGACGCAGGTTAGGTGCCCGAAAGGTAGAAAGAGAGTCTTCAAACCTAAACTCGGTACACCTCAAGAGACCCTGAAGGATGCTGCAAAGCTGTTCGAAAAGCACAACCGGGTCGGTAACAATGGATAGCCGTTATGAAAATTAGAAAACTTATGAATATATGGAAGGCTGTAGCGGAAAATAAGTCTTTCGTCCACCCATTAGATAAGCCCCTCCTACCCGAACCGAACGATTGCTTCCCTCTTCTTCGGCGGGTGCCTGAACCATGGACCGGCGACCCTACAAAGGCCAGCATATTTCATCTGACATCGCATCCCCGGCACGGACCGAACGACGGCAATCAAGATGAAAAAGACCGTGAATTCTGGTGGTCTACGATGGCCAGCACGGCAGATTCCAAGGACTGGGAAGACCATACTTCAGAAGATGAGTTAAATTGGAGTAAGAAAAATTATGGCAAGTTTCTTGAAGATCCGCGTTTCATACCCAACCTGTGTAATCTGCGCCTAGTAGCTTATCCATGCAGTTCAATGAGAGACATGGATTCTATTTCTAAAGACGCTGCTCACACTCTTCATACAACCAAACGGATGCGTGCTTTTGTCCATAGACAACTTGTTCCCGCTGCCCGAGAAGGCAAGTGCCTGTTGCTTGTGATGAAGGCGCCGGGCGATTGGGGATTTGCAAATCCTGAATTCGGAGATTCTAAAGAGGATCGTTGGGACAAGGGGCTGTTTATCTCCCGCAGCGGTCTTCAGCACTCACCCATCACGCCAGGTTCACGGGTAGGCCCGGCCATACAGAAATGGCTCGATAGTCTTCCAGCATGACGGTGGGCAATAGATGTCAGGGACTATCGTCAGCTTCCGATTAGCTTGGCCGAAATATTTTAGTGCTGCTCTCCTTGCCTTTTGTCTAGCGGCAACCTAGTGAGCTGGTGCCTGCCCTATCCGGCTGCTGAAGCCGTTCCTTGTGGAGAAGACCGATTTTCCGGCCCCCCAGTGAGACACGAGCCCGGCGCGCAGCAAGGCCGCAGGATAGACCGGGAGCCTGCTGGCCTTCAGGCCGGGCGCCGCCGCCAGTGCTCCCCTCCAACCCCGTCCGGCGCCCGGCACAACAAAAGGTGCAACACCACCATGCGGACCCTCATACGCCAAGGCTGCTGAAGTGTGGCCAGACCGATTTCCGGGCAGCCGATCCTCGGGTGGTAGGTCACGTTTGCGTGAAGAGACCCGCTTGCGCGTGGCCGCTTAAGGTGACGGCAGGCTGCCGCAACCGCAAATAAGATGAAGAACCCTCCCCCAACGGTCCCCGAAAGACCCTCATGAACAGGATTGAGATCGCCCGCTACGACGCGCTTGAAGATCGCAAGCCGCACTACGCTTTGGTCGGGGAGGTCGATCTGGTGGCGGTCCGCTTCGACGATGCGGTCTCCGTCTTCTACGGACGTTGCCTGCATCGCGGTGCACTGATGGCTGACGGCTTCGTGCGCGGCAACAACCTGATGTGCGGCCTGCACTATTGGGACTATCGGCTCGACAGCGGCGTTTCCGAATACAACAACGCCGAGGCGCTGCCGAAGTTCCAATCCTGGATCGAAGACGGCGCAATCCTGGTCGACGAAGACGAGATCGCGGCCTGGGCAAAGGAAAACCCGCAACCCTACAACCGCAAGGCCTATCTCGGGCTCTACGCCGACAGCGGACAGGGCACCGAAGAGGAGCCCTACAACAGCCTGATCCAGCGCTACGCCCGCCAAGGCAAGGCCAAGGCCGGCCATCACGGCGCGCTCGAGGCCATGGGCGTGCCGCGCAGCCAGCTGCCCAATTGGGACGACATCCAAATCCTCACGGCCCAGCTGCACCGCCCGCCCCTGCTGGACGAGGCGGAGGTCGGCACCGAGGTGGCGATCGGCCCCAACGCACAGAAGCCGCTTCGGCTGGCGATCCCCCTCTTCGTCTCCGACATGAGCTTCGGCGCCCTGTCGGAGCCGGCCAAGCTGGCGCTTGCCCGCGGGGCAGAGTTGGCCGGCACCGGCATCTGTTCCGGCGAGGGCGGCATGCTGGACGGGGAGCAACAGGAGAACAGCCGCTATTTTTACGAGCTGGCCTCGGCGCGCTTCGGCTTTTCCTGGGATAAGCTGGCACGGGTGCAGGCCTTCCACTTCAAGGGCGGCCAAGGCGCCAAGACCGGCACCGGCGGCCATCTGCCGGGCAGCAAGGTGACGGGCAAGATCGCCGAGATTCGAGGTCTGGAAGAAGGCCGGGCCGCGGTCTCCCCCGCCCGCTTTCCCGACTGGACCGAGGTCTCCCAGATCCGCGCCTTCGCCGACGAAGTGCGCGACCGGACCGGCGGCATTCCGATCGGCTACAAACTCTCCGCCCAGCATATCGAGAAGGATATAGACGCCGCTTTGGACGTCGGGGTCGACTACATCATCCTCGATGGCCGCGGCGGCGGTACCGGGGCCGCCCCGACGATCTTCCGCGACAACATCTCGGTGCCCACCATCCCGGCCCTGGCCCGCGCACGCCGCCATCTAGATCGCCTGGAGCGCGGCGACGTCACCTTGATCATTACCGGCGGCCTGCGCCAAGCGGCTGACTTCGTGAAGGCCCTGGCGCTGGGCGCCGATGCGGTCGCCCTGTCGAACGCGCCGATGCAGGCCATCGGCTGCATCGCCATGCGTGCCTGCCACACCGGCAACTGCCCGGTCGGCATCGCCACACAGAAGCCCCACCTGGTCAGCCGCCTGGTGGTGGAGACCTCTGCCAAGCGATTGAAGAACTTCTTCGAGGTCTCGGTCCAGCTCATGCAGACGATGGCCCGCGCCTGCGGGCACGACCACCTGTCCAAGTTCTCGCTTGACGACCTGACGACCTGGAAGCAGGAGATGACGGCGCTGACCGGCATTCCTTTCGGCGGCGTGGGATGAGCGCCAGGGTTGGATGAGCGGCCGGTGCCGGAATCCAGCCAGATCGCAAGAGATGGAGACCTTTATGGACATCCTCTGCGACGAAGAGAATGTCGGTAACAGCTAGGCTAGTCCCGCAGCCTTCGCGGCGCCTGCCCAACGGACGAGCGCGGCGGGGGTTGTTTGCGCCAAACTGACTTCGAGGCTGCAGGCCGCTGCTTCCGGTTCCTTCGACAGGAAGCCGGCGACCTGCATCCCAACAGGGTGTGCCGTTTGAGGCGATCTAGAGATTTGAGTGGGAAGACCGCCATAAGAATTACCGAGAGGCCCGCAAAGTAGCCCTTGGCTTTTTCCCGATGGGCCCACTCCTGATGTGGGCAAGCGCCGCTCACATAGACTCGACGGCCTGGATTGGGTGCTGTCCTGCGTGGTTCCCTTTTATGGCTTTTTGATGGCCCTTAGCGGCGATCCCTGTTCATTCTTATCGCGGCTGTTGTAGCCGTGATCGTTACCGGCGGACCTGTAGCGGGCCAAAAGTCTTTTGAAACCGGGCAGTTTCGGGGGTGCGGAATCGGCTGAAAAGCGGTCTAGGGGTCGATGTTGGAGGGCTGCGTAAGGTTTGGAAAATCCGGGCGTTCCGCACCCCTTGTTTTGCCGGAAAAGGGCGCCCTCGTGCAGAGCGGTTGCGGGGCCGTTGCAGGGTGTGACGCCGATCGGTGACTCGCTGACCCCGGGTGCTCCTTGGGGGTGGCTCCTTGGGGGCGGCTCCCGGGCGAACTGGCTAACGATCGCCAAGAAGTGGGCGATCGTCGAGGGCGAGGCATGCTCGCTCGACGCCCTAGAATCCCTGCCGCGCGAATGGAGCGCTGAGGCCGGCCGCTTCTTTTGCCCGCGCGGCGCGGCCCAGACAGAGGCTGTCGCCTAAAGCGGCGATCCCCGAGAAGTCATGAAAGAAGGCTTTGCTACCCGGCGCCTCGCTGCCGTAGTCGCCGAACCTCAGGCAGATCGGAGTGGCGTTCACGATGGCTTCAGCGTCGGGCGCCCCCGATCCCCGACCTCAGCAGATCCGGACCCAGCAATGACAAGCCGCCGCGTCGGCTGCAAGGAGCTGCAAACAAGACTTGACCCGCCAGTAGCCCGCGCGCATGTTCGAGACTGTGAGAAAGCAGTGTTTGGCAGTGTCTCGAATTATCCGCCCGGCGTCGTCTGAGCAACCGGGATAGTTCCCTAGACCGATCTCTGCCAATTTTTCCGGATCCGCTTTCCCATGATCGCTCTTTCGAGTGATAATCGGCGTCTGCTGGTGCAATCTTCCCTGTCCTGCTACTGCGCCGAGGGCGCGGCCGATCCGGGCCTGCGGCCCCGCGTGCTGGAACCCTTCGCCAAGCCTGGTCTTGTGCCCGAGCGCTCTTTCGCCCAACCTGGCCACCATGGCAGCGGCGCCCTGGCGATCGATTTGCAAGTACGCGGCCTTTCGCCCGCCGGGCGGAAACTTGTCGCAGCTTGTCTGCCCCGGACACCCTTAGTGGAGACGGTTCCGGCCCCTAGGAAAGTCATTGCATGAGCCTACTGGAGCGTGCCCGTTTCGTCCTGCGATGGGATTCCGCCGCCTACCGCCCCCTCTCGATCGCTGGGCGCCGGATGGGTTGGGTCACACAGGACCTGGCGCAGCGGCTAGTCGATTTTCCGCAGATCCTTCTGGTCGACGAGACGCGCGTAGCCTTGAGCCCGCGACTGGCCGGCTATGAGGTGTGCAAAGCGGCCTTCGACGAGATCCACGAAGGCCTGATCGAGAGCGGTCATGCCCGCCCCCGGCGCGGCGAGCTCTTCCCGCTGCTACGCGATTGGCAGGAGGTGCCGATCGCCGCTGTCGACCGTGCCCTGATGCCAGTCATGGGCTTCCGGTCCTTCGGAGTCCATATGAACGGCTTCGTCCGGCGCCCGGACGGCCTCCATATGTGGCTGGGCCGGCGCTCGCGGACCAAGCCGACTGCTCCCGGCAAGCTGGACCACTTGGTCGCCGGCGGCCAGCCTCTAGGCCTGACGCCCCTGGCCAACTTGGTGAAGGAGTGCAGCGAAGAAGCCTCGATCCCGGAGCCCCTGGCCCGCCAAGCCAAACCGGTCGGCCTTATCAGCTATCGCTGCCGCTTCACCGACGGCCAGCGCGACGACATCCAGGTCTGCTACGATCTGGAAATACCGGAGGACTTCCGGCCGCGCTCAGGCGACGACGAGGTCGAGGATTTCATGCTCTGGCCGATCGAAGAGGTTCGCCAGCGCCTGGCCGAGACCGAGGACTTCAAGTTCAACGTGGCCCTCGTCATCATCGACTTCCTCATCCGCCATGGGCTCGTCGGCCCGGAAGAACCTGGCTACCGGGAGATCCTCCACTGCCTGAGGAGCGGCGGCCCCTAAGGAGACGCCTGCATGCGCAGCGGAGTTGCTCTCTCGGCCACGGCTGCACCAGTTCCCCGGTCAAGCAGCGTTTCCCCAATATCGAAGCCCAGGCACGCAGCATGACCAGAAGGCACCGTTGGACGACGACTGCTGCTTTAGCGTATCCTATCACCTGCGCGGCTCGCTTATTCTATAAACGCCATCGATGGCACACTTTAAAGAGGCGCGCGAAGAATTCTGCGGTTGACTGGCAGTCGTCAGGAAAGTGAGACCATGGCCACCGTGCCATCCTCAAGCCCCAGCAGCGGTTGCAGAGCCAAGACGCGGCCAGAGTCCCGGTCCCAGTCCCAGAGTCCCGGTCAAGGCCATGAGCGAACGGGCCGGGTTGGGCGAGCCTGCCTTCTTGCGCCGCTTCGAAAAAGCGGCGTGCATGAAACCTAAGGCCGATCCCCAGCAGTTCCGTTCAACTGAAAGCTCTCCCCAAGTGAAAGCTCTCCCCGGGGAAATACTTGGCCAGCCGGACGTCGGCAGTGCGGGCGTGACCTTCCATGCCCTCCAGCCGGGAGATACGCGCACAGGCCTGGCCGATCTGCCGGTTGGCCTCGCGCGTGGCCCGCTGCCAAGTCACCGTCTTCATGAACTTGCCGACGAAGAGACCGCCGGTGTAGTGCGCCGCGCCCTTGGTCGGCAGCACATGATTGGGGCCCGAGACCTTATCGCCATAGGCCACCGTGGTCTCCTCGCCCAGGAAGAGCGAGCCATAATTCGTAAGCGCACCCAGCCAGTAGTCGAGGTCGTCGGCCTGGACCTGTAGGTGCTCAGGCGCCAACTGGTCGGAAACCCGTACGGCCTCTTCACGGCTGCCGCAAAGGATGATCTCGCCGTAGTCTCGCCAAGCCTCTTCCGCGTTTTTGCGGTTGAGTTCCGGAAGCTCGGCGGCATAGCGCGGCACCAACTCCAGGACCGCTTCGGCCAGGGGGCGGTCGGTGCTGAGCAGCCAAACCGGCGAGTTGTAGCCATGCTCGGCTTGCCCGACCAAATCCCAGGCGACGATCGAGGGGTCGGCCTTGGCATCGGCGATAACCAGACTTTCGGTCGGCCCGGCAAACATGTCGATCCCGACCCGGCCGTAGAGGATACGTTTGGCTTCGGCGACGAACTGATTGCCGGGTCCCGCCAATACACGTGCCGGCGGTGTGCCGAACAGCCCGAAGGCCATGGCGGCGATCCCTTGCACGCCGCCCAGGTTCAAGACCCGGTCGGCGCCGCAGACCTGCAAAGCGTAGAGGATGGCCGGATTGATCCCCACGCCAGGCCGCGGCGGCGAACAGGCCGCGATGTGCCCAACACCGGCCACCTTGGCCGTGGTCACCGTCATGATGGCAGAAGCCACATGGCTGTAGCGGCCGCCGGGAGCGTAGCAGCCCACGGCAGAGACCGGAATCTGCTTTTGACCGGCCACCAGGCCCGGCACCACCTCCACCTCGGTCGCGGTCATCGTCGCCAACTGCGCTTCGGCGAAACGCCGGACGTTCTCATGGGCGAAGCGGATATCGTCCTTCAATTGCGGGCTGACCTGGCCGGCAGCCACAGCCAGGCGCTCGGCATTGACCTCGATCGGGCCATCCCACTTGTCGAAGCGTTTGGCATAGCTCGCCGCGGCCGCATCGCCGCCTTGCTCGATCTCGTCCAGGATGGCTTGCACGCTCTCACGCACATCGGCCTCTCCCGCCGCTGCGGTCTTGCTGGCTTTCTTCAGGTATTCCATGGGGCTACCTCCCAAGTCTTCGCTTACGCCTGCGGCCGCGCCGGGCCCTATCGGCGCTTCGGCATCACCGCGCTTGTCGCTCTCCCCCGTGTGAAGCAGAATGTAAGCGCTTGCAAGTGTTTTGCGGCAGCGGATTGCCTCGGCCCCGAAAGTCTCCCGCCGCGTCCCTTCATGCAAGCGCCGGTCAAGAGGACCAACGCGCCAAGACCGGCAGACGGATGGCCATAGCGCTCACTTACCCCGCCATGACTGGCCGTCTCTTGCTCGGGCGGAATAACCCCCTTGGCCGCAGTTCGGAGCCCTCACGCACCGCGCAGCTGCCAGACAGAACGCCGATGATGTCGATGGCCCAGAAGACGCGGCGGGCCTAGTCGAGCACGGCTTCCGGCAACCATGTCACGATCTCCGGGAAGAAAACGCAGAGGCCGAGCCCCAAGAGTTGCAACGCCACGAAGGGAATGATCCCACGATAGATCTGCTGGATCTTAACGCTCCTGGCAGCCCCCTTCATGTAGAAGAGGGCAAAGCCGAAGGGCGGCGTCAGGAACGACGTCTGCAGGTTCACCGCCAGCAAGATGGCGAACCAGGGCAGCATCATGGTGGGGTTGGCGACGTGGCCGCCGAAATCCAGCGCCTCGATGATGGGGGCGAAGATCGGCAGCACGATCAGGGTGATCTCAATCCAGTCCAGGAAGAAGCCCAGCAGGAAGACCACCACCATGATCATGCCGAGGATACCCCAGGGCCCAATGCCGAGGCTGTTGATTAACTCTTCGATCAGGAAGTCGCCACCCAGACGCTTGAAGACGAGAGAGAAGCAGGTGGCGCCGACGAAGATGCCGAAGATCATCGCATTTGTGACGGCAGCCCGGTAACAGACGTCCTTCAGAACGGAAAAGTTCAAGCGGCGCTTCAAGGCTGCGAGCAGGGTTGCACCGATAGCGCCGATGCCCGAGGCCTCGGTTGGCGTCGCCCAGCCGGCGAAGATCGACCCTAGCACGAGCACGATCAGGAAGACCGGCGGAATGAAGGTCAGAAACAGCATTCCCGCCAGCTGTCCGCTCGACTCTTCTTGGTCACGGACCATCGGCGGTGCCAAATGCGGCTGCAGCGAGCCCTTCGACATAATGTAGATGACATAAAGAGCAGCCAGCAGCAGACCCGGGAACAGGGCGGCGACAAAGAGAACGCCGACGGGAACGCTCAACTGATCCGCCATGAGCACCAGCATGATCGACGGCGGTATGAGGATCCCCAAGGTCCCCGACGATGCAATGGTGCCGGTAGCCAACTCCGGCGAATAGCCGCGTCTCAACATCTCCGGCAGAGCCATGAGCGTCAGCAGCACTACCGACGCACCGATAATGCCGGTCGTCGCCGCGAGGATCGTGCCAAGCAAGGTCACCGAGATTGCCAGGCCGCCCGGAAGACGCCGCGTCAGAACCTGCAGAGTATAGAGCAGGTCATCGGCAATCCCCGATTTTTCCAGCATCGTTCCCATAAATATGAACATTGGAATGGCAACGAGGATGATGTTCTCGACCGATCCGGCGTAAATGCGAAGCGGCAAGGCATTGAAATGGACCAAACGAAACTCGCCGACGGCAATGCCGACCAGGCCGAAGGCAAGGCCAAGACCGCCCAGAACCAAGGCCACCGGAAAACCGGTAAAGATGAAAAACGCCATGCAGATCAGCATGGCAGCGGGGAGAATCTCGTACCAAGGCATGGCCGCTTATCTCCGCCCGACGTTGTCGGTGTCACCGTCAAGGTAGCGGTGCTCGGGGTGGCGCACAGCATCTTGCGCCAGTTCTTCCTCGACCTCTTGCTGCATGTCTTCGGCGCCTTCGCCGCGCACAAAACGGTCGGATCGCGCACGTAGATCCTCGGGTCCGGAGAGGAAGACGATGTTGCGCAGCAGAATCGAAAAGGCCGCGATCGCCAAGAAACCGAAGCCAAACACCAGGCTGGATTTGATGATCCAACGCATGGGAAGGCCGGTCGTCGCCGACGAGCCTTCGTTTATCAGAAAGGACTTCCAGACCAACAAGGTAGCCGAGAGGTCCACCACAAAAACCGTGTAGGGCAGAACGAACAGCAAGCAGCCGAGAACCTCAATCCAGGCCCGCGTACGCCGTCCGAAGCGCTCGCGCAGAACCTCGACCCGGACGTGGCCGTTGCGGATATAGGTGAAGCCCAAACAGAGCATGAAGAGAGCACCGTGCAGGTGCCATTCCAACTCTTGCGCTTTCGTTGAGGGGAGAAAACTATATAAGGCCGTTTGCTGAAAGTCTGGATAGATGCTGAGCAGTTTGCGCTGGATGACGTCGTAGAAGATGATCAGCCCCATGGGTATGAAGAGCCAGGCCGCCATTCGCCCGACGAAGTCGGTCACGGCATCTAGTGCGTCGCTGATCGCAAGAAGCGCACGCATCGACGTTTCCTTGGAAAAGCAATGGAAGGGGAAGCGCCCCTCGTCGTTCGGGCCAAACGCACCTGGTCCGGCGCCATTGCAGAGTTAGCAACTCCCGGCGTGTTGGGCTGGGATCTCCGCTGTCCCGGTCTCGTCGAAGACCGGGACAGCGAACGATCGAACCGGACTTAGTTCAAGTAGCCCAAGTCACGCCAAATAGTGTAATTCTCACGAAACTCCTGCAAGCTGTCCCAGACCTTCTTGAACTCCGGATCCTTCTGCTGCTCGGCCACGACGACGCCCCAAGCCTCTTCAAACTCGGCCAGCATCTCCGGCGGCCACTTATGGATCTGCACACCCTTGTCCTGCAGTTCCTGCAGCGCGGCGAATTGAATGGCCTCACCCTCGACCAGGCCAAAGCGGACGCTGTCGCCGCAGACCGACCCGATCTGCGCCTTCTGAACGTCGGAAAGTTCGTCGTACTGTTCCTTGTTCATCATCAGGTCGAACATGGTCGACTGCTGATGCCAGCCCGGAAAGTAATAGTGGCTGGCGACCTGATAGAAACCCAGCTTCAAATCGATGGCCGGCATGGAGAATTCGGTCGCATCGATGGTACCCAGCTCCAGCGCCGGATAGATGTCGCCGCCAGCCAGCAACTGGGTCGACACACCAACCTGCTCCATTACCTTGGCGCCCAAGCCGAAGAAACGCATCTTCAGGCCCTTCAGATCGTCGACGGACTTGATCTCCTTCCTGAACCAGCCCGAGGCCTCCGGTGCGATCATGCCGCAGATTTCGGAGTGGATGCCGTGCTGGTGGTAGATCTCCTCGAAGAGGGCCTCGCCGCCGCCGAAATAGAACCAGGCCAGATACTCCGGCGCTGCCGGACCGAAGGGCACAGCCGCGAAGAGCTGCAGGGCGGGAACCTTGCCGGCCCAGTAGCCAGGGGTAGAGTAACCGCCATCGACCGCACCGCTGGCAACGGCATCGAAGACCTCCAGCGCCGGCACGATGGCGCCGGGTTCTTGAAAGGTGATGCGGATTTCGCCGTCCGAAACCAGAGCGATCTGCTCTTCGACACGCTTACCCAGCGTACCCAGCTGTGTCAGCGAACCGGGATAGGTGCTCTGCATGTCCCAACGCACGGGACGGGCTTCGGCGGCGCCATCGAGGCCAGCAGCGATCATGGCAGTCAAGGCCACCGCGCTTGCAGCTGCGGCGACGGGTTTTGCAAGAGTCATACGTGAATCTCCTCCCTTAAGGTCTCCCTAGCCTGCGCAGCGTGGGCTTGTTGCCGATACTGCCCCCAACATCATCGATTGGGGGTTCGCACGCAAAATTCTGCCTTCGACGCGCAAGGTGGAACAGACTTTACATAGGGCGATTGAACATCACAAGGCCCAAAATGCCGGCAAAATTAGGGTTCCTAAGCACCTGCCTTCCTCTTCGCCACTGTCTGAAAAACCGTGCAAAATTTGCCCGCTATTGCAGTCCATGCCCAGGTTTCGACTCTGGTTCTATAGGGTTGGCGCTACCTGACGTCGGCGACACCGCGTCGTCGGACGATGTCAAGAAGCTCCAGCAGTCCGACGAGCCCGTGCGCCCCCTCCTCCGCCCTGCTTCCAGGTTCTCGGTCTGCTTTCCGGGAATGCCTGGGCTGTAGCAGCGCATTGACGCCGGCTTTTTGTTGCCAGGTGCCACTGCAGAGGTTATGTGAGGTTATATACTGTGCCTCACTGACGAACATCGTCGGTGACGGTCCAGCGGGGAGTAGCTCAGCCTGGTAGAGCACTGTGTTCGGGACGCAGGGGCCGGAGGTTCGAATCCTCTCTCCCCGACCAATCCAGACAGATACAAATGACGCCGAGTCTGCCTTGCCGCAGCCTCGGTGTCGCCGCTCACGCCATAGCGGACGCGGCCATCGGGCGCTTCAATCATACTGGCTATCGCAACAGGGCAACCCAGCAGGTGACCTTGCTCTACGGCAACTGTCCGCTGCACCAGATTGACCAGGCCATAGGCATCACCCATCCCTCGTTTGCTCTAAATCGTCGTCAATAACCAACTGCGTAAGCCCACCGACCCGGTGCGCCCGCGCCTGCTCTCGAATTTTGCTCAGCCAGCGGCCCGATCGGCGGCCCTGGAACCGACGACCGCTATCGGATTTTCGCGATTACCCAGCGCGACGGCATCGGTTTTCACCACATCAGCTGGATTCCCGCCGACTTCGACGAAGAGCCCGAGGCGCTGTTCGATCCTACCTAGATGCAGGCCCTCTAGGATTTGGGCGACCAACACGGCCTCGCCGGCGACACCCGGCAAAGCCTTTCCCCCGGCCGGAGCCCGGATCGGGATAACAAAAAGAAAGCAGCAGCCCCAACTATGAGACTGCCGCTTTCCATTAGCGTGTCTGGGCCACTCGGGTCAGCCCTGACGTACGCTCTTCAGACAAGGCCTGAAGAGAAGGTCCGTCAGTTCCGGCCGAGGAAGCTGCTCCCCTGCCGGCACCAGGCACTCAGGACACCCGAGAGGACTCGCAGATCACTCGACATTGGATCACCTCCTTTCCTTCTGTTGAAACGATAAATCGAGATTAGGCACAGTCTCGGAGTCTGAACAAGCGATTCCAACAGGATAAAGACACCCGACTTTTGCGCCGCATGGCTCGCCGATACGAAGGCCGTCAGAGGAGCGCGCCTGCGCCAATCCAGGACGCTAGCCTTGGCGGGTCTTGTAGCGCGGGGCCTTCTTGTTGATGACATAGACGCGGCCACGGCGGCGCACGACGCGGCAGTTCTTCTCGCGCAGCTTCGCTGTACGCAGCGAGTTCTTAATTTTCATGCTTTCCGCTCCGAGGCAAAAACACGACTACCGCCAGTCCCCTTGCCGGGGTACGCGGTTCAGCCGCCGATGTTCAAGATATCCAAGGACCGAAGACTTATAGTCACTCAGACCCAAGCGTCAAGTCCTCGTCACTGCGGATTGTCAAGGCCTCCCGAACGCCTTGCCAAGGCAACAAATAGAGGCCTACTCCAAGGCTTCTAATGCGCGGCCAAGACGCGATAGACTTGGGCCATCCCGCCCGAAGTCGTCCAGAGACCGGCTACCGCGGTCACGCCATAAAAAGAGGTTTTCCATGCTGCCGCTTTATGTCGTCAATCTCGATCGCGCCCCGGAGCGCTGGGAAAAGATCTCCGCTCAACTCACCCGCGAGGGTCTGACGCCGACGCGGTTTGCCGCCATCGATGGGTCGCTCGGCCAACACGAAGCGGTCAGCCGTTACGACGAGCGTGCCGCGCTGCGGCGCCACTGTCTCCCTTTGCTTCCGGCGGAACTCGGCTGCTTCGCCAGCCACTACCTCCTCTGGCAGCGGGTGCTGGAAAGTGGGACGGCAGCAATCGTCCTGGAGGACGATCTGCGAATCGACCCCGGCTTTGCCAACGTCGTGCGCTTGGCGGAAGATCTCGCTCAGCACTACCCTATAGTGCGTCTCTCCGCGTTGCAGCAGGGCCGGACGCCGCGTTGCGTCGCCGCGCTCGACGGCGGCTATCGGTTGGTACGGCACAACAAGGGTCCCGGCGGCTCCCAAGGCTACATGGTAACGCCGGAAGGTGCGGCCCGCTTCCTGGCCGACAGCAAGGTTTGGTCCGAGCCGGTGGACGATCACATGGATGCCTATTGGCGTCATGGAGTCGCCGCCTTGGCAATCGTCCCCTACCGCATCGCCCACGACGACGACGGACAATCCTTTATCCAGCCACCCAAGCCACTTAAGCGCAGCCCCGACGCCTGGCTCAGGCGCAAGCTGAATCGAAGGATGGACCGCCTGCGCGCCTACGTGTGGCTGACCACCCATCCGCCCCGAGGCGAGGCGGCAAGGAACCGATAGCCAAGCCCCTTCGTCTGTCTTGCCGCGCGTCACCTTGCCGGACGAAGCCCCCGCTAAGACGGGCCTTCGGAGCTTGGACTTCTTCGATCTCTCCGGCTTTGCCAGTCTCTTGACGCAAGCCCGCTCCATGGCCTTCACACCAGAAGGGGTGCAGCGCCTCTTGGAGGGAACCGGCCTGGAGTTCCCGGGTTTCGAACTGCCGGATCGGCGGATCTATCAAGCTTTCTATCAGAGGAATTCCGAGGCCGACTAGAATCTCTCGCGCTAGATTGGTTTCGAGGCCGAGAATCCAATGCCTTTCCAGTACTCCTATCGGATCTGGGCACGCCGCGCCTCAAGCCAGACTCTCAAGGGTCTAGCGGGGCGCGTCTGCGTACTGTCAAGGTCAATAGCTGCGCGGCATGCCGAGGACGTGTTCTCCCAGGTAGGCGAGGATCAGATTGGTCGAAATGGGTGCAACCTGATAGAGGCGGGTTTCGCGAAACTTGCGCTCAATGTCGTATTCCTCGGCGAAACCGAAGCCGCCGTGGGTTTGCAGACAGCTATCCCCGGCATGCCATGCCGCCTCCGCGGCCAGCAGCTTCGCCATATTGGCCTCCGCCCCGCAGGGCTTCTGCGCGTCGAACAGCGCCGCTGCCTTCGCCACCATCAAGGCCGCCGCTTCGCTTTCCGCATAGGCCCGCGCGATCGGAAACTGCACGCCTTGATTGGCACCGATGGGCTTGGCGAAGACCTGCCGGTCCGAGGCGTAGTGCCTGGCCTTGTCGATGAACCAGCGGGCATCGCCGATACACTCGGAAGCAATGAGAATTCGCTCGGCGTTCATGCCATCCAAGATGTAGCGAAAGCCCCTACCCTCCTCGCCGATCAGGCTTTCGGCGGGAATCTCCATCGAATCGAAGAAGATCTCGGTGGTCGCATGGTTCATCATGGTGCGGATCGGCCGAACGGTCAGTCCTTCGACCGCGCGCAGATCCACCAGGAAGACCGAGAGACCGTCGCCGCGCCGCACCACTTCCTGCTTGGGCGTGGTTCGCGCCAAGAGGAGAAGGAGATCGGAGTGCTCGGCCCGACTGGTCCAGACCTTCTGACCGTTGACGACATAGCGATCGCCGCGCCGTTCGGCGGTGGTCCGCAGAGACAGGGTATCGGTGCCGCTGGCCGGTTCGGTCACAGCGAAGGCCTGCAGACGGAGGCTGCCGGCTGCGATCTCCGGCAGGTAGCGCTTTTTCTGAGCCCGGCTGCCATGCTTCAGGACCGTCCCCATGGTGTACATCTGGGCATGGCAGGCAGCGCCGTTACAGCCGGCCTTGTGGATCTCCTCCAGGATCGCCGAGGCGGCAGAGAGCGGCAAACCGCTGCCGCCGTAGTCCTCCGGGATCAGGCAGGCGAGATAGCCCGCCTCGGTCAAGGCGGCGACGAAGTCTTGCGGGTAGGCACGCTGCCGATCCAGGGCCTGCCAATAGGGTCCCGGGAAGGCCGCGCAGAGTCGGCGCAGGCCCTCCCTGATCTCCGGATAGCTCTTGTCGGTCATGCGCCAAAGGCTAGCCCAAGGCGTGGAAGACTTGCTAGGACTGACAGTTAGTACGCCGCGCTTGGCGAACCCGTAGAGAAAGCGTCTCTCGCCCGGCACCGCCTCATCGGGAGGATTTGAGCAACCATGACAGACACGCCGCTTCGCAAGCACAGCGAGGTGTTCTCCGACTACCTACCCATGGCGGAACGCCGCATCCTGGACGTCGGGTGCGGCGAAGGTGCGTTGGTCCGGCATTTCGCCTGCAAGGGGGCCGAAGCGGTGGGTCTGGACCCGCTGCCCCAGGCGATCGAAAGAGCCGAGGCGCAGGACAATCCGCCGGGTGCCAGCTTCGTCCTCGGCAGCGGCGAAGAGATTCCCTTCCCCGACAACAAATTCGACTCCGTCTGTTTCTTCAACTCACTGCACCATGTGCCGACGGCCTCGATGGATCGGGCGCTGGCGGAGGCGGTGAGGGTACTTCAGCCGGATGGTCTGCTCTATGTGCTGGAGCCCTTGGCGAAAGGCGCCTATTTCGATCTGGTTCGTTGCATCGAGGACGAAACGGAGGTGCGCCGCGATGCCATCGAGGCCCTGGACCGCCTGGCCGCGATACCGACCGTCAAGGCTTTGGAGGAGTTGGTCTACGACGCCCCCTACAGCTACGAGAGTTTCGAGGATTGGGAACGCGCGGTCCTTTCGGTGGATCCGACCCGCGCCGCACGCATGGACGTCCATCGCCACTCGCTGCGCCCGCGCTTCGGTCAGTCAGCCGAACGTGACGATAAGGGGCGCTTCCTCTTCCGCGTCCCCTCGCGTCTTACCCTCTTCGCCAAGCGGGCCTGATCCTCATGTCCGTCACCTACACCTCGCCCTACCACAGTCCGGACGACCCAGGGGGCCTGGTACGCGAGACACTGGAGTTAGGCGATGCCTTCCCGGGAGCGGCGGAGGACATCCTGGTTTCCTGGAGCCTGCGCTTAGAGGAGATGAGCCCGAAGGAAGCAGCCGGGAGCCTGTTGGCGCGTCTGGCCTTGGCGGAGGGAGACCTACCCGCCGGTGCCTGCGGCCAACTGGTGGCGCTGCTGCGGCAGGCGGCCAAGGATGCGCTCTCCTCTCGCCCACGCCGACGCGGCGGCTGGCGCACGCGACGGCACTAACGCATGGCGGAGGACAAGGGCCACTCCGCCGTCGCGCGCAACTAGGTGCCATCGGAACAAGCCGGTGTCCCCTGGAGTCCGGATCTCTACGGGCGTGCCCGGCTTCAAGGTTGGGAAGACCCCGCCGGATGCTTTGGAACCTGCGCAAGCAGGAGCGGTTACCGGCAAGCGTTCTGCCGCTTACTATGCCATTTTGGGGCCATTTTGGGATCGATACACTCTCCTTCGTGAGCGTGACAAGCTGGCGTGGCAACAACTGGACTGCATGGAGCGCGACTGAGGAAGGCTATTGGCGGCTTCCGAGGAGAATCTTCCTAGCCAACGGTCGGCTTCTCGCTGTGTGCACATAAAGTCGCATACTTAACATAATCCTCGGTTGCCTGAGTTGACGTATGCAATCCCGCAACTGTAGTATCGTCTATGTAGTGCAGCTTAGAAAGAGGTCAGAGACCATGGTAGGGATGATTCCAGAGGGAAAGCCTGAAGAGGCAAGTATGATCGACGGCTTTGCCTGTTTCGCCTATACGGCGCGCCGGGCGACCGCGACGGTTAACTCCGAGGCGGAGAAACATGGCATTCCAGTTGAGGAGTTCAACATCTGGTTGATCCTACGCGTAATTCAGACAGAGGGCATCCAAAAAATCAACAGTTTGGCTTGGCAGCTGTCGATCTCGAAGCAGCAGATGCTGAACACCGTCGAGACAATGGAGCGCGGCGAGGGTCTAATTGTCTACGTCGATCCCGAGACGCCCTCTCAATTCCAACGCAAGGTCAACATAACCGCAACCGGTCAAACCCGCCTTGCCATCTTGGAGACCCGCTTTCAGACCCTCGCGGAGAACTTCGGGAAAGCCATGCCGCCCGCCCGAATGATCAGTTTCGCGCGTAGCATTACCTCCGCGGCACGTCGCCTCAAGAATACACCACAAGCAGCGGCGCCTAAGGCCTAACGCGCTCCACAAAAACAGATCGATTCTCCAGACACCCTTGGAGGGTCTTACTGACTCTCCAAGGGATGTTTTTATTGGGCAGAAACTGCTGGTTTGAAAGGACTCTTCCGGTTTCGCCGTTAATCCTGTTCTTCTACCACTACATAAATAAAGCGTCACGACTGGTCGGCGAGGAGTTGACGACCACGGTGCAGGTCGATCTGGTCGCCAAGGAGACGCTGGCAGTCGCCTCCGGACCCTTCCCGTTACAAAATATCATCGAGCTGCTCCGCAAGACTTACGACCGCCTTCTTCCCGATCGTCCGTTACCGGTTCGATCTGCCGGTATCGCCGACCGCTGGGTTCGGCGCCGTCGAAGCCCGGCGACAGGGTGGATCGCAGCGGCGCATCAAGGATAGGCCGGAAGGCGCGGGCCAGCAGCCGGAGGAAGTCGGCCGGGTCGTGTCCGGGGTCGTCGAGCTAGAGGACGTGCTCTGTGCGGGAGTAGTCGGAACGGCTTGGGTTCCCGGACTGCCCGCATGCCGGGCCCATCGGAGTGCCTTCCCTTGGAAGGCGCCGGGCATGACCTCAATGGCGGGACAATCTGGGTCGTCGTCGATGGCTTCCGGCATGGCCTACTGTACTCCCGGCTCGAAGTAGGCGCCGGCGTACCGGTCCTGCCGGCCTGTGCTGGAATAGCGATCGCGCCCCCCGATGGGGTCGCGCGTTCCGTCGGGCGGTGTGGTGCGTCTTCGGTGGAGTTGCTGGAAGAGCCGGCCGGTTTCGGGCATGGCGGCTTGCAGGTGGTGGACGTATTCCTGCACAGCGTTGCCGGGGGCTCGTGAGACCAGGGTCCAGCCTTCGCCGCTGCGCTTCTCCGCCTTGTCCCCGCCTCCTGCCGCAACCGCTCCCGTCGCGGCCTGATCCGAGACGCAGAGAAGGGCGGCGGCTGGCTGCGGCCACCCGGAATCCGGCCGGAAGGATCCAGATTTTCCAGCTCGAAGCGGCCCGATCTTATAAGACTTTTGTCGCGCTACAACTGGGACGACGCTTCGCCTCAAGATCGACACTGCGGAATGCTCAGGGCAAACGAATGTAAACGCCCGCTGCGCAGATACAAAAAAGCCGACGCAATCCTATAGTGGTTTGCGCCGTTCTTCTGAACTTCAATCGAAGAAGGGACCTGATCGGGGACGACCGATCGGGGACAATCCGGGCGTCCGCTTAAAAACCTTCGCGCTCCATGCGCTTGCGCAGCACCTTACGATGGCGGCGGACGGCCTCTGCACGCTCGCGCTTGCGCTTCTCGCTCGGCTTTTCGAAGTGCCGACGCAGCTTCGCCTCACGAAAGACGCCCTCACGCTGCAGCTTCTTCTTCAGCGCACGCAGGGCTTGATCGACGTTGTTGTCGCGGACAGTTACTTGCACGTCTTGGCTTGCTCCTTCACCCAATGCCGGACGGTCGAAAGAATATAGGCCGCGGATCACACTCCCCCGCAGCGCCGATGGAGAGATAGACGATGCGGCCGCGTCTGTGAAGAGCCTGGCCGCGTGCAAGTGTCGCTTTCCACGCAGGGCGGAAGCAACATATCTGGGACATGACCCTTTTGAAGATCGCCCGCATGGGTCACCCCGTGCTGCAAGGCCCCGCCGAAGAAATCGCCGACCCCACGGCGCCGGAGCTGCGCCTTTTGGTGCGCGATATGCTGGAAACCATGGAAGATGCCGGCGGTACCGGCCTGGCCGCACCGCAAGTCCATGTCCCGCGCCGCCTGGTTCTGTTCTTCGTCTCCCCCTCGCCGGGCGCCCCCGACGGCATTCCACTGACGGTACTGGTTAATCCTGAGATCGTACCTTTGGATCGAGAAAGCGCGCTCGGCTGGGAGGGCTGTCTGTCCGTGCCGGGCTTGATCGGCGAAGTGCCGCGCCATACCCGAATCCGCTACCGCGGCTTGGGCCTCGACGGCGCCACGATCGAGCGCGAAGCGCATGACTACCACGCCCGCGTGGTGCAGCATGAAGTCGATCATCTGGATGGAATCCTTTATCCGCAAAGGATGCAGGATCTCGGACGGCTGATTTTCGAGAGCGAACAACGCCACCTCAGTCGATCGGAAACCGAACGGGGAGAGGCGGAATGAGCAAGGAAGAGCAAGACGCATTACTCGAAGCCCTGCTGCACCACGTCGCCTTCGACGGTTGGGGACAGGAGGCGCTGCAGCGCGCCGCCGCGGCGCTGGAGATGGATCCGGTGCAGGCCGGGGAAATCCTCCCGGGCGGTGCGCGCGGTCAAGTCCTCGCCTTCTCCGACTGGGCCGACCGCGCCATGCTGGCAGCGCTCTTGGAACAAGAACTTGACGGCATGGGCATGACGGCCAAGGTTGCGCTTGCCGTACGCTTGCGTTTCCAGGCACTGGAACCGCACCGGGAGGCGCTGCGCCGCAGCCTCTCGATTTTGCTGCAGCCGAGCAATGCAACCGCCGGCATTGCCGCCCTCCACCGGACCTGCGACACGATCTGGAACGCGCTCGGCGACCGTTCGACCGATCACAACTGGTATAGCAAGCGCATGCTGCTGGGCGGTGTCATCTCGGCCTCCACACTCTACTGGCTGGACGACTCCAGCGAGGGCAAGGAGCGGACTTGGGACTTCCTGGATCGGCGGCTGCGCAGCGTGGTAAAGATCGGCGGCAAGCTGGGCAAGGCCGCCAAGGCCGCCCTCTCTGTCCCGGACCGACTGGTTCGGGGCGCTCAAGACTGCCAGGCTTGGCGACGCCAGACTTGGCAGGGTTCCCGCAGCTAAGGCCCTGGAGTTAAGGCCCTGCAGTTAAGGCTTAATCGAGCAAGCGGTTAACATGCCCCATCTTGCGGCCGGCGCGCGCCTCGGCCTTGCCGTAGAGATGCAGTTTCGCCTTGGGGTCGGAGAGAATCGCTAGCCAGTCGTGCGCTTCGTCGCCAAGCAGATTGGTCATGACTGCCGGCCCCAAAGCCACCGTGCTGCCGAGCGGCAGATTGCACACTGCCCGCACGCACTGCTCGAACTGAGAGGTTACCGCCGCGTCTTGGGTCCAATGGCCGGAATTGTGCGGCCTGGGCGCCATTTCGTTGACCAGCACCCTGCCCTCTTGGGTGACGAAGAGTTCCACTCCGATCAGCCCTTCCAGCGCCAGCCCCTCTGCGATCCGCCGGGCGATCTCTTCGCCCGACACCGCCGTTTGCGGGCTGGCGGGCGCCGGGACATGGGTTTCCTTTAGGATATGGTTGGCGTGTCGGTTCTCGACCAGAGGATAACAAGCGACGGCGCCCTCCGGGTTACGCGCCACCAGAACCGAGGCCTCGAAGGCAAAGTCGATCAAACCTTCGAGGATCAGCTTCTTACCGGAATCCCCGACCAGGGCGTCGAAAGCAGCCAGGGCTTCGTCAGGAGTGTTGAGCATCCGCTGCCCCTTGCCGTCGTAGCCCAGTTCCATGGTTTTCAGCACCGAGGGCATGCCGATCGTCGTCAAAGCCTCCTTCAGATCATCGCGCGTGCAGATAACCGCAAAGGGCGCGGTCTCGATCCCGAGGCCATTCAAGAAACTCTTTTCTCGTCCGCGATTCTGACAGATCGAGAGCACCTTGGGACCGGGGCGCACCGGCAGCCGCTCAGCCAGGAAGGCCGCCGTGGCGGCCGGTACATTCTCGAACTCATAGGTGACCACATCGACTGCGGCGGCGAAAGCGGCCAGCACAGCCTCGTCGTCGTAAGCAGCGACCGTGTTTGCCGCGCTGACCAGCGCCGCCGGCGCGTCCGGCTCGGGACAGAAGATGTGACAGGCATAGCCCAGCCGCGCGGCGTCGAGGGCCAGCATGCGGCCCAACTGACCGCCACCGAGGATCCCGATCCTGCTCCCCGGCGCCAAGCGACGGTCTGCGCTCATGCCTCATCCTTCGGTATCTCGGCTACCGACGCCGTTTGTGCCGCCCGCCAGGCCTCCAACCGCGCGGCAATGCCGGCGTCCTTGAGCGCCGCGATCGAGGCCGCCAGCAAAGCCGCATTGATGGCGCCTGGCCGGCCGATGGCCAAGGTGCCGACCGGCACACCGCCCGGCATCTGGACGATCGAAAGCAGACTATCCTGCCCCTTCAAGGCGTGACTCTCGATGGGGACGCCCAAGACCGGCAAGATAGTCTGAGCCGCCACCATGCCCGGCAGATGCGCAGCCCCGCCGGCGCCGGCGACGATCACCTGCACCCCTCGTCCGCGCGCGCCCTGCGCATAGTCCGCCAAGCGTTGCGGCGTGCGGTGCGCCGAGACGATCCGGCATTCATGCGGGACCTCCAGCTGCTCCAGCACGTCGGCAGCGTGGCGCATCGTCGGCCAATCGCTCTGGCTCCCCATAATGACACCCACCAAGGGTTCCTGCATAACCCGATCCTTTGTTACGCCTCCTTTTGTTGCGCCACTCGTCGTTCAAGCGATGATGTCGGGGATCAAGAGGTTTTCCAACCTGGCGATTTCATCGCGCAGTTGCAGCTTTCGCTTCTTCATGCGCTGCAGCTGCAGCTGGTCGAAGGGCAGTTCTTTGGCGATACGTGAGATCGCATCGTCCAACTCGCGATGGGCGCTGCGCAGTTCGTCCAGTTGAGTGCGAATCTGTTCCTGCGTGGGCTTTGCGTCGCTGTCGGCCATAAGCTGTCCCGGAAAAGAGTGCAAGGCCGCCCCCATAGGAGCCCCCATAGGAGCATTGAAGAGATCGATCCAGTTTGGAGTGCGGAAGGATTTTCGCAACTCTCGGCGAGCCCTTTGCCAAGGCATTATAACAAGGGATCGAGGAAGGGCTCTACAAGCGTCGATCCACTACGAGTCTCGACGTAAGGATGAAAATGACCGGCCCCAGAACCGAGAGACGCGCACCGAGAGATGCGCACCGGGAGGCCAATGAGCGGCTGGAATCCTACCGTTATGGCTAAGGGTATGGAAGCGATCTTCTGGGACTTCTCAATCGCTCTTTACCGCAGCCAGGGCATAAAGGATGCCTGCCTCGCGTTGCAGGACCAGTCGGGATTGGACGTCAATATGCTGCTCTATTGCTGCTGGGCCGGTCAAGGCGGCCATCGGTTCAGTCAGGAGGAGATGCGCCGGCTGCAGGCCCTGTCTTCAAGCTGGCAAGGCAAGGTGATGCGCGCCATGCGCCAGTTGCGCCAAAGGATAGGTCAAGAGCCGGATGCCGAAGACTGCTATGCCGCTGCCAAGTCCCTGGAACTGCAATTGGAGCGGGTGGAGCAGTCGAGACTGTTGCACGAGGTCCCCGTGCGTTGGGGCAAGGGCGGGCGCGAGATCGCCACCGCCAATCTTCGCGCCTACCTGATGCTGGCCGCCGTCGTCCGCGACCGGACCGTCAACCGCCACCTGGAACAGATCCTGGATGCCATGTCACCGAAGACCGCGTCCTGAGCGCGGAGATGAACAAGTACCTTACCGAGGCGCCATCCGAGGGGCCAAAAAGTCACCCAACCGGAGTAACGGCAGCAACCGAAAGAGTGACCAAGGCAGCGGTAATGCAGAGGCGCGCTTCGCCGGTAGTGGGTGGGTCGGGGCCGACGTGGACGGCGCAGCTACCGCCGATAGGCCTTCACCGTCTCGGGCCGCTCGCAAGGTAGCTCGGCTAACGGCGACGGACTGCATCCGGTTGTAGCGGGAGGCTTGTGGCGATAGAGCCGATCAATCTCCTCCTTCAGGCTGTTTTCCTTCGCCTTGCGTAGGGTCTTTCGAATCTTTTCCAGTACCGCATCCGGATCGTCTCCTGGCAACAGCAAACAGTTACGGATCTCTTGAAGCGTCTGCTCTTCGTTGTCCGCAAGTTCTGGACACGCGCTATAGAGTTGTTGGGCCAGCAGGACCACATTGCGGCGCATGTAAGCCCCGCGCTTGACCTTGTGCAGTCTTTGCAAGACACCGATATTGGCCCGCCGAATAGACGCCAGGCTCTCCCGTTTTAGTGCCGCTGGCTCCAGCCCTTGCGGAAGAAAGGGGAAGAAATTCAAGACATGGTCTGGGCGCGCGGCCCTGCTGTTGGCGGCGTCAAGCGCACTAGGGATAATCGTTTGCCAAGGTGCCGTCGCGCTCAAGTCCTTCCGTAGGAGCGAGATCTCCAAGGGCGAGGCAACCGGCAGATCTGACAGGCTGCGGATGGGTCCTGCATTGTTCGCATGCACATGAAAGAGGTGGAAATGCTCCCGCAACTTCTCCATCGCCGGGCAGAAGCACTGGTAGAATTCCGGTCGATCAAGGTGCCAGATCCGATGCAGTTCCATTATAATCTGCTCGAAGCGGGTCAAGACTGCGGGATCGATAGTCCGCAGGACGTCCCACTCAGCCCCCTCCACGTCCATCTTCAAGATCATGTCGCCGTCGGTATGACCGTTCTCGGCGATGTGATGCTCCAAGGTGAAGACTTTTTTGTTCGGCTTGTTGCTGCCGGAGATTCCCTCGCGCCGAAAGCGAAAGCGGGGATGATCCTGGACCAGCCTGGCAATGGTATAGTCGTAGAGAAAGCTCTCCAGCCCGCGTTCGGCCAAATCGAGATCGAAGGTCATCTCGTCGGAGACACCGTAGCTATAGACCTTCTGGTCGGGACGGAAACGGTCGGCCATGACATAACCGCCGTCGCCATCCTGCCGGCCGACGCGAACCTTGGCGAGATCTGTGATCTCGACCGGGGTCAAGAGCGCCAGAGCGTCGAAAATGTCGGAAGTGCTGACCTCGGAAGTGCTGACCACGGGCCTCTCTTTCATGCCATTGGGTACAAAGCTTAGTACTTCGACGGCATGCTCAGTGTAAAGCTCCAGCCTCGGCGTCCGGGACTAATAGAGCAAGCAGCGGGATCTTCGGTCAAGCCCCCATCGACAGGCGCTGTCCGATAGCGGTTTCGTTTGCCCGGCGATAGGCCAAGCAGGCCAGCGCAAAGTCGCCGATGGCGAGCCCGCGGAAGACGAATGCCGTGCGCCGTGTAATCTGTTCAGCAAGAACGGAATTTTCTGTCCATCCGAGTTGACGAAACCCCTGTCCGGACGCGTCCTGAGCGCGGAGATAGATAAGTACCTTACCGAGGCGCCATCCGCAGGGCAAAAAGCCACCCAACCGGAGTAACGGCAGCAACCGAAAGAGTGACCAGCGGTAATGCAGAGGCGCGCTTCGCCGGTAGTGGGTGGGTCGGGGCCGACGTGGACGGCGCAGCTACCGCCGATAGGCCTTCACCGTCTCGGGCCGCACGCAGGTAGCTCGGCTAACGGCAAAGGACTGCATCTTTTCTTCCAGGATCACTTTGCGGCGCGTGTAAGCCTCTCCATTTTTGGCGTGACCTTTTGCTGTTTTGGATGATACTCGCTGTTGGCCCGCTGCATAGCCGCCAGGATCTCCCGTTTTAGTGCCGCTGGCTCCAGATCTCGAGGAAGAAAGGGGAAGAAGTTCAAGACGTGGTCTGCGCGCCTGCGCCTGTGGTTGATGGCATCAAGCGCACTGGGGATCACGGTTTGCCAAGGTGCCGTCGCGCTCAAGTCCTTCCGTAGGAGCGAGATCTCCAAGGTCTGGGGAATCGGCAGACCTGACACGCTGCGGATGGGTTGTACGTTGTTCGCATGCACATGAAAGAGGTGGAAATGCTCCCGCAACTTCTCCATCACCGGGCGGAAGCACTGGTAGAATTCCGGTTGATCAAGATACCAGATCCGATGT
This sequence comes from Rhodospirillales bacterium, assembly GCA_014324045.1. Classification (GTDB taxonomy): domain Bacteria; phylum Pseudomonadota; class Alphaproteobacteria; order Kiloniellales; family JACOMY01; genus JACOMY01. The sequence goes on along the minus strand of JACOMY010000001.1, from coordinate 34,787 downwards.
AGTTCCATGGTAATCTGCTCGAAGCGGGTCAAGACTGCGGGATCGATAGCCAGCAGGAAGGGCCACTCAGACCCCTCCACGTCCATCTTCAAGATCATGTCGCCGTCGGTATGACCGTTCTCGGCGATGTGATGCTCCAAGGTGAAGAGATCTTCGTCCGGCCTGTTGCTGCCGGAGATTCCCTCGCGCCGAAAGCGAAAGCGGGGATGATCTTGGACCAGATCGGCAATGTTAGGATCGTAGAGAAAGATCTCCAGCCCGCGTTCGGCCAAATCGAGATCGAAGGTTATCTCGTGGGAGACACCGTAGCTATAGACCTTCTGGCCAGGACGGAAACGGTCGGCCATGACATAGCCGCCGTCGCCATGCCGGCCGATGCGAATCTTGGCGAGATCTGTGATCTCGACCGGGGTCAAGAGCTCCAGAGCGTCGAAAATGTCGGAAGTGCTGGGCATGGCTTCTCTTTCATGTAATCGGTTTCACCGTCTCGGGCCGCTCGCAGGTAGCTCAGCTAACAGCGACGGACTGCATCCGGTTGTAGCGGGAGACTTGTGGCGATTTGCGCAGGGCCTTCCGAATCTTCTCGCGCACCGCATCCGGATCGTTCTCCGGCAATAGGACGCGGTCAAGGATCTCTTGAAGAGTCTCCTCTTCCTTGCCTTCAAGTTCTGGCCGTACTTCATAGAGCGCTTGGGTCAGCTTGCGCACTTTGCTGTTCTTGTAGAGCCCGGGCTTTACGTTTTTCAGGACCTGGGCGGCCCATGTGGCCCTGTTGGTGGCCCTTGGATTGGCCGCGGCGGTAGCCCGCTGAACAGCCGCCAGGATCTCGTTGTAGAGTGCCGCTGGCTCCAGATCTCGGGGAAGAAAGGGGAAGAAGCTCAAGACATGGTCTGGGCGCCCGCGCTCGTTGGCGGCGTCAAGCGCACTGGGGATCACGGTTTGCCAAGGTGCCGTCGCGCTCAAGTCCTTCCGTAGGAGCGAGATCTCCAAGAGCGGGGGAACCGGCAGACCTACCACGCTGCGGATGGGTGCTATGTTGTTCGCATGCACATGAAAGAGGTGGAAATGCTGCCGCAACTTCTCCATCGCAGGCGCGAAATACTGGCAGAATTTCGGGTGATCAATGTCCGAGATCCGATGCAGTTCCATTGTAATCTGCTCGAAGCGGGTCAAGACTGCGGGATCGATAGCCCGCAGGAGGGGCCACTCAGACCCCTCCACATCCATCTTCAAGATCATGTCGCTGTCGGTATGACCGTTCTCGGCGATGTGATGCTCCAAGGTGAAGAGGTTTTTGTCCGGCTTGTTGCTGTCGGAGATTCCCTCGCGCCGAAAGTGAAAGCGGGGATGGTCCTGGACCAGCCTGGCAATGGTATGATCGTAGAGAAAGACCTCCAGCCCGCGTTCGGCCATATCGAGATCGAAGGTCACCTCGTCCGAGACACCGTAGCTATAGACCTTCTGGCCGGGACGGAAACGGTCGGCCATGACATAGCCGCCATCGCCATCCTGCCGGCCGACGCGAATCTTGGCGAGATCTGCGATCTCGACCGGGGTCAAGAGCGCCAGAGCATCGCAAATGTCGGAAGTGCTGACCATAGGACCTCTATTTCATGCAATCGGGTACAAAGCTTAGTACTTCGACGACATGCTCGGTGTAAAGCTCCCGCCTCGGCGTCCGGAACCAATTAGGCAAGCAGCGGGATCTTCTGTCAAGCCCCCATCGACAGGCGTTTTCCGGCACCGGTTTCGTTTGCCCGGCGATAGGCCAAGCAGGCCAGAGCAAAGTCGCCGATGGCGAGCCCGCGGAAGACGAATGCCGTGCGCCGGTCGGGCCGAAAGCGCAGATCCAAGCTGCCGACAACCAGATCCTTGCAATCGCCGGCGACCAGATTCGACGGAACCATCTTCTTCCCGCTCGCCCGCTCCTGTGCCCTATCGTCGATGACGATGGCGTCGAAGGCCGAGAGACTTGCCGAATGCCAGGGCGTTGCGGCATCGGTGACGGTGGCGAAGGCACCGGGTTTTAGCCAGGCCGCATCCAAGAAGGGCTCCGACTCGAACGAGAGCGTGACCGAGCTCACCACTAGATCGGCCCCCTCCAGCGCCTCGCGCGGTGTCGTACAATCCTGCGCGGAAAGGCGGTGCTCCTCCGCCAGGGCACAGAGACGCTTGCGGTTGCCCGGCCCACGCCCGAAAGCGCGCACCTCCTCCAAGGGGAAGAGCGCCCGAAAGGCGGCAAGATGACTGCGCGCCTGCACCCCGCAGCCGATGAAGGCAACACTTCGTGCCTTCGGATTGGCGAGGCGTCTGGCCACCACGGCGCTCAAACCGGCAGTGCGGACCGCGGTCACCCAGCCGGCCTGCAGGACGGCCTTCAAGGCCCCGGTTTCGCTGTCGTGCAGGACGATACTGCCGTCGATACTCGGCAGACCACGTTGAGGATTGCACGGGCTGACCATGACCGACTTGGTGACCGTGAAGCCCGGGCTATCGCTGGCTGAGAGCGTGGTCATGATGTAGCGGCCGTCGCCGGGCAGCACTGCCGATTTCGGCGCGGTCCAGACATCGCCCCTGGCTTCGGCCCGGATCGCGCCTTCGATCGCCGTCACGATGTCTTCCTGTGAGACCGCCATGCGCTCCATCTCGGCGTCCGAAAGGACGAGAAACTCATTCCCCGTATTACTCATAAAGGGAGGATCCTGTTTTTCTCTTGTAAAGCGTCCGGACCGGCAGCTATGTCCGGTCCTCCGCAAGGATGGACAAGATTAACGTCTGCCGGCCGTCGGCGTCGACAGTGCGACGGCAAGAGAATTAAGGACTCTATTGCTCTCTTGACGCTGCGCGCTGCGGCCCAAAGCCTTCCGGACGATATGTCCGATTGGGCCCTCTTCCTAGACTTCGATGGAACCCTGGTTGACATTGCGCCGACCCCGGACGCGGTGGTTCTGGAAAGCCCAATCAAGGCGGCCTTGGGTAGCGTGGCGGCTCGATGCGGCCAGGCGCTGGCCTTGGTCAGCGGGCGCCCCATTGCCGAGCTGGACACTTTCCTAGCACCGCTCGAACTGGCCGCGGCCGGCGTGCATGGGCAAGAGTTGCGGCTGGCGGACGGCCGCCGGGAGGATAGCAACCTCTCCGCCGATTTGTCCCGCCTGCGGAGCATCATGCGGGAAATCGAATGCAATAACGCAGGCATCCTGGTTGAAGACAAGGGCCATGCGCTGGCTCTCCACACACGGGCGCGGCCGGACTTGGCCGAAGGTTGCCGCCAAAGCCTCCTCGCCTCGGTCGCCGAGAACGACGGTCTCTGCCTGCTTGAGGGACACTGCGTCCTCGAAGTGAAAGCCAAGGGAATTCACAAGGGGACAGCAGTGCGACGGCTTATGACCACGCCCCCCTTTCTCGGCCTCCGGCCGCTCTTTGTAGGCGACGACTGCACCGACGAGGACGGAATCAAGGCGGTGCAGGAGCTCGGCGGACTGGGAGTTCGGATCGGACCGCCGCCCAGCGCTGCCGCGATCCGGCTCGAGCGGGCCGAGGACTTCCGCGATTGGCTAGTACGGCAGGCGTCCTAACAGCGATTCTGCTGTCTGGCCTCACAAAATGCGGGCTACTGGGGGCAAGCCGCTGGATCGAAGATCCTGGTGTTGCTCCGAACGCCGCCCAAGACCCGAGCGGCACTGGAAAGCATGCCGCTCGATCTTCTTCTACCGAAAACGGCCTCTAGCGACGGCACAATGCCATCGAACTCACGGTCGGGCGCCTTAAGCACTGCACACCCATCGCCTCTGGATATGACAAGCTTGCTCACAACTCCCTCGCTGCAATCGCGCCGCTAACATCTACTGTCGGTTATCAGGTCTGACACCTAGAATTCCCAGGACCGGCCCTCACCCTTCAGGCTAGGAAAGGTCGCAAACGATTTCGCTTGGTAGCGTCTTGGTTTAGAGTCTGCGCCATGGATTGGACGCTTTCTGACGACAACGACCTTACCCAAGCGAACAACCTCGACCTGGGCGTGATCGGTAACCTCGCCATCTCCGCCCTTGTCGACAAGCACGCCAGTGTGGTTTGGTCCTGTCTGCCGCGGGTTGACGGTGACCCTGTCTTCAACCGCTTGCTGGCCCCGAACAGCCCACGCGGCCACTTCTCCATCCGCCTGGAACATCAGGTTGCCGTCGAGCAGAGCTATCGGCACAACACGGCGATCCTCTGTACACGCCTCACCGACCGGCAGCGCCAGGTTCTGGAAATCATCGACTTTGCGCCCCGTTTCATCGCTCGCGGGCGCGCCTTCCGGCCCTTGATGCTGGTGCGCCGGATTCGACCGATCGAGGGTAATCCTCGGGTACAGATCTCGCTGAGACCGCAGTTCTGTTGGGGGGCTGAGGAGCCACATCTGACCCACGGCTCCAACCACATCCGCTTCGTCAACAGCGTGAACACCTTGCGGCTGACCACCAATGCGCCCATCGACTATCTACTGCACGAAACGACTTTCCTGGTCGATCGCCCCTACGACTTGATCCTGGGACCGGACGAGACTCTGGAGCGCAACGCTGCCGAGGTCGCCCGCGAGTTCGAGGAGAAAACGGCCGATTACTGGCGCACCTGGATCCGCCGCCTGGCGTTGCCGCTGGAATGGCAAGATGCGGTGATCCGCGCCGCCATTACCCTGAAGCTCTGCGTGGTCGAGGATACCGGGGCCATCGTAGCCGCCCTCACCACCTCGGTGCCGGAGTTCGCCAACAGCGGGCGCAGCTGGGACTATCGCTTCTGCTGGCTGCGCGACGCTTTTTTCGTGGTGCGGGCGCTGAACAGTCTAGCCGAGGTCGCGACCATGGAAGACTACATGGTCTACCTCTCAGACATAGTGCAGGATGCGGGCGACGCTATCCTGCAGCCGGTCTTCGGCGTCGGGCGCGAGCGCATCCTGACCGAAGAGATCGTCACGACTCTGGACGGCTACCGCGGCATGGGACCGGTCAGACGCGGTAACCAAGCCCACGAGCATCGCCAGCACGATGTCTACGGCAATGTCGTTTTGGCGGCGTCGCAGGCCTTTCTGGACCATCGCCTCTTCCGCCGCCCCGGCATTACCGAGTTTCATCGTCTAGAAAGCGTCGGCGACCGGGCCTTCGCGGTACACGATCAGCCCGACGCCGGTCTGTGGGAACTGCGCACCCGCGCCCGGGTCCATACCTCTTCCACCCTGCTTTGCTGGGCCGCCTGCGACCGGCTCGGCAAGGTAGCGCAGTTTTTGGGGCTCTCGGCGCGCGCAGCCTTCTGGGCCGACCGCGCCAAGACGATCCATCGAACCATCGTCGAACGCTGCTGGAACGATCGGCGGCGCGCCTTCGTCGAGAGCTTCGACGGCGAAGATCTGGACGCCAGCGTGTTGCTGATGGCAGAGGTCGGCTTTCTGCCCGCCGACGACCCGCGTTTCCTCTCCACTTTGGAGGCGGTCGAACGCGAACTGGCAAGCGGCTACCATATGTACCGTTACAAGGCGCCGGACGACTTCGGTGCACCGGAGACCGCCTTCAATGCCTGTACCTTCTGGCGAATCGATGCGCTTGCGCGCGTCGGTCGGCGCGAAAAAGCACGCGAGATCTTCGAAGCCATACTGGCAAACCGCAACCATCTGGGACTGCTGTCGGAGGACATCGACCCCAAGACCGGTGCCTTGTGGGGCAATTTTCCACAGACCTACTCCATGGTTGGGATCATCAACGGCGCAGTGCGTTTGAGCCGCCCCTGGGAGAGTATGACATGAACCGGCTAGTCGTCATCTCCAACCGCGTCGCACTGCCGCGCGCGCAAGGCAGTGCAGGCGGCCTGGCCGTTGCCCTGGGCGATGCCCTTGCAGAAGCCGGCGGCGTCTGGTTCGGCTGGAGCGGCAAGATCGCCGAGGGGCCGGTGAAGGCGCCATCGACCTACTCGCGCAACAACGTGCGCTATGTAACCGCCGACCTGACACAGGAAGATTTCGACGAATACTATCTCGGTTTCTCCAACTCCGTCCTCTGGCCCAGTTTTCATTTTCGCCTGGACCTGGCGGATTTCGCGCGCAACTTCTTCCGCGGCTACCGCCGGGTGAACTGCGCCTTTGCCGACCGGTTGCTGCCGAAGCTGGACGGACACGAGATCATCTGGGTGCACGATTACCACTTCTTGCCCATCGGCGCCGAACTGCGTAAGCGCGGCTGCCAACAGAAGATGGGCTTCTTCCTGCATATCCCCTGGCCGCCGCCGCAGGTCATACAGGCCGTACCCGGCCACGAGTGGCTGGTGCGCAGCCTCTTCGCCTACGACTTGATCGGCTTTCAGACCCAGGCCGACCGACGGAACTTCGTTCGCTATGTCCGCGAGGAGATCGGCGGCCAGCGGGTCGACGAGAACAGGGTCTCGGTCCGCGGCCGCAAGCTGACGGTCAAGGTCTTCCCCATCGGCATCGACGTTCAGAGCTTCCAGGCCATGGCCGACAGCCGCGAGGGCAGCAAGGCCATGCGCCGCATGCGCCAGCGCAATCAGAACCACACCCAGATCGTCGGCGCCGACCGCCTGGACTACTCTAAAGGCTTGCCCAACCGCTTCCACGCCTTCCGCAGCCTGCTGGAGATGCTGGAAGCGGAGCGCGACAAGAACCTGCAGGCCTTCGGCCGGGTCACATTGATGCAGATTACCCCGCCCAGCCGAGAGAAGGTGGAGGCTTACGCCGAGCTGCGCCGGGAACTGGAACAGCTTTCTGGAGAAATCAACGGCAACTTCAGCGAGTTCGACTGGACGCCGATCCGCTATATCCACCGCAACGTCGGCCGTGCCATCCTGGCCGGGATCTTTCGAGTCAGCCGAATTGGCCTGGTCACTCCCTTACGCGACGGCATGAATCTGGTCGCCAAGGAGTACATCGCCGCCCAAGAGCCTCAAGACCCGGGCGTCCTGGTCCTCTCGCGCTTCGCCGGCGCCGCCGAGACCATGACACAGGCCCTGATCGTCAATCCCTACGACGAGGAGCAGATGGCCGACACCTTGATGCGCGCCCTCGCCATGCCGTTGGCGGAACGCATAGAGCGTCACCAAGCCTTGCTGCAAGATGTGCATCGCCACGACATCAACGCCTGGCGCCAGTCCTTCCTCAAGACTTTGCAGGCTCTCGAACCGCAGGATATACAAGCGATCTAGCCTTGCGGCAGCGGCGATGCAGGCGGAGAGAGCTTTCCATCGCCTTTCCGCAGCGAGTCGCCATCCACCCGCAAGGCTCGATGCGATTGCAGGACCGCGGCACAGGATTACCGCCTCAATAAAGATGCGGGTTGCAAAGGATTGAGCCTTTCCGCTGTTCTTTGCACGGGATAGTTCCACGGGGGAAACCGCTGCCTCAGCTCGGCGCGTCCGCCGTTCTTATCCCGAGACGAGCGCGGATGCTCATGTCCGCGGAGTCAATCGTAGACTGTCTTCCTGCCCTCATACCCAGATTGCCAATTAGCTCTATTGCATAGAGCCTCCCTTTCTTCTTTAGAGGCTTCTTCGCATTCCAGTGCAGAAGACCAAAACTCAAGATCAGAAGAGGGTTTTTTAGGAATGTCGCAGCCATGCGCCTGCATCTGCTCGATCAAGATCAACTGGTATATGCGTTCGTTGAGCATTTCTAATTGTCTGTTCGATGCACGCGGGGCACTGTTATCAGCTATTCCCCCTGCTCGTTTTCCTAACGGGTTAAGCCAATTCGATGCACGCGGGGCACTGTTATCGGCTATTCCCCCTGCATAAATCGATGCCAGTTCTTTATTGGCATTCGTGTATAGCTCTTCATATGTCTCGCACAGAGGTGTTTCACTGTGTGCTACAGAACCGAACAAACTGCATAGAAGTATCGTGAAAACAGGCAGGCGAAACATGATTTTTGTCCTCCACAATTGTGACCGCTACCATTGCCCTATCCGCGAAGGGCACGTGAAGTGCGCGTATTGCCGCATCGAGGAATTGCCCCGGTAGCCAAGCTTTGGCATTAGAAAGGTGTCGCGCAGTTTATTCGCCGCCAATGCCGAGGAAGGGGCAAGCCTGAGCCAAGACCCTAGGCGCGGGGTGAATCGCCTTGCGCAAAGCGCGGTCCCATCGGCATGAGGCGCAGGCCAGGCCTCAGGCGCTTGTAGTCAAGCTGCAGATGATCGACGGGATTGGGACCGGGCGCTGCGATCACCAAGATCTCTTCGGCGATGGGCGCGAAATCGGCGCGGAAGTGCACCGAGGACTTCAATCCCAGGATCGGCACCGCGACCGGCTCCACGCCAAGATGCCGGAACATCTCCTTGTCGGCCGCCTGGGTCTTGCGGCTGGAAACCGCCACCGAGATTCCCTCAATGTCGAGCAAGGCCATGCGCCCAAGGTCCATACGGCTTCCCAGCGAGAAGGGGCCGGTGCAGACGAAGCGCCCGTCGCCTAGGGCAGCGACCTTCGCCTCTACCTCCAAGGGCCGGTGGCCCGGAATGCCGGACTTGGCGCCAAGGCTGAAGCGCGCCTTGCCGCCGACGCCCAAAACATGGGCCTGTTCTGCACAGCCGGGGTCGTTCAGGAGGCCAAGGACCGCGCCTTTGGCCGCCTGGGCGATCAGAGCCTGCAACAGCCCCACGCTGTCGCCATTGCCGCCGGCGCCCGGATTGTCTTGCGTATCGGCCAGCACCACCGGCCGCCGGGCCTCCTTTGCGATGCGCAAAGCTTTCGCGACCCCGTCTTCGGGGCTGTAGACCGGTGCGGCGAAGTCGGGTTCGGCCGCCTCGACCGCAGCGGCAAGAGCCTCGGCGAGTTCCCCGGCCTGCGCGGCGCTGTCGGCATAGGCCACCACACTGGGGCCGCAGACCGGCGTGTCGGCCGGCGCAAAACCGCAGGCGAAGGACAAGGCCGCACCGCTCTCCAGCTCCATCCGGGCAAGTGTCGCGTAGAGCCCCCCTGCCGGCTCCAGATCGGTGCAGCCCGTCGTCAAGGGGATAAGAAAGGGGATCTGCCGATAGGCCGCATGCCGCAGCCCGCCGGCCAGATAGCGTTCCAACCAGGCCGCGGCCAGCGCCCCTGTCTCCGCCATATCGATGTGCGGATAGGTGCGGTAGATGGCCAGCAGATTCGATTCCGCCACCATCTCCTCGCTGACGTTGGCGTGGAGATCCAGCGAAACCGCGATCGGCAGGTCAGGCCCCAGCTGCATGCGCAGACGCCGCAGCAATTCGCCCTCCCCGTCCGCCAGCTGTTCGGTCACCATGGCGCCGTGGAGATCGAGATAGAGCGCATCGACCGGTCCGGCCGCTGCCAGACGATCCGAGATCTTGCCGGCGATGGTCTCGAAGGCCCGTTCCGTTACCACGTCGGAGGGTTCGGCCGCGGCCCAGGCCAGCCCGACCAAATCATGGCCCGCCGCCGCCGCGGCCTCGCAGAAACCAGCCACCGGCAGATTGATCCCCCGCGTAGCGGGGAAGATCGCTTCCCCCTCCAAGAGCCCGGGCCAGGCGCCTCCTTGCAGGAAAGCCTCCAAGCCGGCCTTGGTGGGGGCGAAGGTGTTGGTCTCGTGCTGAAAGCCGCCGACGGCGATGCGTGCCATGGGCTTCTAGATGTCCGCGTAACAGGTCTTTTCGGCCTTGCCGCCGGGGTGCACCACGGCCCCCTTCTCGGCATCGCCGACGGTCTGGGCGTAGCGCCAGATGGCGCCGGAGCCGAACGCGCTTTCGCGCGGGCTCCAACTCTTGCGGCGTTCGGCCAGTTCCTCGGCGCTCAAGGCCACATCGATGGTGCCGGCCTCGGCATCGATGGAGATCATGTCGCCGTCCTTCAAAAGAGCGATCGGCCCGCCGACCGCCGCCTCAGGGCCGACGTGACCGATGCAGAAGCCACGGGTGGCACCGGAGAAGCGGCCGTCGGTGATCAGCGCTACCCGATCGCCCATGCCCTGGCCGTAGATCGCCGCCGTGGTCGCCAGCATTTCACGCATGCCGGGTCCGCCACGCGGCCCCTCGTAGCGGATCACCAGCACCTCGCCAGCCCGATAGTCGCGGCGCGCGACCGCGGCGAAGCAGTCCTCCTCGCAGTCGAAGCAGCGGGCCGGGCCGGTGAACTGCTGCTTCGCCATACCGGCGACCTTCACGATAGCGCCCTGCGGTGCCAGGTTGCCGCGCAGACCCACGACGCCGCCGGTCGGGGTCAGCGGGTCCGAGGTCGGGCGGATGATGTCCTGATCGGTCGGGAAGGTGACGCCGGCCAGGTTCTCGGCCAGGGTCTTACCGGTCACGGTGATGCAGTCGCCGTGCAGGAAGCCGCCGTCGAGCAACGCCTTCATCAGCACCGGCACGCCGCCGATCTCGTAGAGATCCTTGGCTACGTAACGCCCACCCGGCTTCAGGTCGGCGATGTAGGGGGTCTGGCGAAAGATGCGGGTGACCTCGTGCAGATCGAAGTCGATGCCACACTCATGCGCGATCGCCGGCAGATGCAGGCCGGCGTTGGTGGAACCGCCCGAAGCGGCCACCACGACGGCGGCATTCTCCAGCGCCTTGCGGGTGACGATGTGGCGTGGCCGCAGCCCGGACTCGAGCAGACGCATCACCGCCTGGCCGGAAGCTTCGGCATAGCGATCGCGGCTCTCGTAGGGCGCTGGGGCGCCGGCCGAGCCCGGCAGCGCCAGGCCGATGGCCTCGGAGACGCAAGCCATGGTGTTGGCGGTGAACTGCCCGCCGCAGGAGCCGGCCGAAGGACAGGCCGCGCATTCGACCTTGAGCAACTCTTTGTCGTCGATGTTGCCGGCGGAGTGCTGACCCACGGCCTCGAAAACGTCCTGCACCGTGATGTCCTTACCGCGCAGGCGGCCAGGCAGGATGGAGCCGCCATACATGAAGACCGAGGGGACGTTCAAGCGCACCATCGACATCATCATGGCCGGCAGGGACTTGTCGCAACCGGCGATTCCGACCAAGGCGTCGTAGCAATGCCCGCGCATGGTCAGCTCGACGGAATCGGCGATCACCTCGCGGCTGACCAGGGAGGCCTTCATGCCCTGATGGCCCATGGCGATGCCGTCGGTGACCGTGATGGTGGTGAATTCGCGCGGCGTGCCGCCCAGGACCTTCACGCCTAGCTTCACCGCTTGCGCCTGACGCGACAGCGAGATGTTACAGGGCGCGGCCTCGTTCCAGCAGGTGGCCACGCCGATGAAGGGCTGGGCGATCTCTTCCTCGCTCAGGCCCATGGCGTAGTAGTAGGAGCGGTGCGGCGCCCGCGCCGGTCCGACCGAGACGTGGCGGCTGGGCAGCTTCGACTTGTCGTACTTCGGCTTATCGCTATCGAGCGGCATATTCCTCTCCTGGCAGCTTGGATGGCTCTTGTCAGGCCGGACATTAGCCCCCGGTGTCAAGCCTTTCCAGCATTTCCGCACGATTCGGCCGTGCACAAGACACGCTGCTTAGTTTCCGCTTGCGACTACAACACTGCGGCGAAAAATCGACAGCAGCAGGAACGAACGGTCGAGACAGCCGTGGAATTGGCGATGCGGCAGTATCCTCACGATTGGCTTCCGCAACCGATGCTGTGCCGTCACGGCGTCGGCAGCGGCATCCATCAACGCACCGCTGAGGTATTTGCATTGTTCATACGCATTGCCTGCGACAGCAGCGCCCGCGTACGATCGAGGAGCTGGTGAGAACCCTAGGGTGGCGGAGCGCGCCTTAGACCGGGTCTCGGCGCCCTCTACTGCCTACTGCATCTCGCGCGGCAAGTGACCTTAGCCCGAGGAGCTTGCGCGCTGCAATGGCGCGATCCAGGAGGAATTCGAAGGGGTATGTTCCCGCGTTAGGCGCTGAGCCGGGCTAAGGCGTCGGATAAGCGCGCCTTGCGGCCGCTCATGTCGGCCAGTCGTTCGCGGTTTTCCTCCACCACCTCTTCCGGCGCCTTGGCAAGAAAATCGGCGTTGCCCAGCTTGCGCTCCAGCTTGCCAAGTTCCTGCTCCAGCTTGCCAACCTCCTTCTTCAGGCGGCTGCGCTCGGCTGCCAGATCGATCACTCCGGCCAAGGGAATAGCCGCGGTGGCCTCACCGATTACGAAGATCGCGGCACCCTTGGGCAAGGCCCTATCCACCGCCTCGAAGCGCGCCAAGCGGGCAAGGCGCCGAACCGGCTCTTGCTGTGCTGCGATCCGCCGCCGGGTTGCTTCGCCGGCATCGCTCAACAGCAATTCAAGTTGTGCGCCGGGCGGTACCTTCATCTCCGACCGCAAGGTTCGCACCTCGCCGATCAGCCTTATCAGCCACTCGATCTCGGCGTCGGCAGCAGCATCCTTTAGGGTCGAATCGTCGTCAGGCAGCCGCTGTGACACCAAGGAGCCCGCAGAAGCGAAGCCTAGCTGTTGCCACAGGATTTCAGTCAGCGACGGCATCATGGGATGCAGCAGCAACAGGGTCTGTTCCAGCGACCAGGCAAGGGTCGCACGAGTCTCGGATGCACCGGCCTCCTCGGCCAGCAGGGGTTTCGCCAGTTCGATGTACCAGTCGCAGAGGCAATGCCAGACAAAGTGGAACGCATTGTGCGCAGCCTCGTCGAAGCGATAGTCGGCCAACGCGCGCGCCAAAGCCTGGTGCGCTTCCACAGCCTTACCGACGATCCAGCGATTGACCGGGGACTCTACCTTGGCCGGATCGAAGTCGGTCAGGGCCACCTGCGTGGCCCGGTTCATCTCGGCGAAGCGGGCCGCATTCCAGATCTTGGTGGCAAAGTTGCGATAGCCTTCCAAGCGGGCCGGGGCCAGCTTCACGTCACGCCCCGGCACCGCCAGGGCCAGAAGCGTGAAGCGCATGGCATCGCAACCGTATTGCCGGATCAGCTGCATGGGATCCATGGCGTTGCCGCTGCTCTTCGACATCTTCTTGCCGTGCCGATCGCGCACCAAGCCGTGAATCACGACGTCACGGAAAGGCACCTCACCCATGAAGCGCAGCCCGAACATCATCATGCGGGCGACCCAAAAGAATATGATGTCGAAGCCGGTGACCAAGACGCTGCCGGGGTAATAGCGCTCCAAGTCCGCAGGGGTCCCCGGATCCTCGCTCGGCCAGCCCAGGGTCGAGAAGGGCCAAAGAGCGGAAGAAAACCAGGTGTCCAAAACATCGGGATCGCGCGTCAGAACCGCCGCCTCGCCGTAGTGCGCCTTGGCGGCGGCCTGCGCCTCTGCCTCGGTCATCTCGACAAAGCAGGCACCGTCCGGTCCGTACCAAGCCGGAATCCGATGACCCCACCAGAGTTGGCGGGAGATGCACCAGGGCTGGATGTTGCGCATCCATTCGAAGTAGGTGTTCTCCCACTGCTTTGGGTGGAAGGCCGTCCTCCCCTCTTCGACGGCTGCGATCGCCGGTTTGGCCAGGATCTCGGCATCCAGATACCACTGCTCGGTCAGGAAGGGTTCGATCGGCACGCCGCTGCGGTCTCCGTGCGGCACCATGTGACGATGGGGTTCGATCTTCTCCAGCAAACCCAGGGCCTCAATGTCGGCCACCACCCGCTTGCGCGCGGCGAAGCGGTCGAGACCGCGGTAGGCCTCCGGCACCCGATCGTTCAGCTGTGCGGTCTCATCGAAGATATTGATTATCGGCAGGTCGTGGCGCAGCCCGACCTCGAAATCGTTGAAGTCGTGCGCTGGCGTGATCTTCACCGCACCCGATCCGGTCTTGGGATCGGCATAGTCGTCGGCCACCAGCGGAATCGCACGCTCCATCAGGGGCGGCAGTACCTTCCGCCCGATCAGATCGCGGTAGCGTAGGTCCTCGGGATGCACGGCCACAGCGGTATCGCCCAGCATGGTCTCTGGCCGGGTGGTCGCCACGACGACATAGCGGTCGGGCTCGTCTTCCAGCGGGTAGCGGAAGTGCCAGAGGCTACCGCCAGTCTCACGCTGCTGCACCTCCAGGTCAGAGATCGCGGTGCATAGTTTCGGATCCCAGTTCACCAGACGCTTGTCTTTGTATATTAGCTTTTCCTTGTAAAGCTTTACAAAGACAGTACGAACTGCTTCCGACAAACCGTCGTCCAAGGTGAAGCGTTCGCGGGCCCAATCAAGCCCGGCGCCCAAGGCGCGCAACTGACCGCGGATGGCCTCGCCGGATTGGCGGGTCCAGTCCCAGACCCGCTCCACGAAGGCCTCCCGGCCCAGATCGTAGCGAGATTTACCTTCCTTATAGAGGCTGCGCTCCACCACCATCTGCGTAGCTATGCCGGCGTGATCCATACCCGGCATCCAAAGCGCATCCTCTCCTTTCATTCGATGATAGCGGATAAGGACGTCCTGCATGGTATTGTTTAGGGCGTGACCGATGTGTAGCTTGCCGGTCACATTGGGCGGCGGGATGACGATAACGAAGCGTTCGACGTCATGATCGGGGGTCGCGGCAAAGGCGCCCTCCTGGTCCCAGAGTCTATAGGCTTCCGATTCGACCGCCTCTGGCCGATAGGTCTTTTCCAGCATCGCTGAGTCCTCAAGGATCACAATTCAGAAGACTCCGCCCGAGGGAGACCGGAAGAGTGGCCAGAGACACCAAGGGCAGTGTAGGGCGGTCAAGAAGGCGGCTGTGCAAGTCGTCCCTTGCTGCCTGAGGCCGGGGCGCAGCGGCACAGGCCGTCAGCCGCGGCTCGCCTGTTCGACCATCTTGGATACCTCTTCCTGGACGATGCGCTCGACGAGGTCTTCCAGGTGTGTGTCGATCCAGGCCTGCACCGCAGTTCGCAAAACATCCTTCACCTGCGCCTCGGCAAGCCCCGGCAGGTTTTCCTTCACCCAGGCTTCGGCCAGGGGTTCGATTGCTTTCAAGACGTAAGCGTTGACGCCTGCGTCGGTGACCTGGTCCTCTGCGTTGATCGCCTTGGCGATCTTGGCAGCTTCGCGCAGGCCTTTAAGCTGTTCTACGACAGCCCGATTGCTCCGCATCTCCACTTCGCTCGCACCGCAGGCGGTCTCCGGGAGAGGCGGCAAGCCGCGGGTCTGTAAGGGTTTCTCTCCGAAGATCGAAGTTATTAGCGTCTTCTCTTCCGTTTCGTCTTCTTCCAGTTCCGTCAGCTCGAGCACTTCTTCGTCGCCGTCGGGCGGTGGGCTTTCGGATGGCGCCGCCGTTCCGGTCTGATCTTCGTTAATGATGCGTTTTATGGAGGAGAGTATATCGCCCATCGCCTCTTCAGGTTTCGGCTTGTCGCCTGTCACGCTCATCCCTTCTCCACTCCACCTTGATCTCTGCGCGCCGCCGAGCATGAAGTCTTGCATAAAGTCTTGAAGTCTTGCATGGTCGGCCCCAAACTGCACGGCAGTCTCCGGGGCTGCCTGAAGACCCTAGGTAAATCCCGTTTTAGCAAATCGTGCTAATCTGCACCGGGCGCATCCAACCCGAACCAACGGTTCCGAATCTTTTCGTAGTCGATCTGGGGATCGTAGATGGCGACCCCAAGATCGAGATTCGCAACGGTCAAACGTCCGATTGCCGTGGAAACCCGATAAGCAGCGACCACTTCGTCACGCTGCGCACCGACCAAACTCACCTGTGATTGCAAGAGTTCCTGTTCGGCATCCAAGACATCGAGAACGGTACGGGCACCGACCAGGCTTTCCTGTTCAACCCCATCGAGGGCGACGGTGTTTGCCCGCACTTGGGCCTCGAAGGAGGCAATCTGCGCCCGCGCGCTCTGCAGGGCTTCCCAGGCCGCAACGGCATCCTGATCGGCCTGTCTCAGCGCCTCGGTGATCTCCAGCCGTCGACGATTGGCGATCTGCTTCGCCTGCCGCACCTGGCTCGACACTAAGCCCTGCTGATAGAACGGGATACTCACCGAGACCATGATCGATGCCGCAAAGGAATCAAGGTGCGATGTCCCTGACTGAACGCTGTTGTCGCGCGAATAGTCTATCAACCCAAGAAGACTGACAGTCGGCAACAAAGCACCCAGCTGTGCTCTCACGTCCGACAAGGCAGAGTTCTCAAGAAAGCGGGCGGCTACCAAATTTGGCTGGTCCTGCTGCGCCAAAGCCACCGCTTCTTGCCTGCTGCGCGGCAAAACGCTCAGCGGCGGTGCCTGTTCGATCCCCTCCGGCACAAGGCCGGTGATTTGATAAAATATCGACTGTGCCATCGCAAGATCGCCCTCTGACGAGACACGATCCGCCATTGCTCCGGCCAGACGCGCATCGGCCTGCGAAACGTCCGTTCGCGTTACCTCGCCCACATTGAAGCGATCGACCGTCGCTTCCCGCTGCCGACGCAAACGTTCCTCGTTGGCAATGTTCAGATCCAGAGTAGCTTTCGCCTGCCATACATCCATGTAGGCCGTCGCCGCCGCGAGGAGAACACTCTGTTCGGTATCGGCCAAAAGCGCTCTCTGCGCAAAGACAACAGCCTCCACACTGTCGACGTTGGCCCGGATCGATCCGCCCTCCCAGACCGTTTGCTCCACAGAGAGGCGCACCCTGGATGTATAGCCATCGCTTGCCCGATTCGGCTCGTTAGTGTTTAGGATATCGCTGTATTCGTAACCTAGGTCACTGTTCACCGTGACACTCGGCCGCCAGGAAGACAGCGCCTGCGGCACGCCTTCGTTGACGGACCGCAATTCGGCACGCGCAGCCAGCAGAGTGGGATTGGTCAAATAGGTGTTTGCCAAGGCTTCTTTAAGAGAGATAGCCCTGCTCTCAAGCGCTCCACCGACAAGTCCCAGGACCAGAATCGCTGCCGCCGCGCAACTGCGCCTAAGTATCTTTCTTGTGCGCATCAGAAGATGAAATCTTTTTCACGTTCGAAGCCGGGCAACAGGGGGGTTCCACAGTCGAACAAGGGTCGCTCTGCCAAGCTATCGCCGAATCGTTCCGCCAACACAGCCCGTCCCATGTTCCGCTCCTGCTTCAGCACCATCGCCATGCGTCCTTTGGGTGAGAGCTGGCGCACTAGAGACTGCGGAATCTCCGGTACGGCCCCATCGATGAAGATGGCGTCGTAAGGGGCCTGCTTGGGATAGCCGTCCACCAAGCCTGCTTCTAACACCACGGCGTTGTCCACTCCCAGATCGTTTAATATATCGTTCGCCTTGGCCGCGAGATCCGCATCCTCTTCGGTTGCCACCACGGTGCCGCCCAACGAGGCTAGCATAGCTGCCGAATAGCCCAACCCGCAGCCGGCCACCAGTACCATGAAGTCGCTTTCGATCTCCAACGCCTGGGCTAGGCGTGCCAGGACCATCGGCTCCATCATGTAGCGCCCGCCGCCCAGAGGCAGATCTTCATCCACATAGGCCAAACCGGCATAGCGCTCGGGTACGAAACGTTCGCGCGGCAGACGGCCCATGGCCTCCAAGACCGCCTCATCGGTCACCTTGTTGGCACGCAATTGGTTGTCGACCATCTTGCGCCTGGGCAGTTCCTGTGTCACTAACGCTAAGGTTCCTCGCCTCTGTCAACTGGTGAAGGTCAGTCTCGTCCATCGGGGCCTCTACCGCCGTTATAAGGGAGCAATCGATGCGTGGACAAGCGCGCAACGCCGGGCCGCAGCCGACGGCGCCTGTAACCTTACCCTGTAACTTTACCTGTGGGCTCGATAGGCGTGCTGGCTACATAGCTGCCCGCGCTTTATAGGGTCTTGACGGAGCCGAAGCGCTTGTACTAAGGTCAACGAAGATGCATGCGAGTTGACGATCGCAAAAAGCGGCGGCCGCGGCTCTTTAGCTTTTTTGGCAGAAAGACTGAAATCATGTCTCGTCGTTGCGAATTTACCGGCAAGGCTGTACTGGTCGGCAACAATGTCAGCCACGCCAACAACAAAACTAAGCGTCGTTTCCTGCCGAACCTACAGCGGGCCTCTCTGGTAAGCGACCTCTTGGGCGAGACCGTTCGGGTCCGTCTCGCCACCCGCGCACTACGGACTGTCGAGAAGATCGGCGGTCTCGACAGCTTCCTCTTGGGCGCCAAGACCGACCGGTTGGGCAAAAAGGCCCGCGACCTGAAGAAGCGGATCGAGCGCGCTAAAGCCAAGCAGGACGCCGCCGCTTGAGATGGCCCTGCTGTGGCAGTCGGTAAGAAATCTTGCTTCTTTGACCGCACAGGGCAATTTCTTGGGATTCCATTGCCGTCCTTGTCTGCGTTTTCAGGATACACCTGCTGTCGGTCAAGACCGCATGCCTAGACTATCTGGGGCGCGTTCTGGTCTGCCGCCCCGTAGTTGAGCTGGTTGAGCGCCTAGGAAGGAGGCAAATCCATGGCAGCACTTCCCCGCCGCACCTTTCTTGGTGCCGCAACGGGGCTTCCCCTGGCAACGGTCCTCGCCAATTCTGCTCTGGCCAAGGCAGCCGCCAACAGCCTGCAGTCCGTTTCCCTCATCACCGCAGTGGGCCGCAATGTGCAAGCCGCCTTGGCGCTACCGGCCAAGATACCGGCGCCCGCGGTGATGCTGATTCATGAATGGTGGGGCTTGAACGACCAGATCAAGGCTGTGGCTGCGGAGTTGGCCAAGGCGGGCTATGTTGCTCTGGCGGTCGATCTTTACGACGGCCAGATCGCCGATACACCGGACCATGCGAAGGCGCTGATGGAGGCGGTGAAGCCCGAGGAAGCAACCGAAATGCTGGTCTCCTGGATCGACGACCTGACCGGCGCCCGCAAGCAGACGGGTGTGACCACCGGCAAGCTGGGCACGCTCGGTTGGTGCTTCGGCGGCGGCTGGTCCTTGAATGCAGCCTTGGCGACGCCGACCGATGCTTGCGTGGTCTATTACGGTCGGGTGAACAAGACCGCGGCGGAACTGGCCCCCCTGGCCTGCCCCGTGCTCGGTCACTTCGCCACAAAAGACCGGTGGATCAACAAAGCAATGGTCGAGGACTTCGAGGCCGCTATGTCGGAAGCCGGCAAGACTTACGAGGTTTTCTGGTACGACGCCAACCATGCCTTTGCCAATCCAACCGGGTCGCGCTACGACGCTGCCGATGCCAGGTTGGCTTGGCAGCGCACGATGGCTTATCTTGAGGAACAGTTGCGCGCCTAGGTGCGGGCAGGCTAGTCTCTTGCGCTAAGAGGTGCAGCGCTATGCTGCTGTCGCCTGCCATTGCTTATTGATAAGATCCGAACGGTGGTCGAAACGCCCCTCCTTCGTGCGCAGGAAGCCCTGCGCGCAGTTTTTACGACTTCACCCTAGCGCTTGCAATCCTCGGCATTCCCATTCCGGTCGTGCGTGACACCGGCAACGCGCGTCACGGAGAAGCAAAGGCCGCCCGTGCCTGCGGCACCGATATCGTCACCGCTTACGAACTGCACAAGATCGACTTGCATGCGATCGACATGGCCGCCTTCCTAGGCCGCCTTCTTGGAACGCATTCCACCGGCCCTACTAGTTGACGATCGATGCCGAGGTCTTGGATCCCACCACCATGCCGGCGATCATGGCACGGACGCTGAGCGATCTCATCTAGCTGAAGATCCGCACGCCGATTCACAGCCCGGTCGCCAAGGGCCGGGTGCTGGGCATAGATCCGGCGAAGATTGCCCCCAACCGCGATGTCGGCCTCACCACCATGGCCCATGCCGAACGTCTTATCTGCAATTTCATCGGCACTTGCGTGCGCGCCGGCTATTGCGAGCGCTAGACGGCCGCTGCGCGCATTCGCACATGGCAAGAGAAAAATTCCCGTACAACCCTAAACCATTACTTTCTTCCCTCGCCGGGCCAAGTCATGACTCTGGACCAAGCTGTTGTCTTCAACCTTAGCCTCCTGGCAGCGCTCATGAGCCCCGGCCCCGCGATGCTCTACACCATCCGTACGACGCTTACCTGCGGTAGAGCTGCTGGAATTGCCACCGGGCTGGGACTCGGCACGATGGCGGCGACTTGGACTCTGCTGGCTTCCCTTGGGTTGGACGGCCTGTTCCGGCTCTTTCCTTGGGCCTACACCACCTTCAAAATCCTGGGCGCCGCCTACCTGCTCTATATCGCTTGGAACACTTGGAGGGGCGCGAAGCAGCCTATCGGACCGGCTGCTCCGGCCCACGCCGATGCTTTCCTCGGCGGCATTCTGGTCAATCTGGCCAATCCCAAATCGGTGCTGTTCGCCGCTGCCGTTCTTGTTGTGATCTTCCCGGCCGGAATTTCTGCGCTAGAGATGGTCGCGATCGTTGGCAATCAATTAGCAGTCGAATGGATTGTCTACACGACTTTCGCTTTTGTCCTTAGCACCGAGTCGGTCAGCCGTCGTTACCTGAAGACCAAGCCGATTACCGACCGCGTTGCCGCCGTGATTCTGGGTGGTCTCGGCCTACGCTTGGTCTTGGAGCGCTAGTCCTCGATCAGACCCTCCTGCAAGAGCCAATCCTTAAGCTCTGCAATAGAGGGTAGGACCACATCGGCATAGACGGCAAGGCTCTCCTCGGACCCAGTGCCGGTCAGGACTGCGATCAAGCAACCGTAACCGGCCTGGCGACCCATCAGCAGGTCGGTCAGGTTATCGCCGATCACAGCCAAACGTTCTGGCGGGGCCGCTATCGCTTCAGCGAACGCCAAGGCCATACCCGGACCGGCCTTGCTTCCGTGGCCGCTGTCGTAGCCGCTGACGAAGCCGACGTGTGCGGCGGACTGCGAACCGGCCAAGAGCGCATGCGCGCTGGCTTCGCTGTCACTGGTGGCCACCCCGAGGGCGAGACCGCAATCCCGAAGTGCGCCGAAGAAGGTTTCCAGTGGGAGGACCGGTTCTGCTGTCGTTTTGCCGGCACGCAGCGGGAAGCGATTGATTCTACCTACTAGGGCCTCGCCGCCGATAGCCGGCAGAAAGGGCTGCCAGGCATTGGCCAAATCGCGGGCGGTACCGACCGACAGAATGGAGTCGGGCCTGACCCGCTGGGTCGCGGGTTCGAGCCCCGCTTCCTGCATGAGCAACGCGGCCAGATCGCCATCCTCTCCGGCCAAGACGTCGGCGAGGCCCCACATCGGCGCCACCCAGGACTTATGGAAATCGATCAAGGTGCCGTTCTTGTCGAACAGCAGACCGCTCAGCTTGGACATGACAGGCTCCTAAGCGGCCTGGTCGGGCGGAACGCGACGCGGATCCAACTGCGGCGCCACGCGTGAGGTTGGAACCACCGGCACAAAGGCTTGCTTGTCGACCACAATCACTTCCGGCCGGACCTTCCAGCGGTAGAGGACGAAGAGCAAGAGCAGGCTGCCGAAACTGGCCGCATAGAGGAAGAGCCCGTGCGGCCCGAAGAGCCCCATCATGAAGGCCGCCAGGGTCGGCCCCAAGATCGCCCCGCAGGAGAAGCAGATCAACAGCGAGGTAGAGGCCGAAACATAGCGCTCGCTGGGCAGCTGATCGTAGGCATGGGCGATGGAATTGGGATAGATCGACGCCGAGGTCCCGCCCAGCACCAAGGCAATGGCAAGCATCACGACGAAATGCGGCTCCAGCCAATGCAGGCTGTAGAGGGCAGCGGCCACCGAGATTACGATCGTCAGCATGATGGAGAGGGCGCGTCGGCGACCGACCGCATCGCTCAACCGTCCGACCGCCCAGAGAATCAGGAAAGGCCCCATGGTCAGGGTCGCAGTGAACAGCGAGACCTGCAGCAGGCTATAGCCCACACCGATGGCGAAGATCGGCGTCATAGTGCCCAAGGCGGGCTGCAGCAGCCCAGCCCCCGTTGCCCCGACGACAGCAAGCGGCGAGACGCGGAAGAGCGCAAAGATCGACATGGGCTTGGAACTCTTCACCTCTGGCTGCCGCAAATTGGTCAAGAGGATCGGCTGCAGCGAAACGGCGATTACGACCGCAGCAAAAACCAAGACCTGGACGCCGGCAAGCTCCCAGAAGTTGATCGAGATCTGTCCAAGACTGACGGCGAGATAGTAGGCCGTCATATAGATCGTCAAGATCCGGCCGCGTGTCTCGTTCGAGGTCCGTTCGTTGATCCAGCTTTCGATGACGGTGGTCACGCCGGCCATGGCGAAACCGTAGGCCGCGCGGCAGAGCGCCCAGGAGAAGGTTCCGAAGAACAGGACTTGGAAGAGCGCCGTGCAGGTGGCCAAAGCCCCGAGGACGGCGAAGGCGCGTATGTGGCTGACCCTCCGGATCAAACGCTTAATAAAGAGGCATCCCACCAGAAAGCCCAGATAGAAGGCGGACTGGACGACACCGATGGAGGAGGAGGAGATACCGGCTTGGTTCAACTTCAGTGCAGTCGCCAGATTGAGGAACGCGTTGCCAAGCATGAAGATGCTGACCCCCAGGATCAGCGGCAGCACGGGCTTCAGAACCGATAGCACGACGCCCTCCCTACCAAGCTTCCCTCTACTCTGCGCGTAGAAAGCACCCTTGAAGAAAACACCTCGAAGGCCGCCAGCTTACAATTACCTCTGGGTGTAAGAGACATGCACGTCGGCTTTCGCTTTGCCGGGTCCGCCTAGACCATGTCGGTGACTGTATCGGCCAGAAGTGCTGCGGTCAGGACGAATCTCTCGGCTGCCATCCCGTTTAGGAGCAGCACCGATGTGAAAAATCCACCTTTCCCGGATGCCGCTGTTCCCAAAGCGATTACGGCCACGATTCCAAGACCTGAGTCGGTGCGAAGACACAGACGGCCTTCCGCAAACTAACGACCGGGGCCGGCCCCACCAGCACCGCCAAGTTTCGGTCGAGAGAATAGGAAAGTGCTATCGTTAGGGTCACTATAGCCATAAGGTGGGCACGTTCGGTTTTCCGGCCTTGCACAAGATTCAGCCCTAGCCGCCACCTAGACTGCGCCTCTGTTGCGACAAAGAGCTCTGCAGAAATCGCTTAGCCGCTCCCCCGGAAGCGGCCTGCCTGCGGTCCAGGCCAGCGCGTCTGCAGTGTCACTTCGCGCCGCCCGATCTTGATTTTCTGTCGCCAGTGACCAAAAATCAGGATGTTAAACAAAGCTACAGGGACTGGGAACGACCATGACTGAATGGGATGCCATCTATCTCGTTATCTGCATCATCGGTTTCGCCGCTTTCATTGGCATGCTGGCCTATCGCTCCTTCACCGACTGATCTTCAGCAACCCTTCTGCGGTATGCAGGTCCTCAGGGCTGTTTACGTTGAAGAAGGGGTCGTGCGGAGTTGTTGGCCAAGTTACTGCGCTCAAGCGATAGCGTGCCGTCCAGCGGTCTACCTTGCGGATTTCCTCCTCCACCACAGCTTGGCGCAGCGCTTCCGTAAGAGAGAGTGGCCAGAAGCCTATGACGGGGTGATTGCGTCCTCCCGAAGCCGCGCAAACAAGCTCCGCCCCTGCCTCGCTTGCCTCCACAAAGCGCACAACAAGATCGTGCGGCAACAGCGGTCCGTCCCCAGGTACGCTGACCAGCCAATGCGCTTGCGGATGCGCCTTCCGCGCCCAGGTTAGCCCCGTCAGGACCCCGGCCAAGGGGCCAGGAAAGCCCGCGACAATATCCGGCAGCACGGGCAGACCGAAGCCCGCAAAGCGCTCGACCGCTCCGTTTGCGTTCAAGGCCAGGGCAGAGACCTGCGGCTTAAGGCGTTCCAAGATGTGCGCCAAGAGCGGCCGCCCGGCCAGCGGTAAGAGGCACTTGTCTCCACCGCCCATGCGTCGCGCCAAGCCGCCGGCAAGAACGACGGCCACGACCGTGCCTCTTTTCTGTGCCTCAATCATCAGGTGCCGGCCCCTTTGCGCCCATGGCGTCGCTCCTCTTCCTGACCGTCGTCGGGGTTACTGTCGAAGTCGATGCGTTTCTCCCCCGCCAAGGCAACGAAGCGCTTGCCCTTGGCCCGGCCGATGAGGGTCAGATTGGCCTGACGCGCCAGCGAGACCCCCCAGGCAGTAAAGCCGGAGCGCGAAATCAGGATGGGGATTCCCATCTGCACTGTCTTGATTACCATCTCCGAGGTCAGCCGTCCGGTCGTGTAGAAGATCTTGCCGGCTGCTGAAATGCCGTTCAAGCGCATATAGCCGGCGATCTTGTCGACGGCATTGTGGCGCCCGACGTCCTCCATGTAGAGCAGCGGGCGGTCGCCCTCGCAGAGCACGCAGCCATGGATCGCACCGGCTTCGAGATAGAGGCTAGGCACCGCATTGATCTTGCGGCTCAAGGCATAGATCCAACTGGTCCTAAGACGCGCGTCCAGATCCAGACGAACGCTCTCGAAACGCTCCATCAAGTCGCCGAAGACCGTGCCCTGGGCGCAGCCGGAGGTGCGGATCTTTTTCTTCAACTTGTCTTCATAGTTTGTCTCGCGTGCCGTGCGCACCACGACCACCTCAAGCTCCTCATCGACCTCGATCGCCGTAATCTCATCGTCGGGATGCAGCATGTTCTGATTGATTAGATAACCGACCGCCAGACAGTCGGGGTGGTCGCCGATGGTCATCATCGTCACCACCTCTTGGCTATTGAGGAAGAGCGTCAGCGGCCGTTCGGTCACGACGGCGGTGGTTACCGCGAGGCCGTTCTCATCGATGCCGGTTAGCCTCTCGGTCAGGCGCGGATCGTTGGGATCGGGCGCGATCTCCAGTTGTGCCTGTGTGTCCGCATCGAAGAGCTTGGGCCGCGCCTTGCGATGGCGGCGCAGCGTCGCCTCTTCCTGTGATCCGTTCTCCTCCACCATCGCTACCTCCTTTTTCGACCTGCATAGGCGGTATGGCGCCGACAGCACGATCCAGGCAAGAGGCAGGCTTGGCAGGGCCGAGAGAAGGGTCGCAGCAAGAGTTACGCCGGACCGTGACGCCCTTGAAGAGGCTGCCTGGCTCTAGGCCGCGCGAGATCGGAACAGCCTCTAGCGCGAGGTTGGCCTGTAGGCCGACCCGATTCGGATGGGCGAACGGCCCCGGCCGCCGCAGCGCCTGCTGGCGCTGCACGCCAAGCGGATGGACAAAAAGACTGAAGTGTCAGGATCACTTGAGGTACAGGCCCGAATGAAAGAGATCGGTATTCCCCCCATCGACCACCACCTCGCGGTGCTGCATCTGCGAAGCGGCCGACCGCCCACCTCGACAGAGTCGCGGGCTAGAAAGCAAGGCATGAAACTCGATCCCCGCTGCAATGCCGTCCGCGACGACCTAGCCGATTCCCGCTTAAGAGGACAGGTACAGGCCGCCCGCTTCGTCGAGGGGCGCCCGGCCCTCGTCGCCACCGGCTTGGCCGATCTGCGCCGAAAGCCCGCCGCCACGGCCCCCTTGGACGCACAGCTTTGGTACGGCGAAAGCCTGTCCGTCTTCGAATGCAAGAACGGCTGGGCCTGGGTTCAGGGAGTACGAGACGGTTATGTTGGCTTTACGCCGGTGCAGGCGCTGGCCGGAGCGTCGGATCTGCTACCAAGCCACCAAGTCTCCGTACCCCTCACCTATCGCTTCCCGGAGCCGAGCATCAAGGCACCGCCACTCGATTCCCTGCCGATGGGTGCGCTCCTGCGCAGCATCGCTAAGCGAGACGGCTTTCTGGAACTGCACGACGGCGGTTATGTCTTCGTCCGTCATGCCGCATCGGCAGACTGCGGGCGGCCCGATTGGGCCGAAACCGCACAGCGTTTCCTCGGCGTCCCTTATCTCTGGGGCGGGCGGTCGTTCGGCGGCATCGACTGTTCCGGTTTGGTACAGACGGGCTTGCTCATTGCCGGACATTCCGCTCCGCGCGATTCCGACATGCTACGCGACGACGAGGCGTTAGGCAGAGCCCTCGCCCCGAACGCGCCACGGCAGCGCGGCGATCTCCTCTTCTCGCCCGGGCACGTGATCATGGCTCTGGACGAGGCGGACATCCTCCATGCCAATGCCTATCACCTAGCGACGGTACGCGAAGCCTTCAGCCTCTTCGCAGAGCGCATCGCCGCCCGAGGAGAGGCCATCACCCTGCTCCGTCGTCCCTACTGCTTAAGATAAAATCTTACCAAATTTGTAGGACTTGTTTTTATCCTGCGATTGCGCAAAATAGTCCGCATGCAAACTGCAGTTCCGATCCTGCCCCTGATCGATCCCTTCGCCCGCGCGATTACCTATCTGCGCGTATCGGTCACCGATCGCTGCGATCTTCGTTGCGTCTACTGCATGGCCGAGGATATGATCTTCCTGCCCAAGAAAGATATCCTGAGCTTGGAGGAGTTGGACCGCTTGGCAAGCGCGTTCGTGGCAATGGGCGTGCGCAAGCTGCGATTGACGGGCGGCGAGCCGCTGGTCAGACGTAATGTCATGAGCCTCTTTCGCAATCTCTCGCGCCATCTCAACAGCGGCGCGTTGGAGGAATTGACGCTCACTACCAATGGCACCCAGTTGGTGCGTTTTGCCGATGATCTGGCGGCCTGTGGCGTCAAGCGGATCAACGTCTCAATCGACACCCTGGACCGCCACAAGTTCAAGGCAATCACACGCTGGGGCGATTTCGATAAGGTCATGGAAGGCTTGCAGGCGGCCAAGACTGCCGGTCTTGCGGTCAAGATCAATGCCGTGGCCCTCAAGGGCGTGAACGACGATGAGCTGGACCGCATGCTGGCCTGGTGCGGCCAAGAGGGCTTCGATCTGACCCTGATCGAGGTCATGCCCCTGGGCGAGTTGGGCAGCGAACAACGCGTCGATCAGTATCTGCCGCTCTCTGAGGTCCGCAGACGCCTTTCAGAAACGTGGACCCTGACCAACATCGACTACAAGACCGGCGGTCCGGCTCGCTACGTCCAGGTTGAGGAGACCGGCCGAAAGCTGGGCTTCATCACCCCTTTGACTCACAACTTCTGTGAGAGTTGCAACCGCGTGCGCCTCACCTGCACCGGAACGCTCTATATGTGCTTGGGCCAAGAGGATGCCGCCGACCTGCGCCAGGTGCTAAGGTTTAGCGACGACGATGCGGTCTTGCAGGCAGCGATCCGAGACGCCATCGCACATAAGCCCAAGGGGCACGACTTCGTCATCGACCGGCGCAACCAGGCTCCTGCCGTCAGTCGTCACATGAGCGTCACGGGGGGATAGGCGCCCTAATTCGTCCGCAGGGCATAGTCGTCGATCGTATAGGCGGGCTTCTTCAGTGCTTGTAGAGAATAGTCCGCTAAGATTGCCATCAGGGCATGCTCTAGACTGATCATCCAACTTACTTACTGGAAATCCATGTCGGCAACGCGAAAGGTGATCTATTTTCGCTGTGTATTGCGCAAGAGATCCTGGTTTTATTTGTCTAGACTCGCCACCCTATTTTTGTAGCTGGCGCTCAGAATCTTGTCCTAGGCCTTGCAAGCAGCGCCGATACAGACGAGATGGTCGGCTCAGACGCTCTCATACTCTCATACACGGTCAGCCTCCCGCGACCCAACTCACTATAATTCCGTTCCATTGAAGCGGATGATCTCTCATGTCTCACCTAACCTTCGCCATAACGGCCGCCGAAGCGCCAGAGGCGCTTTCAGCCAAGGAAGAACTCCTATGCCAATATCGACCTGTAGCGCCGGAGGAAGCGGAGGTCTTGGTGGTTCTCGGCGGCGACGGATTCATGCTCGAAACGCTACGAGCCTACCGCGACCAGGTCCTGCCACTTTACGGCATGAACCGAGGGAGCGTCGGCTTTCTGATGAACCAATACCATCCCGACCGCCTCTTCGAGCGTCTGGCGGCGGCAACCCGAACCCGGCTCCGCCCGCTGGCGATGCGCACTTGGGATCAATCGGGCAAGCTGTTCCAGGACCTGGCCTTCAACGAGGTCTCCTTGCTGCGTCAGACCCGCCAAGCGGCGAAGATCCGGATCACGGTCGACGACCGAGTTCGCTTGGAAGAACTGGTGTGCGACGGCGTTCTGGTCGCAACCCCGGCAGGTTCGACCGCATACAATCTCTCGGCCCACGGCCCGATCGTGCCGATCGGCGCCAATGTGCTCTGTCTGACGCCCATTTCCGCCTTCCGTCCGCGGCGCTGGCGCGGCGCCCTATTACCCGACCGAAGCAAAGTGCTGTTCGAGGTTTTGGGATCGACGAAACGACCGGTCTCTGCCGTCGCCGATTCCTGCGAAGTGCGCAATGTCCGTGTCGTCGAAGTCGAGCAAGCCAATGACGACGGAATCACGCTCTTATTCGACCCGCAGCACAACATGGAAGAGCGCATCCTCCTCGAACAGTTCACCCCCTAGCCAGCTTTCTGCGTCTATCCGGTCGCTCTGCGCTGCTGCGCGGCGTGCTATAGGTGTCTCCCGCAGGATGCGATGATCCTTTGGATCGGCGGGGGCAAGCCTCAGGTCGGGACATCGATCAGTCCGTAAAGAATACGAGGTGATAATCAGACCCATGAAAAAGGTTAAAAAAGCGATCTTCCCGGTCGCAGGACTCGGTACGCGCTTTCTGCCGGCTACGAAGGCGATTCCGAAGGAACTGCTGCCGGTGGTGGATCAGCCAGTGATCAACTACGCCATCGAAGAGGCACGCGAGGCGGGAATCGAGAAGTTCATCTTCATCGTCTCGCGCGGCAAGTCGGCGATCCAAGATTACTTCGACCACGCGCCGGAACTGGAGCAGGTTCTGGAGCTCCGCGACAAGCGCGACGCGCTGCAGGTGCTACGCTGTACGGAGATTTATGCTGGCGACGCCATCTTCGTGCGTCAGCCACGCCCGCTGGGCTTGGGCCACGCCATCTGGTGCGCCCGCAACCTGATCCAAGACGAGCCCTTCGCTGTCCTATTGCCCGACGATATTGTCCAGGGTGAGCGAGCCTGTATGGCGCAATTGATCGAGGCCTACGACAGCCTCGGCGGCTCCGTCATCGCGGTGCAGCAGGTGCCGAAGGAACGCACAAGCCGCTATGGTATCCTTGATCCCGGCGAGCGGAAGAATCCGCTGATCGAGGTAAAAGGTCTGATCGAGAAACCGGCGCCGGGGCGCGCCCCCTCGGACTTGGCTGTCATCGGCCGCTACATCCTCGACCCGACCGTCTTCGACTATCTGGACCTGGAGATCGAGGGAGCCCGCGGCGAGATTCAGATCACCGACGCCATCAACAACTCCATCGGCAAAGCAGCGGTTCACGGTTTCCTGTTCGAAGGCACGCGCTACGACTGCGGAGACAAGCTGGGTTTCCTCAAGGCCAACATCGTCTTCGGCCTGAAGCATTCGGAATTGGGGCCGGGCCTAAAGGCCTTCCTCAAGACTATCGATCTAGAGGGTTAGACAGACTTGAGATGCCATTCGACACCATGTGCGCTACACTAATCCCTCACAGAGGGGGCGAAGCGTTAGGTGGCGTAGTCGCGTAAGTGCGGGATTCGTCCTCGGTGAGGGATAGAAACGCTGAAAGTCGAAGAATGACGGTAAGTCCAGTCTGGGCAACGTCATAGAACTTCTCAGGAATCGCGCACACATTTGGACGAGCGGCAGTATGCAGTTGGCGATCATCGGCACGGGCTACGTGGGGCTGATCTCAGGAGTGTGTCTGTCAGAGCTGGGCCATCGCATCGTCTGCATCGACAACGCTATCGGCAAGGTCGGGCAGCTGCAGCTGGGCGAGATGCCGATCTACGAACCCGGTCTCAAAGAACTCTGTGCGAAGAACCTGGCCGCAGGGCGCCTCAGCTTCACCGCCGATCTGGCCGCGGCTTTGCAGGGCTGCGACATGGTCATGGTGGCGGTGGGGACGCCCTCGACGCCCAGCGGCGAGGCGGACCTAGGCTACATCGACAGGGCCGTCGATCAGTTGATGAAAGTGATGCCCAAGGACGGACTGATGGTCATCAAGTCCACGGTCCCGATCGGCACCAACCGCGCAATCGCACAGCGGATCAAGGCGTCCGGCCGCGGCGATATCGAGGTCGTCTCCAATCCAGAATTCCTGCGCGAAGGCAAGGCGATCTGCGATTTTCTGGAACCGGACCGGGTGATCGTCGGCGCCGAGAGCGCGCACGCCAAGGCCGCTATGGAAAGGCTTTACCAGCCGCTGGTCGAGCGGGGCTATCCCTTGCTGCTGACCGGTCTGGAAACGGCTGAGACCATCAAGTACGCCGCCAATGCCTTCTTGGCCACCAAGGTCGCCTTCATCAATCAGATAGCCGATGTTTGCGAAGCCAGCGGCGCCGACGTCGAAGAGGTTTCCTACGCCATCGGTCTCGACAAACGGATCGGCAGCGGTTTCCTGAAGCCAGGCCCCGGTTACGGCGGCTCTTGCTTTCCCAAGGACACGCGCGCCTTGGCCTGGACGGCACGCCGCATCGGGCGGCCCATCGGCATCGTCGAGTCGGTGATCGAAGAGAACGAAGTCCGAAAGCAGCAGATGGCCGACAAAGTGATCGAAGCCTGCGGCGGTTCCGTCGAAGGGCTGAAGATCGCGGTACTCGGGGTTGCCTTCAAGGGTGGGACGGACGATACGCGCGAGAGCCCGGCATTGGTGATTGTCCCGCGTCTGCAGAAATTGGGCGCACGCATCGTTGCCTACGACCCTGCGGCCATGGAAATGGCCTCTACACAGCTGCGCGGTGTCAACTGGGCACGCGACTGCATGTCGGCACTGAACGGCGCCGATGCAGCACTCATCCTGACCGAGTGGGAGGACTTCGCCCAGTTGGATTTGCACAAAGTCGCCGCAGCATTGCGCCACCCACTTCTTATCGATCTGCGTAATCTCTTCGCACCCGATAGTGTGGCAGAGGCAGGCCTCGACTATGTCTCTATCGGCCGCACCACGGTACGAACGGCCGCACCAGCCGATTAGCCTGCGATGGCGGCAGGTGGCGTAGACGAGCTAGCCGCCATGTCGCAACGAACGCCATCGCACTTTGCTACGGTTGCCGGCTGTCGCGCGCTGTATCCCTGCTGCCTTAGAGGCTCGCTTCCGCCAGCAGAGAGGCATTGCCGCCTGCTGCGGTGGTGTCGATGCAGATGGTGCATTCGCTACAATAGGCGACCGGAGCGAGGGTCTCGGCGATCAGCGGCACGATTGGCCCATCCCGCTCGGCCAGCGCCCGGCGCAGAGGCGCGCGCAGTTCGGCAGACCCGCCGCAGGCGACGACAGAGACCGGCAGGGTCGCCAGCGCCTCCGCTGGACAGGTGCCGTCGAGTGCCGCCAGCGGCAGCACCGGCGCATCGAGCAGCGGTGCCAGCACCCTCCTGGCCAGCGGTGCCACGGCGATCACGGCATTGCCTGCGGCCAGCGCCTGAACCACTTGCGCCAGAAGCGTTTCGCCATCGCGGCCGAGACAAAGCACCTTGCCCCGCGGTCCGAGCGCAAAGCGGTTGGATTCCCCGGTCGGCCCCGGCAGATCGGTCGTACTCTCCAATCCGGCGGCAGCCGCTATGGCCTCCGCCGCACGGCCGCGCAACAGCTTGCGTAGGAGCGGAATGCGGCCCGGGCTCACACGCCAAGCGCCTGCATTGAGTTCGGCCAGCGCGGCGGCAATGGCTTCTGCACTAGCGCTTTCCGCAGCGGCAACACTGCTCTCGGAGTGCGCAGCCCGCAGAAAGCGCGGCAGATAGTGTGCCCCGCCCGCCTTCGGACCGGTACCCGACAACCCCTGTCCGCCAAAGGGCTGAGAGCCGACGACGGCGCCGATCTGGTCGCGGTTCACATAGACATTGCCGACCTCGATCCGGTCGAGAACACGCTGCACCCGCCGGTCGATGCGCGTGTGCAGACCGAAGGTGAGCCCATAGCCCTTGGCATTGACCGCATCGATCACCGCGTCGATCTCACCGGCCTCGAAGGTAGCGACATGCAAGATCGGACCGAAAACCTCGCGCTCCATCTCGGCAATGCCGTCCGAGCGCAGAACCGTCGGTGCGATGAAGAATCCCTGCTGCGGCCGTTCCAGGCGCTTCAGCACCCGGCCTTGCGCTTCCTGCGCCGCGATGTAGCCGTCGATCCGATCGCGGGCCTCGGCATCGATTACCGGGCCGACATCGGTGGCAAGCTGCCAAGGATCGCCAAGGTTCAGCACATCCATCGCCCCCTGCAGCATCTTGAGCAAGCCCCCAGCCACCTCCTGCTGCACGTAGAGGATCCGCAAGGCCGAACAGCGTTGCCCGGCGCTCTGGAATGCGGCACGAACGATATCGCGCACCGCCTGTTCTAGAAGTGCCGTGGAATCGACGATCATCGCGTTGATGCCTCCAGTCTCGGCAATCAGCATCGCGTCGGGCGCGGTCTGTGCAAGCTGCCGGTCGATGATCTTGGCCACCTCTGTGGAACCGGTGAAGCAGACCCCAGCGATACGCGGGTCAGCCGTCAGTGGGCCGCCCACTTTGGCGCCGTCGCCCGGCAGAAACTGGATCGCGCCCTCCGGTACGCCAGCCTCGCGCATCATCTGCACCGCGCGATAGGCGATCAGCGGGGTCTGCTCGGCCGGTTTGGCGATAACGGCGTTGCCCGCAGCGAGGGCAGCCGCGATCTGTCCGGTGAAGATGGCCAGCGGAAAGTTCCAAGGGCTGATGCAAACGATCGCACCGCGCGCCGGCCGGCCCCCCAGCTCTTCCGCCTCGTCGGCGTAGTAACGCAGGAAATCCACTGCCTCGCGGATCTCGGCCACGCCGTCCAGCAGCGTCTTGCCGGCCTCGCGGGTAGCGAGGGCGAGAAACTCGAAGCTGTTGGCTTCGTAGAGATCCGCAACGCGGCGTAGGATAGCGGCGCGCGCTTCGGCACCGGTCGCTTCCCAGCCGGGCTGCGCCTCAAGTGCCACCGTCACGGCGGCCGCCGCCAGGGCGGCATCGGCCTCGACCAGCGTTCCCACCGCCTCGTCCGGACGCGCCGGGTTGCGTATCTCGACCGCATGCTTGGCACTGACGGCCAGCGGGGTTAGCGGCACGGCCTGCCAACGCCAAGGGGCGGCAAAGGGCACACGGCCGGCCTCGATCGCGGCCAAATCCAGCGGATCGGTCAGATCCCGGCCCTTGGAGTTGCAGCGGGTCCCGAAGAGCCTCTGCGGGACCACAATCGCCGGGTTCGGGACGAAGCCGGTCTCGGCGGCGGTCTCCACCGGATCGCGGGAGATCCGTTCCGGCGGGATGTCGAGATCGACGATCCGATTGACGAAGGAGCCATTGGCGCCGTTCTCCAGAAGCCGCCGCACCAGATAGGCCAGCAGATCGGAATGCGCCCCGACCGGGGCATAGATCCGGCAACGGGTGCCGGCCTTTTCCTTCACCGCCCGGTGCAGGGCTTCGCCCATGCCGTGTAAGCGCTGGAACTCGAAGCGATCCACATCCCCCTTGGCCATCTCCAGGACCGCAGCGGCAGAATGGGCGTTGTGGGTGGCGAACTGCGGGTAGATCCGATCGGTCATGCCCAACAGCTTGCGGGCAGCGGCCAGGTAGCTGATGTCGCTATGCGCCTTGCGGGTAAAGACGGGAAAGCTCTTCAGGCCCATGACCTGGGCGCGCTTGATCTCCATGTCCCAATAGGCGCCCTTGACCAAGCGCACCGTGATCTTGCGGTCGAGCCGCCGGGCCAAGGCATAGAGCCAATCGAGCACCGCCATCGCGCGGCGCGAGTAGGCCTGGACAACGACGCCGAAGCCGTCCCAGCCTGCAAGCGAGGGATCGGAGAGCAGGCCCTCGATGACATCGAGCGACAGCTCCAACCGGTCCGCTTCCTCGGCATCGATGTTGAACCCGATGCGGGCCGCCTTGGCCGACTGCGCCAAGGTGAGTGTTCGCCCCACCAGGACTGGCAGCATGGTCTCACGCTGGGTGGCTTCATAGCGCGGATGCAATGCCGAAAGCTTGACAGAGATACCGGGGTTGTCACGGATATCCGGGGACAGCGTATTCCCGGCGATGGCTGCAATCGCCTTGGCATAGGCCCGGTGATAGTCCAACGCATCGGCTTCGGTCCTTGCCGCTTCCCCCAACATGTCGTAGGAGTAACCGTAGCCTCTGCGCACCTGCGCCGCCCCGCGCTTCATCGCCTCTTCGATGGTGCGCCCCAGCACGAACTGCGCGCCCATCTCGGCCATGGCCTGGCCTACGGCTACGCGCACCACCGGCTCGCCTAGGCGGCGCAGCATACCGCGCAGCGTGCGGACCATGCCTGGATCGCCATCCTTGAGCAGCCGGCCGGTCAGCATCAGTCCCCAGGTCGAGGCATTGACCAAGATTGAGTTGGCCTCGCCCAGATGCGCCGACCAATCGTGCGGCGCGATCTTGTCCTCGATCAGCTCGTCCAGGGTGCTGCTGTCCGGAACCCGCAGCATCGCCTCGGCAAGGCACATCAGCGCCACGCCTTCCTTGGTGGAGAGCCCGTATTCGGACAGGAAGCGCTCCACGATTCCCGTTTTGCCGACGGCGCGCACCGACCGTACCAAGCCCGCCGCAGCTTCCGAGACCGTACGGCGTGCTTCGGGATCGAAACCGGTCTGCTCCACGAGAGAACGAACGAGAGCAGTCTCCTCGGTAAGGGCCGCACGGTGAATGGCAATGCGTGTCTCGTCGTGCATAAGGCTACCCCCCATAAGGCTACCCCAAGACGTGAAATTGAACTGGGACCAGAATATAGGGCAGGATTGACTGCGGCAGTTTCTTGGTCCTGTAGCGCGCCACAATAAATGGCCCAAGCGCGACAGTTTCGTGGCCCACGGCTCAAGTGACCGGGGTTTAGGGGTCCTTGCGGGGTGCTCATCTCTGTGCGGCTTCGTTGTCTCTTTCGGCCTCGAAGTTGGTGGTGAGGCTGTCGTCGAGGCGGTGCATGACGCGGGTGAGTAGCCCCCGGGTGAGTAGCCAGTGTCCGGTGAGTTCGGGCTTGATGTCCCGGAGGTCTACCTTGGCTTCGGCCATGAGGTCGCCGTGGAAGCCGCCGAGTTCGATGGAGAGCTTGGCGCTGGTGCGTTGCGATCGATCG